>DASXHQ010000078.1:0-11194 GCA_036488415.1 Rhizomicrobium sp.
CGCCGATCCATCGTCGCGCGCTGATTCACATAACCCTTATCGGTGATCTCATGACCGTCCACCGAAGGCGGCTCGGTCATAAGGATCACGCGCTTCACGCGGCCAGACGATCCGCCGCAATCCTTGTTGTGCGTGGCGAAGGCCTTTTGCACGAACGCGCGCACCTTGGGCGACGACACGATAGCGTCCGGGCCGGAAAGCGAGGGATCGCCCGCGATCTCTTTCGCCACAGCGATGATCGGCCAGGCGAGCAATCCGGCAAACGGCTTGTCCTGGCCGCACACGATGCAGTCCTGAATCAGCGGCGAGGCTGCCGCCACGGCCTGCGGGCGCAGCGTGCCGACGGAAACCCATGTGCCACTGTCGAGCTTGAAATCTTCCGTCACACGGCCATCGAAGACGAGACCCTGTGATGGGTCGTTCTCGTCCATGAACTTGGCCGCGTCGCCAAGGCTGTAGAAGCCTTCATCATCGAAAGCCTTCTGCGTGAGGTCAGGCCGATTGAGATAGCCCGGCGTCACCGTCTCGCCTTTCACGCGTACTTCGAATTTCTGGCCATTCGGCACAAGCTTCAGCGTGATGCCCGGCAGCGGCAGGCCGATCAGGCCGACGCGCTCTGTCAGCCAATGCACCACGGTTACGCCTTGGGTCTCGGTGGCGCCATACATGGTGGTGAGCGGAATGCGCATGCCGGTCGATGCGATCGACAGCACCTGAATGCGCTCATAGATGTCTTGGCTGAGCGTCGCGCCGCCATAGCCGACATAGCGCATCTTCTTGAAAAAATTGTCCCGCAGCGCCGGATCGCGCTCCATCGCTTCCGCGAGCCAGCCAAAAGCGATGGGCGCCGAGCCGAATACCAGCGGCGAAATCTCGCGCAAATTGCGGATCGTCTCGTCGAACATGCCGAGGATCGGCTTGCCCATGTCGAGATGCACGGTGCCGCCGGCGTTCAAATTGCCGTTGAAGCCGATATTGCCTGCGGAGATGTGGTTCCACGGCATCCATTCCAGGCTTTGCGGTATCTCGTTCGGATCGGGATCTTCGACGCGTAAACCTTCGCTGGCCGCAATCGTCGCGCACATCATGCCTTGCGTCTGCACGACGCCCTTGGGCATGCCCGTCGAGCCGGAGGTGAAGAGATATTTCGCCACCGTGTCATGCGTGATCCTGTCCAGCGATGCGGCAACCTCGTTCGACACATTGGTTTTGATGATGTCGTCATAGGCGGTCGTGGCGCGATCTGGAATCGGCATCCCCGTCACGACCTCAACGCCGTCCAGCGGCAGCGCGGATAACGCGCGCGCATAGATCGGCCCCTGTTCCGCGAAGATCATCTTGGGCTTCGCGGTCTCGAACACATGCTTGAGCTTGGAATGATCGCCGCTTATCAGCGAATAGGCGACGCTCACCGGCGCCACCGGCACACGCGCCTTCATTGCGCCCAGCATCATCACCGCATGGGGAATGGAATTGCCGGACAGGATCATCAGCGGCGCGTCGGGACCGAGGCCGCGATTAAGCAACGCCTGCGCCACCGCGTTCGCGCGGGCGTTGGCTTCCCCATAGGTGATGTATTTCCAGTCGCCGGTTTTGCCGGCGGGCAGCATCTGGCGCTGGCCGATGAAGTCGCGCTCGGGATGCGCGGCGGCCTTTTGCTCAAGCAAATGCGTGATCGAGCGTGGCATCTGGCCGGGCGCATGGCGGGAGCGGATGTATACCGTGCCGTCGGGTTTCCGCTCGATCTCAATGTCGGGCGCCTTCTGCGGCAGCGGCTTGAACGGTGGAAGGTCGGATTTCACCTGGATATTCATGGTATTAGCTCCCTGGCGCGAATATCTACACTTCGCACTCGTTATTCGTTATAAACTCCCCTCAATCGCGGGATTTTCCCGGTCGAAGGAGCGTCCATGCGCGGCAATAGCGTTCTGCTCATCATTGGCGGCGGCATCGCGGCCTACAAGAGCCTTGAGCTGATCCGGCGATTGAAAGAGCGCGGGATTTCCAGCCGCGCAATCCTCACAAAGGCTGGCGAACACTTCGTCACCCCGCTTTCCGTCGCTTCACTGACCGGCGAAAAAGTTTTCCAGGACCTGTTCAGCCTCACCGACGAATCCGAGATGGGGCATATCGAGCTGTCGCGCTCCGCCGATCTTGTCGTTGTCGCGCCCGCCACCGCCGATCTGATGGCGAAGGTTGCGAACGGTCTGGCCAACGATCTCGCTTCCACCGCCCTTCTCGCCACCGACAAGCGCGTGCTGATGGCGCCAGCGATGAATGTGCGCATGTGGAACCACGCCGCCACGCAGCGCAACCTCGCGACGCTTAAGAAGGACGGCGTGCTCTTCGTCGGCCCGAACGATGGCGAGATGGCGTGCGGCGAATTCGGTCCCGGCCGCATGGCCGAGCCGAATGAGATTGCCGATGCGATAGAGGCTGCGCTGCGCGAAAGTGTGACCGGCCCTTTAGCCGGGATTAAAGCGCTGGTGACGGCGGGCCCCACGCAGGAGCCGCTCGATCCGGTGCGCTTCATCGCCAACCGCTCCTCCGGCAAGCAGGGCTATGCCATTGCCGATGCTCTGGCGAAAGCCGGCGCAGACACGACGCTGGTCTCCGGTCCCGTCGAACTCATCGCGCCGCATCATGTGAAGCTGGTGAAGGTGACAACGGCGCGCGAAATGCTCGCTGCTTGCGAAAGTGCTTTGCCCGTCGATGTCGGCATCTTCACGGCGGCGGTCGCCGATTGGCGTCCCGATGTTGTCGCGAACAGCAAAATGAAGAAGCGCGAAGGCGGCAGCGTACCGGACATCAAGCTCGCGCAGAACCCGGACATTCTCGCCACCATCGGCAACGGACCGAAGCGTCCACGTCTCGTCATCGGTTTCGCGGCTGAAACCGACGATGTCGTGGCGAACGCCAAATCCAAACTCGCCAAGAAGAACGCCGACTGGATCATCGCCAACGACGTGTCGCCGCAGACCGGCATCATGGGCGGCGACCGCAACACCGTTCACATTGTCAGCAGGAGCGGTGTCGAAGACTGGCCCGAAATGAAGAAGAGCGAAGTCGGTGCGCGGCTGGCCGTCCGCATCGCGGAAGCGCTGAAAGGCAAAGCCGCGTGAAGATCGAAATTTTCCGCTTGTCGCACGCCAAAGACCTACCCCTTCCCGCTTATGCCACCGAAGGCTCGGCGGGTCTCGACCTGCTCGCGGCCATCGACCACGACATGGAATTGAAACCCGGCGCGCGCGCAGCGATTCCCACAGGGATCGCGCTCGCCGTGCCGCATGGCTTCGAAGCGCAAGTCCGCCCGCGTTCTGGTCTTGCCCTCAATCACGGCATCACCTGCCTCAATACGCCGGGCACGATCGACAGCGATTATCGCGGCGAGATCAAAGTCATCCTTATCAATCACGGCGATGCCCCCTTCTCCGTCAAGCGCGGCACGAAAATCGCGCAGATGGTGATCGCGCGCCACGAACACGCACTCTTTGTCGAAGTCAGCGAACTCGGCGCCACGGAACGCGGCGCGGGCGGCTTCGGCTCCACCGGAATCCACATCAAGCGGAACTGAGCACACCCATGTTGAAACTTTCCCGGAAAACCATGCTGGCACTCGAGGCCGTCATCGATATTGCCTTCAACGCGCGGCCCGAACCCGTGCAAGCGAAGGAAATCACCGCGCGCCAGGGCGTGCCGCAGCGTTATCTCGAACAGGTAATGCAGCAGCTCGTCCGCGCCGGCGTGCTCAAAGGCGTGCGCGGTCCGCGCGGCGGCTATCGCCTCGCTCGCGAGCGGCGGCGCATTTCCATTGGCGACGTCGTGCGCGTGGCCGAAGCCATCGACGACGGCGAGACGGAGAATCCGGAACCGCGTTCCGAACTCGGCACCCGCGTGGTGACGCCGCTGATGGCGCGCTTGCAGGACCAGGTGATGGCGCAGCTCGACGCCATCTCCATCGAAGACCTTTGCTCGCAGGCGCGCGCCGCGGGCGTCGATTGCGGCGGCCGCAGCACCGCCGATTTCACCATCTGACAGGAGCAAAACATGGCAGAGCACAAACCCGGCCGCGGACGCATCTACAACTCCATCACCGACACTATCGGCGATACGCCGCTGGTGCGTCTGCATCGGCTCACCAAAGAGGCCGGTGTAAAAGCCGATGTCCTGCTCAAGCTGGAGTTCTTCAACCCCATCTCCAGCGTGAAAGACCGCATCGGCGTCGCGATGATAGAGGCGCTGGAGGCACAGAAGATCATCACGCCGGGAAAATCCACGCTTGTCGAGCCCACCAGCGGCAACACCGGCATCGCGCTGGCCTTCGCCGCTGCCGCGAAAGGCTACAAACTCATCGTCGTCATGCCGGAGTCGGTTTCCATCGAGCGGCGCAAGATGATCGCGTTGCTCGGCGCGGAAGTCATTCTCACCGAAGCTCCCAAAGGCATGCGCGGTGCGATTGCGAAAGCGCAGGAAATCGTGGCGGCCACACCGGGCGCGGTGATCCCGCAGCAATTCGAGAACCCGGCCAATCCGGACATCCATCGCCGCACGACAGCGGAAGAAATTTGGAATGACACCGACGGCAAGGTGGATGTCGTCATCTCCGGCGTGGGCACCGGCGGCACGATCACCGGCGTCGGTCAGGTGCTGAAACAGAAGAAGCCGAGCGTGAAGATCATCGCGCTGGAGCCGGAAGACTCGCCTGTGCTCTCCGGCGGCCAGCCCGGCCCGCATCCCATCCAAGGCATCGGCGCGGGCTTCGTGCCATCCATCCTCGACCGCAAGGTGATCGACGAAGTCATCACCATCGGCAACGAGACCGCGTTCGACATGGCCCGCCGCGCCGCACGCGAAGAAGGCATCCCGGTCGGCATTTCGTCAGGCGCGGCGATTGCCGGTGCGCTGGAAGTGGGCAGCCGTCCAGGTATGGAAGGCAAAACGATCGTGGCGATCATCCCCTCCTTCGCGGAGCGCTATCTTTCGACGGCGCTGTTCGAGGGTATTGGCTAAAGCGCGATCCGGAAAAGTGTGAAGCGGTTTTCCGGTTAATCGCGCGAAACAAATGAATCTGAAGCGTGATGATCATCACGCTTCAGGCGTTCGCGCCAGTATCGGATTCGCCAGCCTTGCGTCCAACGCGCTTGAGCAGGAAGGACGCCGCCAATCCGAGCGCCAGCAACACACAACCAATCAGCCAACCACTTTCGCCGCTGAACACAGCACCGCCGGACGCGCCGATCTCCACCTGCACGAAGGTGATCGGCAACATGCCGACGAACGAGCCGATCAGATAATCGCGCCACGACAATTCGGTCAGCGCAAGAAGCGTGTTGATGCCGCTATGCGGCGGACCGGGGATCAGGCGCAGGATGGCAACAGCGCGCCAGCCGCCCTCTTCCGCGCGCTGGATCATGCGCCCGATGCGCGGCGAGTGGTCGAGAACGCCTTCCCCTCCCATCCACCGCGCAAATTCGAAGCCGGCGGCGGCGCCTAAAGTTGCGCCGACGATCGCCCAGACCAGACCCCAGGCCAGTCCGAAGATCAGGCCGGCGGCGAGGCCCAGAATGGTGCGCGGCACCCACAGCAAGCTCGCGGCAATCTGTAGCCCGATGAAGATCAACGGCGCCCAGGCATTGCCCGCGATCATGTCGCGGATGGCGAGTGGATGGATGTCGGCGCGATAGACGAAACCCAGAACAATGCCAGCCAGAATTACCAGCAGCGCAACAACGCGAAGGACGGTCTTCGTCACCTTGTTTCCATAGCCTCAAATTGCACGGCGAACCTATCCGAGCCGCGGGCCGCCCGCCTTGTTGTTTTTGTTAACCCGGAATGGCGGTTTTTGATGACATTTCGGCGAAAAATGCAAACCAGCCCTTGGGAGGGCAATGGCGTTTGCCGCCGGACAAGGCAACATCGGCACGGAACTGGGATGGTGACTCGGATGGACGTGGAACCGATCAAACCGGCGCGCATCGGCCCGTGGACGGCCATCGGGCTGATCATCGTCGTGTTCGCGGTGCTGGAGGTGGTGCTGCCCATGGCGCGCGCAGCGGTCGCACCGCATCTGGCTATTAAAACTCCCCGCGACATCGTTGCCGTCCGCGCGGTGAGCAGTATCGTTCTGGTCTGGCTGTTGTTCGGCGCGGCCTACGTTCTGCTCAAGTTGCGCGGACAGACGCTGCATGGCATCGGCTGGCAGATGTCCTCCTCCATCTGGGGCTGGCTTTTCGGATTCATCTTTGGCGTGGGTTATGCCGGCTTTGTCGTGATGGGCATGATTCATGCCGGCGCACCGGTGCTGACCGATTGGTCGTGGTTTCGCATTCTCGTCGCGCTCGGTATCGGCATCTCCGCAGGCATCTGCGAAGAAGCGGTATTCCGCGGCTTCGTGATGAGTCAGGCGCGCGATGGCGGCGCGCACTGGATCGTGCAGATCCTCATTTCCGCAATCCTGTTCGGTCTCGCCCATATGGGCTGGGGCGGATTGGGTGGCCATGTGGACATGAAGCAACTCATCGGCGCGGTGGGTGCGACGGCTTTCCTTGGGCTTCTGATGGCGATCACCTACCTTGCCAGCGGGCGCAGTCTGACGCCGCCGATCATCGCCCATGCCACCATCGATTTCGTGATCGAGCCCTGGCTTCTGCTTTACATCGTGACCGGCGGCCATTTCTGATCCCCCTGTCGCCCGAAGGGATACAGACCCAATTGCTTGCGCGCAGCCGAACCTTTCATATGGCGTTCGCTTTTGAGGACCACGCTGCATGAAACTCTATTATTCGCCTGGCGCCTGTTCGCTGTCGCCGCATATCGTCGCGATCGAAGCCGGCGTCCCGCTCGAACTGGTGCGCGTCGACATCAAGGTGCACAAAACCGAGAGCGGCGAGGATTTCTACAAGATCAATCCAAAAGGTTATGTGCCCGCGCTAATCTTGGATGACGGCACGATGCTCACCGAGGGCCCGGCGGTGCTCGAATATCTCGCGGACCTGAAGCCGGAGAGCGGATTGGCCCCAGCCTGTGGCACCTTCGCGCGTTACCGGCTCTACGAATGGCTTACCTTCATCAACGGCGAAATCCACAAGACCTTCGAGCCGTTGTTCTCCGAAACCGCGGACGAGTCCGCGAAAGCCGACGCACGCGCCCTGCTCGAAAAGCGCTTTGCCTTCACGGATGCTGCGCTTGCGGACAAGCCGTTCCTGATCGGCGACACCTTCACCGTGGCGGACAGCTATCTCTTCGTGATGACCACCTGGGCGCACCACTTGAAGGTTCCGCAATCGAACCTCCTGCACGAGTTCTTTTCCCGCATCGCTCATCGCCCCGCCGTCCGTCAGGCGATGAAGGAAGAAGGTTTGGTGAAAGGCTAACGCCCCTTCAGCCAGAAGGCATATTGCGGCGGCAATACATTCTGCGGGTTGGCGAAGCCCAGTGCCTTCGCGGCGTGATAGGGGAAGTGCGGATCGTCCAGCTCCTTGTGCGCGAGCATGACGAGGTGCGCCTGGCCTTTGGCGATGATCTCTTCGGCCTGTTGCGGATCGTTGATGAACCAGCCGACAGCGGTGTGAATTGCCGCTTCCTGCTTGATGCGCGCGGCGATGGGCGCCATGAAACCCGGCCCCCACGGCACGCCGGAAATATCGGGCGAATTGAAGCCGAGGCTCACATCGATCAGATCGATGCCGTGATATTTGAGCTTCTTCACCAGTTCGATGGATTCTTCCAGCGGCTGGCTATCCTTGGTGAAGTCGCTCACGCCAAGCCGGATCATGAGCGGGTATTGCTCCGGCCAGATCGCGCGTACGGCTTTCAGCGTTTCGATCAAAAAGCGCGCGCGGTTCTCGAAACTGCCGCCATATTCGTCGATGCGCTTGTTGGCGATGGGTGAAAAGAAGCTCTGCGCCAGATAGCCATGCGCGAAATGCAGCTCCAGCCATTCGGCGCCCATCGCCAGCGCGCGCTTGGCCGCGGCCACAAAATCGCTCTGCACACGGAGGATTTCGTCTTTGGTCATCTCATGCGGCGCGCGCGGCAAATTCGCGCCGAATGCGATGGGCGACGGTCCCAAGGGATCCCAGGCCCGCGGATCGTCCGGGTTCATGTGATTGTCGCCTTCCCACGGGCGGTTCGCGCTCGCTTTGCGGCCGGCATGGGCGATCTGGATTCCGGGAACCGCGCCCTGCTTCCTGATGAACCGCATGATCGGCGCCCAGGCTTCGGCCTGCTTTTCGTTCCACAGCCCGGTACAGCCCGGCGTAATGCGGCCCTCCGGCGACACCGCAGTTGCCTCCGCGATCACCA
Source organism: Rhizomicrobium sp. (assembly GCA_036488415.1). Lineage (GTDB taxonomy): Bacteria > Pseudomonadota > Alphaproteobacteria > Micropepsales > Micropepsaceae > Rhizomicrobium. The sequence continues at coordinate 8,305 of DASXHQ010000078.1, forward strand.
GCGCCGCGCCACCAATGGCCCGCGCGCCCAGATGCACCATGTGCCAATCGTTCGGAACGCCGTCGTCCGCCGAATACTGGCACATCGGCGAAACGACGATGCGGTTACGAAGCAAAACACCCTTGATGTGGAATTCGGAGAAAAGTTGCGACATGCTGCGCCCCAATAGCGGATCGACAGCATTGTTGCCGTGTCCGCGCAAAGGAGCCAAGCATGAAAGTCGATGGCGCCTGCCATTGCGGCAACATCACTTATGAAGCCCATGTCGATCCGGAGAGATGCGCGGTCTGCAACTGCACCGATTGCCAGACGTTATCGGGCTCGCCCTGGCGCGCGAGCGTGCCAACCTTGGCCAAAGATTTCCGGCTCAAGAGCGGCGAGCCGAAGCGCTATGTGAAGACCGCCGAGAGCGGCACCAAGCGCATACAGACCTTTTGCGAAAATTGCGGATCGCCGATCTATTCCGCCAGCTTTGAGAATCCGACGATCTACAATCTGCGCCTCGGAGCGGTGAAGCAGCGTGCACAGCTTCCGCCGAAGCGGCAAATCTGGTGCGAGTCCGCGCTCGCATGGGCGCGGGATATCACCGCGGTTCCGGGCGTGCCACGCGGGTAACTATTTCAACAGATCGCCGAGGATGTCTGGGCGGTCCGTGCAGATCGCATCGAGGCCGCAACCGATCATGCGGCGCATGTCCTTCGGTTCGTTCACTGTCCATGCGCCGATCTTCAATCCCAGCGCGCGCGCGAACGACACGCGCATGGGATTGATGTCGCCATAAGGCGGAAACCAGCCGTCGCCACCCGCGGCCTTGATCGCCTTTAGGATTGAGCCGTCGTATTTCACCGCGTCGAAACCGCCTGCCCATGGCGAGGTGCCCGTCTTCGCCCAATGCCGCAGCATCTGCAGCACCGCGTCGTTCGGCGGATCGTCTTCCGGCGGCACGGGGCCGTCCTCGAACCAGCTTTGCGCCAAGGTCGTGAACCAGCATTCGGTCTGCGGCGCGAGCTTCTTCGCATGCAACAACGCAGGCCAGTCGAAGCCGACGAAAATCGTGCGGTGCAGATAATTCGTTTCGCGCAGCACCTTCACCGTGGCTTCCGCCAGCGCGGCCGGATCGGGTCCCTCCTCGCGATCGGCGAACGAGGTTTTCAGCTCAACTTGCAGCCAGAAATCCTGTTTCGCCGTTTGCGCAACGGCCACGACATCGGCCAGTCTGGGTATCCGCTCGCCATCTTCCGCGCGCACATCGGGATGCTCCGCCGCATATTTCGAATGGGGATCGCAGCGGCCGATGTCGAAGCTTTCCAGCTCGACGAGCTTCAGATCCTTGATGCGTGGCGTGGGGCGGGAAAGCCAATGGCTGTTCAGCCGGGTGATCTCCGGCTTCAGGCGGTAGTCGTGATAGACCACCACCTGCCCGTCTTTGCTCAACTGAACATCCAGCTCCGCCCCATCGGCGCCGCGCGCCACGGCATCGCGGAACGCCGCGAGCGTATTCTCCGGCCGCAACCCCGCGCCGCCGCGGTGCGCACAGTTCAGGATTTTGGCCAAAGCGCCCTCGAATTTCGCGAGATGCGACGCTAGCCCAACCTTTTCAGTTCAGCCAGCGCCGGTTCCAGAACGATGCCACCAAAACCTGTGGTGTGCGGGTGTTCGACGCATGGACCGGCAAGCAGACGATCTCGCGTTGCAGCACCGTTTCACCTTCGTAACAAAGCCGCGAGAGCGACAGGCTGACATGGCCGCAAAGCACCTGGTTCAGAGCGTCGTAACCGACCTCATGCTTCTCGTCACCGTATAACTCCCCCAAGCTGTAGCCGCTGGGATCGAAGCCGTAAAAACACAGCATCCCAAAGCCCGCCAGGCGAATGCGGAAGTCACGCACGCGCTCCAGCTTTTCAAGCAGCAGGATGTTGGGGAGAACACTCGCGAATTCGCGCGACGGGAAATGCTGGCCAACGACCATTCCACCCTGCGTCTTCAGTTTTTCCCATGTCTCGATGAGGGACAGCGCACAGGGATTGGATATTCTCTGCAATTCTTCAATGGAATGCGCCAGGTGCGCGAGGCGGCGCGGCGATCGCTCCAGCACAAATCCAAGCGCCTGCGTCTCCATTGCTCTGCCCCAAACCGGAAATCTTGCGCCCCAACAAGCGCGGCGCATGACAGCGAATTACCCCGCGCAAATCAATATTCATCTGCGAAATTTTCGACAAAAAATACTTCCGCGCAGAAGAGTGAAAGCAAATGGGACAGATGTGCATTGCACAACCGTCCCATTGACCGAAATTCGCACAGCTTTTCGTTAAAAGCTTTCAGGCATCGCGGCGCTGATTCTTTCCGATGAAGCCGAACATGTGCCCCGCGACGTTGCGAATCTGAATCTGGTCGCTGCCTTCGGTGATGCGATAGCGCCGATGATGACGGTAAATATGTTCGAACTGCTTGTGGCGCGAATAGCCCCAGCCGCCATGCACCTGCATCGCCCAGTCCGCCGCGTTACAAACAAGGTTATTGCCCTTGTAATTGCACATGCTCACCTTGTCAGAGAGATAGAGCTGGATCTCCGGCCCGGTCATGCGATCCATCTCCCAAGCGGTGCGATAGATCAGCCAGCGCAGCATCTCCGCTTCTGTCTGTAGCTCCACCAATGGCCACTGGATCGCCTGATTGCGCGATAACGGCTTGCCGAACGGTTTGCGTGTGTTGGCGTAGTCTACGCTCTCATTGATGCAGTATTGCGCGGCGCCAAGGCCCGATGCGGCCTGGCGGATGCGGTTTTCGTGCACGAAGTGGCGTGCCAGAACGAGGCCGTTGTCCACCGGCCCGAACACCGCGCTGTCCGGCACCCACACATCCTTAAACGACACGCGCGCGTGATCCGTCG
>DASXHQ010000098.1:0-3020 GCA_036488415.1 Rhizomicrobium sp.
TGAGGTTGAAACCTTCCAGGAAGCCCGGAACGCGAACGCGCTCCTTCTCCTTGTTGGTCTCGTAATAGCCGATGAGATCGTCGGTGGCGCAGCCGGCCAGGTCCTCGACCGTCTTCACTTCGGCTTCACCCAGCGCAACCGCAATAGCAGTGGTCACGCCCGGCACATCAAGAACGTCATCCTCGACGCCGAGGGCTTTGCGTTTGTCGTCCATTTCCTTGTTCTTCGCCTCAATGAATTCCAAAGCGCGGGTTTGCAGCTCCTGCGCTGTTTCCTCGTCGAAGCCTTCGACAGCGGCCAGTTCATCCAGCGGCACGAAGGCAACGTCTTCGATCGACGCAAAGCCTTCCGACGCAAGCAGCTGCGCGACGGTTTCGTCCACGTCGAGCGAATCCATGAACAGCGTGGTGCGCTCGGTGAATTCCTTCTGGCGGCGCTCTGATTCCTCGGCTTCGGTCATAATGTCGAGTTGCCAGCCGGTCAGCTGCGAGGCCAGGCGCACATTTTGTCCGCGACGGCCGATGGCGAGAGACAGCTGCTCGTCCGGCACAACGACTTCGGTGCGGTGCGTGTCTTCATCGAGCACGACCTTGGAGACTTCCGCCGGCGCCAGCGCGTTGACGATGAAGGTCGCCGCTTCTGTGTTCCACGGAATGATGTCGATACGCTCGCCCTGAAGTTCCTGCACTACCGCCTGCACGCGCACGCCGCGCATGCCGACGCAGGCGCCGACCGGATCGATGCTGGAATCCTTGGAGATCACGGCGATCTTGGCACGGCTGCCCGGATCGCGCGCCACCGCGCGGATCTCGATGATGCCGTCATAAATCTCGGGTACTTCTTGCGCGAAGAGCCGCACCATGAATTGCGGATGACTGCGCGACAGGAAGATTTGCGGTCCGCGGGTTTCGCGGCGCACGTCGTAGATGTAGGCGCGGATGCGGTCGCCCTGGCGGAACGATTCGCGCGGGATCATCTCGTCGCGGCGCACCACGCCTTCGGCGCGGCCCAGATCGACGACGACAGAGCCGAACTCCACGCGCTTGACGATGCCGTGCACGATCTCGCCGATACGATCCTTGAATTCCTCGAACTGGCGCTCGCGCTCGGCGTCGCGCACCTTCTGCACGATCACCTGCTTGGCGTTCTGCGCATTGATGCGATTGAAATCGACCGGCGGCAGCGTCTCGGCGATGATGTCGCCGACCATCGCCGCGGGATTGCGCGCCTGTGCATCCTTGAGGCTGATTTCGGTCTTGTCGTTGTCGACCAGCTCGACGACATGCAGATAGCGCGAAACATGGGTTTCGCCCGTTTTGGGATCGATCTCGACATGAATGTCGTTCTCGGTGCCGTAATGCTGCTTGGCCGCGCGCTGCATTGCCTCCGCCATCGCCGCGATCACGACTTCGCGCTCGATGTTCTTGTCGCGGGCAACGGCGTCCGCGATCTGCAGCAATTCTGTCCTGTTGGCGGCAATAGCGGCCATGTCTACTTCTCCTTATTGCGCTTTACGCGCCTTCAAATCTTCGGCAATGAGTTTGTCTGTCAGAACCAGTTTCGCTTCCGCAATGCCGCGGAAAGGAAATTTGAACCGGGCGCCATCGGCTTCGAGCAGCACGTCGTTACCATCGAGGCCGAGCAGCATGCCTTTGAACTTCTTGCGGCCGGTCTCGTCCGCATTGACGAGTTCGACCTTGGCTTCGTGACCGGCCCAGCGCGCGAAATCGGACTGGCGCGTCAGCGGGCGGTCGATGCCGGGCGAGGACACTTCCAGATCGAATTCGCCTTCGATCGGATCTTCGGTTTCGAGAAATTCGGACAGAGCGCGGGAAAGTTTCGCGCAATCCTCCACATTCATCGTGCCGTCCGGGCGCTCGGCCATGATCTGCAACGTCTTGGTTCTTCCGGCCATCAGACGCAGGCGCACGAGCCTGTAGCCCGCGGCTTCCACCGCTGGCTCAATGATCGGCTGCAATTGCGACATCTGCGAGATAATGACCTTAGTTCCTCGTCATGGCCGGGCAGCGACCCCGCATGTGTTGCGGGGGAAGCGCGACCCGGCCAACAAAAGTTTCTCCCGCGCGGCGATCCTTTCGGACCGCCACACAACAGGTCGTTCTGTTGTCTGGGATGGCGGGGATATAGGCTTCAAAGCCGCCAAAAGCAAGGGTATCTGGTTCTCGCGATGGGCGCGCTGTAGGTTGCGCCACCCGCCTTTTTTATTTCAAAGCCCCAAAAATGTCCGATTCCCCCGCCGATTTTCCGCAGCCGCGCACATGGCCCGCGATTTTATGGACCATAGCTGGCGCTTTGGCGCTCCTGATAGCGCAAGTTCTGGGCGTACTGGCCTTTCTGGGTTGGGAAAGGCTTTTTCATCCCGAACGGCCGATTGTGCTGCATGGCTTTATGCAAAGCGGCGCCGCCATCTCCATCGTCACGTTTACTTCGTCGCTGGTCCTGCTGCTTGTCTTTCTTGGCTTCACGCGCATTCGCACGCGCGCGGTGCGCCTCTATCTCGGCTTACGGCTGCCAGGCTGGCGCAATTTTTTTCTCGGCGTCGCCGCGCTGAGTGTCACATTGATAGTTCTGGGTTTCATAAGCAGCCGATTCAGCGATCCTCGCGCGCTTACCTTCATGCGCGATATGTTTGTGAGCGCACGGCGCGATCATCTGCTCTGGCTTCTGGTCGGCGCGGTTTCCATCGCAGCCCCGATCGGCGAGGAGATTACCTTCCGCGGCTTTCTCTATAAGACGATCGAGCTTCGCTTTGGTCCGGTCGCAGCCATCATCGTAACGGCCCTAGGTTGGGCCATACTGCACATTCAATACGGATGGGTATCCATCGCCTCGATCTTCGCGATCGGTCTGTTTTTGGGCACGGCGCGTTACTTCTCGCGCTCACTGATCCTCACCATGATCCTGCACGGCATCTGGAATGGCATGGCGCTTCTGGCTTCCGTTTTGGCATTCGCCCATTCCTGATCAGCACCGCCGGAATCTCAGAAACGCTGGGACGC
>DASXHQ010000035.1:0-11435 GCA_036488415.1 Rhizomicrobium sp.
TTCCTTTTGAAGTGTAATGTCGCGCAAAATCTTGGAGGAACCAACGATCTCTCCTTTTTCGGACCGTATCGGTGAAATTCTCACGGAGACGGGAAACGTCGAGCCGTCCTTTCTGCGGCGCAGCGTGTCGTAAATTTCAACACTGTTCCCTGTATATATCCGGGCAAGAATTTCAGCCTCTTCGTCTATCAGATGCGGCGGAAACAGGATTGCAGCTTTTTGACCGACTATTTCCTCGACCGTGTATCCGAACATCCGCTCCGCAGCGCCGTTCCACGTCTGGATGACCCCATCGGGTGACTTGCTCATAATCGCATCGTCGGACGATGCCACGATGGTGGCGAGGTAAGCTTGATCCCGCTTTAGCGCAGTTTCCTTGGTGATGTCGTTGTTGACCTCCGCGACAACATACTTCCCGTCATAAGGTTGAAGCGACCAGTGCGTCGCCACGATGAGCGCGTGGCCGTCGCGGCTGCGATGTTGAAGCTCGCCCGACCATTGCCCGGTGGACAGCAAAATCTTGTTTATGGTCTCGAGCGGTTCTGGAAAAATCGTTTGCAGCAACTCGTGGGAAGACTTGCCAAGCGATTCCTCTTTACCGAACCCGTAGAGCTCGGAGGCACCTTCGGTCCAATAGAGGATCGTTCCCTCGACATCCCGGATCACGACCCGGGCGCCCTCGAAGGCACGCGCCACGAGGTCGGATGTTATGAAATGGCCTGCGTCCCCATCGCTCATGCGCAATCCTTTTTGGGGCCCCAGCCTATTCCGCTATTGGCTGGAGCGGAATATCGCCGTCATAGTATCGGTGTCGCTATCGGTTTGAACGCCATGCAAGGCCCCACCTCCCAATTCTATTTCTCCCAGCGGCTCCGGCTGCATTATGTCGATTGGGGCAATGAGGGCGCGCCGGCGCTGCTGCTGATCCATGGCGGGCGGGATCATTGCCGCAACTGGGACTGGGTCGCCGAGAAACTGCGTGGCCGTTATCATGTCATCGCGCCCGACCTGCGCGGGCATGGCGACAGTGACTGGGCCACGGGCGGCGCCTACGGCGAAACCGGCTATCTCTACGACATCGTGCAATTCGTGCACCAGAAGCACATGGCGCCGGTGACGATCATCGCCCATTCGTTGGGTGGCTCCATCGCGCTTCTTTATGCGGGGCTGTATCCGGAAACCGTCGCGAAAGTCGTTGCCATCGAAGGGCTGGGGCCTTCCCCCGACATGCTGAAGCGCATGCGCGAGGTCAGCACCGTCCAACAAGTCCGCAAACGCTTCGAAATGCGGCGCGAAGCGGCCGGCAAATTGCCGCGCCGCTATCCCACGCTCGACGCCGCCATTGCGCGCATGCAGGAGGAGAACAAGCACCTCACGCCAGAACAGGCGCGGCATCTGACCGTTCATGGCGCCAATCAGAATGAAGACGGCACCTGGTCGTGGAAGTTCGACAACGCGGTGCGTCTGGGCGGGCCCGCCGGACTCTCGACGGAGGAGCAGCGCGAGATCTGGAGCAAGATCGACAAGCCCGTGCTGCTGATCCGCGGCACCGAAAGCTGGGCCTCCGATCCTGTCGTCGACGGGCGCATCAAGCATTTCCAGAATGCGCGGCTGGTCAACATCGAAGGCGCCGGACATTGGTCCCATCACGACCGGCTCGATGTTTTCATGGAAAATGTCGAGCGTTTCCTTGGCCCCTAGCCACCGCCCTTGAGAAACATTCCCGGTTCCGGGACGTTGAATCCGGAACTCTCGGGAACCTTCCACATGGCGGCGAAGAAGAAGGCGAAAGCCAAAAAGCGCGCGGTGCATCACGCCGCCCATCACAAAGCCGCCAACGATACCGGCGAGGCGCGGCTGTCCACCCGGCCGATCTGGCAGGGAAATTTGCGGCTGTCGCTGGTGTCATGTCCCGTGGCGTTGTTCGGTGCGGTGAGCCGGTCGAACGACATTTCTTTTCACTTGCTCAATCCGGAAACCAACAACCGCATCCGCATGGTGCCGACCGATCCCGACACCGGGCCGGTGGAGCGCAAGGATCTGGTAAAGGGCTATGAGCTCGAGAAGAACAAATATGTCGTCATCGAGAACGACGAGCTGGATGCGGTGAAGCTGGACAGCACACACAATCTGGAGATCGAGCGCTTCGTCGACGCCGAAGACATCGACCGGCTGTTCTGGAACCAGCCTTATTACATGGTGCCGAACGACGATGCAGGCGTCGATGCGTTCGTCGTCATCCGCCAGGCGCTGGAGAAGACAGGACGCATCGCGCTGGGGCGCGTCGTCATGCACACGCGCGAGCGGCTGGTCGCCTTGGAGCCGCGCGACAAGGGCATCATTGCCACGACTTTGCGCATGCGCAACGAAGTGGTCGATCCGGCAAAGGCTTTCCATGATATTCCCGCCGCTCATCCCAGCAAGCAGATGATCGAAATTGCCGAGAAGATCATCGAGCAACAGGAAGGCGAATTCGATCCCGATCAGTTCAAGGATCGCTATGAGCACGCACTGCGCGAGCTCATCCGCCGCAAACAAAAAGGCGAGAAGCTCGTCACCGCCGAGCCGGTAGAAGAGAGCAACGTCATCGATCTGATGGACGCACTGAAGAAGAGCCTGAAAAACAAAAGCAAAGCCGCTCCGGCAAACACCAATGCGAAGAAGCGCAAGGCGCGCTGACTATTTCGCAAGTTTTTTCATCGCCGCCGCGATGGGCTTGGCAGAAGCGGCGAGGCCCTTCCACGGATCGGCCTCCTTCAGCAGCGGTCCCGATGTCGGGATGGTGAACTTCTGCGGGTTCAACTTCGCGGTCACCTGGCTCCATTCGAGCGGCACGGCTATCGTGGCGCCTTCGCGCGCACGCGGCGACCACGGCGCCACGCCGGTCGAGGTTTTGTCGTTGCGCAGATAATCGACGAAGATCTTTCCTGTGCGCGCCTTCTTGGCGATCGTCGTGGTGTAGCGATCCGGTTCGTCGGCTTCCATCTGGAGCGCCACGGCCTTGGCGAAGGCCTTCGCCTCGTCCCAATCCGCACCCTTGATGGCGATGACGACATGCAGCCCTTTGCCGCCTGTGGTCTTGACGAAAGGTTTGAAACCCAATTTCTCCAGCCGCTTCTTCAAATCCTTCGCGCCTTCCACCACGGCGGAGAATTTCACGTCCGGCGCAGGATCGAGATCGAGGATGATCCGCTCCGGCGTTTCCGGATCGCCGGGCTTGGAGCCCCACGGATGGATTTCTGTCACCCCTTGCTGCGCCAGCGCCACCAGACCCTCCGCGCTATCGACGCCGAGATAGGGCTTCGGCTCGCCCTTCGTCTTGATCGCCAGCATCGGCGCGGCCGTGCCTTTCAGCTCATGGCGCTGGAAGAATTGCTCGCCCTTGATGCCATCCGGCGTGCGCACCACCGAAGACGGACGGTCCTTCACATGCGGCAGCATCCGGTCGGCGGCGGCAGCCATGTATTTCGCCAGATCAAGCTTGGTGACAGCAGGGCCGAGTTTCGATTTCGGCCATAGCTCTTTGTCGGGATGGCTGATGCGGATGCCGAGAACCTCATCATCGCCTTTTGCCGTTTTCGTTTTGGCTTTCGTTTTGGCTTTCGTTTTGGCTTTCGTTTTGGCCATCGGCTTTTCCTCCGCTTCATCCCCTGGCTTTTTATCCATTGGCACTTCGCGCACAACGCTGTCCGCCGGCTTATCGAGGCGCAATCCCTTGAACGCCGCCTGCCGGAACAATCCGTCCGAGGTCACATTCTCGAATTCGATTTCGCCCACCAGCTTGGGCTCGACCCAGTTCACATCCGGCACGCGCGGCGGCGCATTGGAGAACGGCGAGGTCTTGCGCGCCAGCGGCTTCAGCCGTTTGAGCAGATCGCCCGCCGTCTTCGCATTGTAGCCGGTGCCGACGCGGCCCATATAGACAAGCTTGCCGTTCTGATATGTGCCGACCAGCAGCGAGCGGAATTTTCCCGGCGTGCCGCGCCAGGCGCCGATCACCACTTCCTGCCCGCCGCGGCATTTGGATTTCGTCCACGCATCGGCGCGTCCCGATATGTAAGGCGCGTTCAAATTCTTGGAGATCACGCCTTCCAGATCCATCCGGCATGCCGCATCCAGCATCGCATCCCCGGATTCCCGGAAATGCGGCACGAATTGCACGCGCTTGGATTTGCCGAGCGGTTTCAAGATTTTCTGCAACGTCGCCTTGCGCGCTTCCAGCCCTTGCTTGCGCAAATCCGCGCCACCGGCGAACAAACAATCGAAGACGTAATAGACGAGCGCGCCTGTCTTGTGATCGGAGAGCGCCGTCTGCAGCAGGCCGAAATCGCTGGCGCCTTCTTTGTTCAGCGCGCAGATTTCGCCATCAATGATGCAATCGGGAAGCTTTGCGCAATCCACCGCGATTTCGGGAAAGCGTTCGGTCCAGTCCAAACCTTTGCGCGTGAGAAGCTTCGCTTTGCCCTTTTCGACCCGGGCTTGCGTGCGATAGCCGTCGAACTTGACCTCATGCACCCAGTTGGCGCCGCTGGGCGGATGCGCCATCAGCCTCGCAAGCTGCGGCGCGATGAAACCGGGCATTTTCATTTGCGCTTGCGCTTGGCCGCAGCCTTTTTGGCTTTCTTCTTTTTCGCCTTTTTTTTTGCCGGCGTTTTCTTTTTCTTCTTCGCCGGTTTGCGCTTCAGCGCCGCGACATTTTCTTTGACGGAGCGATTGCTGTTCCAAACCTTACGCGACTTCGCCGCTATTTGATCCAGCGTGCGCCCCGTCTTCACCGAGGTCACCTCCTTCGCCAGGGCATCGCCCTTGGTGCCGCGCGCAGCCTCGTCGTCGATCTCCTTGATTAGCAGCCAGTTGTGGCGCACCCGCGTTCCGGGCCGATGGCGGTCATCGCGCATGCGAATGAGCGCCCATTTGCCCTTCATCCGCTCGCCGTCCATCACGAATTTCAGGTGGCCGCCGGCCAGGTCGCGTTCCGGGGTGTCGCTTTGCGAGCGCCAGCTGCCGCGATCCCAGAGCTGCACTGTGCCGCCGCCGTACTGGCCTTCGGGGATCGTGCCTTCGAAGGTGCCGTAATCGATGGGGTGATCCTCAACTTCCACCGCCAGCCGCTTCACGGCCGGATCGAGGGACGGCGTCTTGGTCACCGCCCAGCTTTTGTAGACACCCCCCAATTCCAGCCGCAGGTCATAATGCAGCCGGGTCGCATCATGCCGCTGGATGACGAAGCGATGCTTGTCGCTTTGGCCCACACGGCCGCGCGGCTCCTTCGTTATGCCGAAGTCGCGTTTGGCGTAATAGGTCGAGAGCTTGGCCATCGCGGAAGCAACGAGGTTGGAACGATCCCGGTTCCACAACCTTAAGGATAATGGCCAGCAAATTCCATTCGCGATGCAAATGAGAAAAATGCCGCTCGCGGGCCCTTTTTGATGCAGTTCAGTGGGCCACCCGCTGCGCATTCACATCCGCCATTGGTACGCAAGCGCACCGATCACACAAACATTCATCTAGATGAACAAATGTTTTCATCATTCGTGTAAGGGGGGCTTTAACAGTTCAGCCAACTCCGGATGACTCTGAAATTCATCGGCGCATGATCGTATCGGGTTCGGGAGGGTGCGGTCGTGTATCGGGGGTTCGTGGCAGCGGCGATCATCGCCGCAAGTTCGACGCAAGGCGCATGGTACCAATCGCCAGTTGCGCAAAGCGCAAACATTCTTCCTGAAACGCGCATTGCAAATTTTCCGAACGATGCGATCAATAGCAACATCGCGAAGATCGCGGGGCGGGCAGCGTTTCAACCGCCTTCGCAGGCGCCGCTTTCGAAGCAGGAGCTCTTCAGCATCCTGCTTCTGATGTCACAGCGGCCGCCAGGCGCACAGGCGCGATCTTGAAAAGCGCGGGGGCATTTTCAAACGTGAAGAGGGTTGGGCTATGAAATTTCCATACGCAACAGGTTTGTCCGCGCTCGTGCTGCTGTGCTCGGCGCAACTGGCATCGGCCGAAGACGCTGCGCTGCCGGCGAAAGCCGAAGCGAACACGCCGCACTGGTATGATGGCGTCACCGGAACGAAGTTCACGTCGCTCGAAGGTTCGACGGTGCAGTTGTCACTGGGCGATGGCGGGCTGGCGCTGGAAGTGGCGGCGCCGAACGGCAGCACCGCCGACAAGGTTTTCCAATACACGGCCGACAATCTCGGAAGCGTGTTCGACGCCTCCGACAAATCGACGCCGGTGGGGGTGTTCCGCCAGTCGGCGCACGGCGTCGAGGCGGAATATGCCGACGGCCATTCCGAAACCCTGTCCGTCAATGCCGGCGGCGGACTGACGATCGCCATCACTGCGCCGGGCGCGGGGCTGATGTGCATGAAATGGTATCCGCAAGGCCATGTGTTCGCGGAAAGCGAGCGCAAGGAAGCGCTGGCGGCTTATGCCAGCAAGCTGGGCCTCGCATCCGAGCAGAAGGCATCCGCGCCAGTCACAAGCTGCGCCGACGCGCCGTCCACGACGGCGTCTGTCGCGTCGAAAGCGCAGAAGCCCGTGAGGCTCGCCGCTATACATGCGCCGAAATCTCTGACAGCGCCGAAGTCCGTGCTGGTGCGTGACTCCGCCATCCACACCATAGACGCGCCGGTCCCTCCGGAGATCGCCAAGGGTGCGCTGGTCGGCGCAGTGCCGGTTGCTCCACCGGTCGCCGCGCCGGTGCTCGCCAACGATACGGGCGCACACTTGATTCAGGCTTCAGCGAAAGTGTCTGTGTCAGCCAATCACGGCGCCGCCAATTGCCTGAGCATCGATTCTGACGGACAGAACTGGGGCTTCCGCAATGCTTGCGATAACAGCGTGCAGTTCGCCTATTGCCTGCAGAACGGCAAAGACACGGCGACTGCTTGCGGCACCGGCGCGGCCACCGGTGGCGTGGCGCGCAACGGTTTCTTCGCATTGATCGCCTCCAGCGCCGTCATCGACGACAACCATCAATTCCGCTGGGTCGCCTGTTCGGGCGATGCCGGAACGGTAACGCCGCATCTGGATCGCAGCGATCCGCCGGCCGGACGCTGCGTGCGGTCGCAAGATTCTTAAGCAAGCCAACGGCGCTGGGCGCGCCATCCGAACAGGAAAAGGGAGACAAGGACATGCGTAAATCGACGAAACTGATTGCTGCCACGCTCGCCAGCGTGGCGATGACGACGCAGGCCTTCGCGGGCGGCGTGTGCAGCCGCGCCAATGAGACGGCCGGCGTGAAGGCGGAGATCCTGCAACAGCAGCTGATGGTGGCGGCCTATAGCTGCCATCTTGAAGGTTCTTACAACGCCTTTGTCGTCAACTACCGGCCGGACCTGATCGCCTCCGACGGCGCGGCGCAGTCGCTGTTCCAGCGCGCGAGCGCCAAGGGCGCGGACGAGTACCAGACCTTCAAGACGCAGCTCGCCAACGATTTCTCGATGGACAGCCAGAACCAGGACGATTTCTGCGACAACGCGCAGTCGATGTTCCAGGCGGCTGCCGAGCATCGCGGCCAGTCGCTGGCGGACCTCATGACGGCGCTGAGCTTCGATGGCGCAACGCCATTCGCTGAATGCACCGCGCCCCGCGAAGCCGACGCTACGCCGCCTGCGGATAACCAGATGGTTGAAGGCGGATCGTCCGGCGCGGTCAGCGCAAAAATGGCGCGGTAAATACGGCCGTCATCATCCGGTCGCTCGCTTCTTGCGGGCGATCCGGGTGGCCCAATTTCATCCCCCCGAAAAATGGGTCACCCGGATCACGCAAAAAGCGTGACCGGGTGATGACGATTTTTGAGGATGACTGTTAAACCGCGTGCAGCCTGACCGGCATGCGGTCATAGCCCTTCACGAAGCTGGAGGCGACGCGGCTGACTTCGCCGGTAATCTCCACCGTATGGAAGCGCTTCAGGATCTCTTCCCAGATGATCTTGAGCTGCAATTCGGCGAGGCGGTTGCCGACGCAGCGGTGGATGCCGAAGCCGAAGGATAGATGCTGGCGTGCGCGGGCGCGGTCCACGAGATAGGCGTTCGGGTTTTCGATCACGGTCTCGTCGCGGTTGCCCGAGACGTACCACATCACCACCTTCTCGCCTTTCTTGATGGTCTTGCCGCCAAGCTCGACATCGCGCGTCGCGTTGCGGCGCATATGGGCGAGCGGCGTCTGCCAGCGGATCGTTTCGGACACCATGTTGGGGATGAGCTCGTGATTAGCGCGAAGCTTCTCGTACTGGTCCGGGTTCTCGTTCAGCGCCAGGATGGAGCCGCTAATGGTGTTGCGCGTGGTGTCGTTGCCGCCCACGATGAGCAGGACCAGATTTCCCAGATACTCCATGCGGTCCATGTTGCGCGTCGAAGGCCCATGCGCCAGCAGCGAGATGAGATCGTTCGCCGGCGGCGCGTTCACGCGCTCGTTCCAGAGGTTCATGAAGTAGTCGACGCATTCGAACAGCTCGGCGCGGCGCTCTTCTTCCGCCGTCTCCGCGCTTTTGAACAGCGAGACATTGTTCTTGCCCGCCGTCGCCACATCGGACCAGCGCGTCAGCTTGCGGCGGTCTTCCCACGGAAAATCGAACAAGGTCGCAAGCGTCATCGTGGTCAGCTCGATGGACACCTTGTCCACCCAGTCGAACTCCTCGTTCAGCGGCAGATCGTCTAGGATCTTCGCCGCACGTTCGCGGATGATCGGCTCCAGGTTCTGCAGGTTCATCGGCGACACGGCCGGGTTCACCGTCTTGCGCTGGATGTCGTGCTTGGGCGGATCCATCGCGATGAACATCGGCAGGCGGAAATCGTCTTTCGGATCGGCGATGGTGATGGACGGCTCGGACGAGAAGGCTTCGTGGTTGGTGTCCACCGCCATGATGTCGTTGTATTTGGTGATCGACCAATAAGGCCCGAACTCATGCTCGGCGGTGTAATGCACCGGGTCTTCTTTGCGCAGCCGCTCGAAATAGGGCCACATCGTATCGGTGCGGAAGAGTTCGGGATCGGACGGACTGATCTCCGCCAGCGGCATCGAATAAGCGCGCTCGCGGGCGGCTTTTTGCAGATCGTCGTGCAGATCGCGCGGTGCGACGTTCATGGCGGACCTCCGGCTGTTCTTTCTGACAGCTTGTCACAAAGTTGACGGCAGCGCCACCGTTGAGGTTAGAGCGTCGCCGGGTCGACTTCGTGGGTTTTGCCGCAGAATTCGCAGCGGGCGCGGATGATTCCGTCCTCGTCCGCCAGGTGCGCGCGCTCGCCTTCCTTATAGGAGCGCAGCACGCCCACGATCCGGTCGGCGGAGCAGTCACAGCGGAATTCCAGCCGCTCGAAGGGCAGCACGCGCACTTCGTCCTCGTGGAAGAGCCGCCACAACAGGTCTTCGGCTTTCAGCGCGGTATCGACCAGCTCGAAATCCTCGATGGAGGCGATGAACATTTTCAGCCGCTCCCAATCGTCATCGTGCTTCGGCGCTTCGGCGGTGCGCTGCAGAAGAATGCCGCCGGCGCGCCACGCCACCTTCTTGCCCGGCTCGAACACCGGCGCGGCGGCCAGGCGGATCGCGGTCGGCAATTGCTCGGACTGCGCAAAGTAGGTTTGCGCGCTATCCGCGATGCCGCCGGGCGAAAGCTCCACGATGCCCTGATAGGACTGCCCGCGCGGCTCGATCAGGATGCCGAGCGAGCCCTTCCCCGCCAGATCGGCGAAGCTGGGCGCCTTGCCCAGATCGGCGGCGCGCGCCTCGTCCACACGCGCATAGCCGCGCAGGCCCGCGGGGCGCCCACTTCCTGATTCAGAGACATCGGCGCCATAATAATCGGAAGCGATGAGATCGAGCGGGCCATCGCTCTTGGTCTGCACGCTGAGCCGCCCGTCGAGCTTGAGCGAGGAGCCGAGCAGCGCCGACAAGGTCAGCGTTTCGGCGGCGACGCGCGCGGCAGGCTCGGGCAGCGCATGCGCGGTGAGCGCGCGCGCCGACACATCGGACAATCGCACCAGCCGCCCGCGCACGCCCAAGGGCGCCAGATCGAACGGCAACACAAAATCCGCCGCCGGAGCGGGGGTGTATTGGGAGGAAGGGGTCATGAGGGAGGGTATATGGGAGCGAAATCCGGAAATATCAACCGACCGAAGGTCGACTGCGCAAACTCACTCTTCGTATTTTCTGAAGACTTCAAGTGCACGATGCACAGAAGCATCTCCCTTCGCTAGATCGAAAGGTTCTCCAATCTTGTAGTCAGCCGTGACCCTATCGTCGTATAGAGTTGACCAGTATTGATATGCCGTCCTGAGAAAGGGCTCTGTTCTTCCAGATTGCAACGCACTCCGAAGCGCTTCTTTAACGACAGCATGGGCGCCGCCTGCCGATCGGTTCGGGTCAATTTCAAGTTCATCTCTAACTAGAAGCATGACGCTGTAGTAGGCGCGTGCCGCCGCTTGCCTGGCATGAATTTCTTTGCGCCCCGCACTTTGGATCAACCCTGCAGCAAAATTCAGAATTTCTTTAGGCTGCAGCATCGTCGGCTACATACTGCAACGAAAACATCCCGACTAATTGCGGAGCGACTTGATAAACGTATTCATGAATTTCCGATTCTGCCGCAACGAGTTTTTCGGCGTCATTCAACGTCTGCGGAGAGATCACGAAAGTCAGTCTCCAGATCGTTTCGCCATCGATGTTCACGGGGAACAAACTTGCCTTCGGTTTTGAGCTCAGCACCTTTTCGAAGGCGGCTAAATAAGCATCTCTACCTGAAACCAACAATTGATTAGCGGCAGATGGCTTTTCGAATTGCGTCGCAACTTCGCCGCCCCTCTTTTGGAATACATAGAGGCATTCCGTAAGATTATCGGCTGCTGTCCAAATCTCACTCGTCTGAGCCATGATGCTGGTAGCTAGCTGTAGATAGCGCTCATCCAAAGCAACATACATTCCCGTCGGGACAATCGACTCGTACGTTGATCGCGCTTTTTCACGGCTCCTAGAAAGGAAAAATGTGCGTTCAGCCATTTACCTCTTCCCCCGATATTGCTTTTGGCCCACGCGCAATGATTGTGGGATACCTTGAAGACATTCTTTCGAACAAAGATTGGACAACATCCTCAAGGCGCCGCTTATCGTTTTGCCCCTTATTATTTATGTCAGCGATATATTGAATCCCGGCATTCGCAACAGTCGTCACTTTTTCAACGTCAATAACAGACCCAGACGAGGCGGCGACTGTGCCGGTTCTGGTTTCAATCGGGTTGATGGTAACACCCTCATAGAAGCCATCTACGAGAACGCCAAAGAGAAAACTGAGGGCGGCAGGAGTCAACTTTTCATTTATCGGGTAGTTGATGCGCTTGAGCCATCGAACAAGAGCATTTGACGCGCTCGTGGCTTCGTCATCCAATTCTTCAATATACGCTTGAACACCGGCCCATCGCACACTTCCGTCCTCA
>DASXHQ010000037.1:0-18174 GCA_036488415.1 Rhizomicrobium sp.
AGGTCATGGAGCGCTGCTGGCACTCCTCGACGTCGTATTTCGGGTCCTCGAAGTGGTAATCCACATATTCGAGTAGGGAATTCTCGGAGAAGTCCTTGATCGGGAACACGGACGAAAAGACAGCCTGCAGACCCTCATCCAGCCGTCCACCTTCCGGCTTTTTCACCTGGAGGAACTGGTCGTAGGAGGTCTTCTGGACCTCGATGAGATTTGGCATTTCCGCCACTTCGACCATTTTGCCGAAGAATTTGCGGAGTCTTTTGCGTCCCGTGAATGAGAGAGTCATTCTTGGTTCCCTTGCGTCGTACCGAATGAGCGAAAACCACCGACCCTCGGGCGGGCGACTCGCCCGAGGGGGTGGGTGAACGAAATATGCACGCGGGGTGGGTTATTCAACCCTCCTCGCCTCCTTACTATTTCAGCTCGACCTTGGCGCCGGCGCCTTCGAGCTGCTTCTTGATCTTTTCGGCTTCGTCCTTGCCAACATCGGCCTTCACTTCCTTCGGGGCAGCCTCGACGAGGTCTTTGGCTTCCTTCAGGCCCAGGCCCGTGATCGCACGGACTTCCTTGATGACGTTGATCTTGTTGGCGCCCGCTTCCATGAGCATGACCGAGAATTCGGTCTTGGCTTCCGCGGCCGGGGCGGCAGCAGCGGCCGGACCGGCGGCGGCGGCCACCGGAGCGGCAGCGGAAACGCCCCACTTATCTTCGAGAAGCTTCGCAAGGTCCGCGGCTTCCAGGACCGTGAGGCCCGACAGGTCTTCAACAAGCTTTTCGATCTTCGACATGATTTTGTTACCTTTGGTTTCGGATTTGAATGATTGGTTGGCTGCCGCTTACGCCGCCTCTTTCTTGGAATACGCACCGATGACGCGGGCCAGCTGGCCAGCGGGGGCTTGAACGATCCCGGCAATCTTCGTGGCGGGTGCAACGAGCAGCCCCACGATTTTGCCTCTCAGTTCGTCGAGCGACGGCAAGGTTGCGAGGGCTTTGACTCCGTTCGCATCCAATGTCGTCGTTCCGACCGATCCGCCGAGGATGACGAGCTTGTCGTTGTCCTTGGCATAGGCAGCCGACACCTTCGCAGCCGCGACCGGATCATTGCTGACCGCAATGCCTGTCGGGCCTTTGAAGAGGTCGGAGATACCTTCAATCGGCGTTCCTTTCAGAGCGCGTACGGCCAGACGGTTCTTCGCCACGCGGAACGAAGCTCCGGCCGCGCGCATGCGCGAACGAAGATCGCTCAACTCGGCGACCGTCAGGCCCGTGTAGTGGGCGACAACCACGGAGCCGGCATTCGCAAAGACGCCATTCAGGTCTTCGACGACTTCCGCCTTCTGGGTTTTATCCACTGTGCTCTCCTATCAACCTTGCGCCGTGACGATCCGGAGCAAAGCCCTGTGACACGCAATTCTGTCCCAGGGTTCAAATCCGTCTTGGCGATGTTTCCATCGCAATCCGGTTCTTTCCCTGTCTGCACCGGAACTTTTAAGTGCCTAAGCACTCCGGTGGTCTCGGACAGTTCGGGTGATCGTCCACCCGAATTCTCAAAACTCATTACGCGGCTGCGCTCGATGCGCCGACGCTGCCGAGCGCGATCTTCACGCCTGGCCCCATCGTCGATGAGAGCGAGATCTTCTTCATATAGGTGCCCTTGGCGCCCGACGGCTTGGCCTTCATGACGCTGTCCACGAACGCTTTGACGTTCGCGACGATCGCGTCTTCGGTGAAGCTCGCCTTGCCGACGCCGGCCTGAACGATGCCCGCCTTCTCGACGCGGTATTCGACCGCACCGCCCTTGGCGTCTTTGATCGCTTGCGTGACGTCCATCGTCACGGTGCCGACCTTGGGGTTCGGCATCAGGCCGCGCGGGCCGAGCACCTTACCCAGACGGCCGACGAGGCCCATCATGTCCGGCGTCGCGATGCAGCGATCAAAATCAATCGTGCCCTTGTTGACGATCTCGAACAGGTCTTCGGCGCCGACGATGTCCGCGCCCGCCTTCTTCGCTTCTTCCGCCTTTGCACCCTTGGCGAACACGGCGACGCGGAGCGAACGGCCCGTGCCGCTCGGCAACGCAACGACGCCGCGGACCATCTGGTCGGCATGCTTGGGGTCTACGCCGAGATTGATCGACAACTCGATCGTCTCGTCGAACTTCGCGGTCGCGCGCGACTTGATGAGCTTCACGGCTTCGCCGATGTCATAAGACTTCGCGGTGTCGACGCCTTCGGTGGCTTTCTTAAAGCGCTTTGAAATATGTGCCATGGCTTACCCCTTCACCTCGATACCCATCGAGCGCGCGGAGCCTTCGATCAGCAGCATCGCGTTTTCGATATCGTTGGCGTTCAGATCCTTCATCTTCGTCTCGGCGATCTGGCGCACCTGCGCCTTGGTCACGCTGCCCGCGAAGGAAAGACCCGGGGTCTTGGAGCCGCTGGACAGCTTCGCCGCCTTCTTGAGGAAATAGGACGCCGGCGGCGTCTTCATTTCGAAGGTGAACGACTTGTCCGAGAACACGGTGATGGTCACCGGAATCGGCGTGCTCTTTTCCTGGTCCTGCGTCTTGGCGTTGAACGCCTTGCAGAACTCCATGATGTTCAGGCCGCGCTGACCGAGCGCGGGGCCGATCGGCGGCGACGGATTCGCCGCGCCTGCCGGCACCTGAAGTTTGATGTAACCCGTAATCTTCTTTGCCACTCTACATCCGCCTCCTTAGCGGTTTGCGGTTCAAACGGACCGGCGAAGGCCCTCCCGCGCTCAACATCACGTCAGATCAGAGTTTCTCGACCTGCGTGAATTCCAGTTCGACCGGCGTCGCGCGGCCGAAGATCGACACCGCGACCTTCAAGCGCGAACGGTCTTCGTCCACTTCTTCCACCACGCCGTTGAACGACGCGAACGGCCCATCGGCCACTTTGACCTGCTCGCCGATCTCGAAGGTGATCGACGACTTCGGATGCTCCGCGCCTTCGTGCACCTGGTTCAGGATGCGGTCGACTTCGGCCTGGCGAAGCGGCATCGGCTTGTTGTTCTGGCCGAGAAAGCCCGTGACCTTCGCGACGTTCTTCACAAGGTGATAGACCTCGTCCGTCAGCTTGGCGTGCAGCAGCACATAGCCCGGCAGGAATTTGCGCTCGGCGTTCTTCTTCTGCCCGCGGCGCACTTCCACCACTTCCTCGACCGGAACGATCACGTCGGCGACGTAATCTTCGAGGTCCTGAATCTTCGCCTGGCGCTTGATCTCTTCCGTCACCTTCTTCTCGAAGTTCGAGTAGGTGTGGACGATGTACCAGCGCGCGTCGGCGACGACTTTCGGTGCAGTTCCTGCTTCGCTCATTGATCTGCTCTCAACCCATCGCGCCGATCACCCACTTCTCGCCAAGCGAGAGAAGGAGATCGACAAGAAAGAAAAACGTCATGGTGAGACCGACCATCGCGAACACGACGATTGTCGTCAGGTAGGTCTCTTTCCACGTCGGCCATGTCACCTTCGAGGTTTCGCGGCGCACTTCTTCGAAGAACTTCAAAGGGCTTTCGCGATGCCGCGGAGCATCTCCTAAAGCCTTTGGCGCGCTATCCGCTGTCTTCTTGGTTGCGTCGGCCACGATATTGAATCCGTTTCTCGTTCGTGCATCACTTGGCAGGAGTGGAGGGACTCGAACCCACGGCCCTCGGTTTTGGAGACCGATGCTCTACCAACTGAGCTACACTCCTAATGACAAAAAGACAGCGCGCCGGAAGCGGGAAAAACACCGCCAGCGCGTTCGCTTTTTGCCAAGGGGCGAGGGTTTACCAGCGGAACCCTGCCTTATCAAGCGGTAAACGAGCAAAAATCTCAGTGTTCCCAAGACCTTTTGGCCGCTGTGGAAATCCGTCGCGCGTGGCCATTTTCCCAGCAATCGCGCTGTCCGTCCCCCGCCATGATATGGAGGCCGGGTCACCCGTCCCGTCCCAGAGCTTATGAACCCGCTTTCCGAGCCCCTCGCCCGTTCCCCGGAACTCTTTCCGCACAGCCTGGACGTGAGGACCGATTCTGTGAGCCTGATCCGGCTAGCGGAGGCGGACTATGCCAAGGCTGGCTTCCTGGATGCCCGAATTCTTACCCCTGCGGCCCCCGCCCGGCCTATGCCCTTCGCGGAACTTCACGCGGCGGTGGCTGAGACCGCGTTGGCGGAGCGTTCCGACTTCATTTTCCACATCGGCCATGTGGGATCGACGCTGCTATCCCGGCTACTGGGTCGGCATCCGGACGTCTTCGCGCTGCGTGAACCTGCCATCTTGCGGACGTTGGCCCAAATGCGCGCAGAGCCCGAGGCGATGGCTCGAAAATGGAACGACGATGAATTCGAAAGCCAGCTTTCGACATTCCTCAAACTCTGGTCGCGGACGTTTCGCGCCAACCAGCGGGCGCTTGTGAAGGCGACAAGCTTTGCATCCGAGCTTGCAGCCGAAATCCTGAGCCGCTCCTATCGCCCCAAGGCGATCTTCATGTTTGTTTCGCCGGAGAATTATCTGGCAACGATCCTGGGCGCGGAGAATTCGCCAAAGGAAGCGCAGACACTGGCGGCCTTGCGCGCCAAGCGCCTGCAACGCCGCATCGGCACACCGTTGCCGAATCCGGCTTCGATGGGCGAAATCGTCGCGATGAGCTGGGTCAGCGAAATGTCCGCGCTGGCCTCTGCCCTGCCTGCGTCCGGCGAACAGATCCTGTGGCTAGACTTCGACCGCTTTCTCGCCAATCCGCAACACACGCTTGCAAATTGCTTCGCGCATCTGGGCGTTGCGGCGAACGATGAGCAGATTGGCGAAATCCTGTCCGGACCTGATATGCGGCGCTACTCCAAGGCGCAGGAGTATGACTACGATGCCCGGCTGCGCAGCGATGTCTTAGCGCAGGCCCGCGCGATGGAGAGCACGGAAATCAGGCGTGGCCTCGCTTGGTTGGAAAAAATGGCCTCGCAACACTCTCTTATTAAGGAGGCGATTAACCTGTCCGGGGCGAGTTGACAGGCCAACACATTTGCCCGATATCCGCCCGCTCTTATCGCCAAATTCCGCAAGGAAACTGCGAGTTTGGGGGAATGTCCCGAGCGGCAAAGGGGGCGGACTGTAAATCCGCTGGCTTCGCCTTCGTAGGTTCGAGTCCTACTTCCCCCACCACCCTACGCTGCGGAGCAGCGAAGGGTGTCCTCCGTAGCCTTGGCGAAGGAGGACTGGTGCAGTCCCGCAGCTTCGGGTGGCAGGCCATCCTTCGCTGTTATATGTGTTTGAAGGCGCGGGTGTAGCTCAATGGTAGAGCAGAAGCCTTCCAAGCTTATGACGAGGGTTCGATTCCCTTCACCCGCTCCAACACACCGATCCGATGACCCGCAGAGATAACCAGAAAGACCGGCGGCATTTCTACGCCAAGGAACAGCGCCCACGCGCGGCCGAGGGGCTTTGGCTATACGGCATTCATGTGGTGTCGGCGGCGCTGGCCAATCCCAAGCGCAAAGTGCTGCGCGCGGTGACGACCGAGCGCGCCGCGCAGGAAATCGGTGCGAAGCTGCTTGGCCGCGTGAAGCACGAAGTTGCCGACATCAAAACCGTCGATCGCCTGCTACCGGACGGCGCGGTGCATCAGGGCGTGGCGCTCCAGTGCGAGAAGCTTCCGAAGCTCGACCTGGAGGACGTGCTCGACACGCCATCCGAAAAGCGCCGCATCGTGGTCGTCCTCGACCAGATTTCCGATCCGCACAACGAAGGCGCGATTTTGCGGTCCGCGGCCGCGTTCGGCGCCAGCGCCGTCGTCGTGCAGGACCGCCATGCCCCGCCGGAATCCGGCGTGCTGGCGAAGGCGGCGTCCGGCGCTCTCGATACCGTTCCCTATGTCGAGGTGGTCAACATCTCCCGCGCGCTGGAACAGCTGGGCGAGCTGGGCTTCTGGCGGATCGCGCTGGCCGGCGATGGCGCCGAGCCACTTTCCGAAGCGGCGGCCAAAGGCGACATCGCGCTGGTGCTGGGCTCGGAAGGCTCCGGCATCCGCCGGCTGGTGCGCGAACATTGCGATACGGCTGCCTTCATCCCCATCAACCGCAGCACCGAGAGCCTAAACGTCTCCAACGCAGCCGCGGTCGCGCTCTACGAGCTTCGTCGCGGTTGAGTGATTGGAACTCCGCGGCGGGTCGCTACATTATGCCTGCGAAACGCCGATGCGAGGGTGAACCATGCGCTCCTGCCTGCTCTACCTGATCGGCGTGCCGATTCCGATCATCATCATCCTGTGGCTGCTGACCGGCCACGCCTGATGGTTCGTGGCCGTCCTTCGGACGGCACCTCACCATGACGACACCAAACGACGAATACCGTCACCCTGAGGTGCGAGCGAAGCGAGCCTCGAAGGGCTAGAACAACGCCGCGACCACGTTCTCGCCGCCATAATTCTCGATGAACACGAGAACCTTGTAGCCTTCCGCCATCTGCAGGCTGCCGTCGGTGCCGTGCACCAACACACCCTGATTGCTCATCGTGGCTGTGCGTTTGTCATAGGCGAATTTCGGCATCAGGCCTTTGTAGTCATTCTTGATAAGCGAGAAGAGCACGCGCGCATGTTCCGGCGCGATGCGCACACAGCCTGCGCTGGCCCGCGTGCCGAGAAGCCCGACATCGGCGCCGTCCGCGCCGTGGATCGCAAGGCCCGTCTGGTAGCCGTGATCTTCCCAGTTGAAGAACATGGCGTAGGGCATGGGCTGCTTCCACTGGCCCGAGAAGTGGTGAACATACATCCGCGTCGGATCGAGTTCGTAATAACCGCCTGGCGTATAGCTCGGCTGCATGGTGCCGTTTGCCGCCATCTCGACCATCTCGCGACCCGTCGAAACCGGCCAATTGTAGAGCATCACCAGATCGCCACTGCCCTGCTTCTGGAAGACATACATACGTTGCGCAGCCACACCGCTATCGGCTTTGCTGACGTAAAGAAACAGCTCGAAATTCGCGAGCATCTCTTTGGTCAGGCTTTGGCGGAAATGGGTGGTGACGCGCGCAAGCTCGACAGCGCTCGGTGGGTGATCGTCGATCGGCGGCGGCGCGATCTGCGCGGGCGCTTTCGGCACAACGGGCGCCTGTGGTGCGAGTGTGTAGTTCGGCGCGGACGCGACAACGCTGTCTGACGGCGCCGGTGCCTCAGCGGTGGGTTTGGTTTCCAGAATGGGCGGACGCAGATCGGGCGCGATCAGATCGCGCTTCTGCTCCGCGATGCTTTTACCCCGAGGCACGGCTGCGATGACAGTCTGCTTCGCGGCTTCGGGTTTCTTCTGCACGGGATGCTTCACCTGCGCGATAACCACGGGCTTCGCGCGCGACGCCACATGTTGAGGCGTCATATTGAACTCATCGGACGCCACCCTGAACATCGCGACGGAGGCTGTCTTGGTCAGCGCCAAGCCGGGCTGCACAACATAATCGTTGAGGGCGAGCGCGGCTGCGGCGCCCTGCTCACCCGCGAAGCGGGCGCCGGTATGCGCGGCGGCATTCCAGGTGGGATGATCGGCCAGCGCGATGGCCACGGCGAAGCTCGACGCCGCCGCGAGATACAGAACACTCAGATTCCGCAACGAAATCACGCCGAACCCCTTGCAGGCGCGCAAGCCTGCCCGCCGCTACGGCCATTGTACCGTTTTGGTACGCTAAGAGGTTAACAGGATTGCGAAAAAGCGGTTCCCCGACAAGGAAAATTTCTTAACGACTACGACAAAACCGCCACGGTCGCCGGGCCGCCGGGGTAATCCTGAATGATAAGAAGGACCCTATAGCCCGCGGTGAGGACGGGCTGCCCCATCACGTCCCGCTGGACCATGCCGTCGGTTCGAGTGGTGCCGCTGGCGCTGTCGAAGGCGAAAACCGGGACGTCGCCGTGTTCGCCGGCCTGGAAACGGTGGAAAAACTCTTCCGCCTTCTCCGGGGGCATGCGGACACAGCCGCCCGACGCGCGCTGGCCGAGCAACGCGACATGCCCCACCCCCGAATGCAGCGCCACGCCCGCCTCGTGGTTGTGGATCGTGTAGTTCAGGAACATCGCCCAGGGCATCGGCGCATCGTTCCAGCGGTGCGAGCGATGATGGGCATCGAAGCGGTTGGGATCGAGTTCGAACAACCCGGACGGTGTGCTGGTGAAATATTTCTCGGCACGCTCGCGGCCGGTGGAAACCGGGAATGCTTCTTCGAACGCGAGGCGGCCATCGTCGGTCTTGTGGAAGACGAACATGTGCTGCGCCCACGCGCCGGAAGCGGACTTGCTGACATAGAGATAGACGTCGAAATAGGGGAAGAGCTCGGCGGGAACCGATTGGCGCACACGCTCGGCCACCGCAACGGCGTCCGCGCTGGTACCATCTGTTTCCACCGCCGGCGGTGGCGGCGCGGGCTGCACCGGCCCTTCGGCAAGCTGCGGCGCAGCGGGAGGCGGAAGTGACGCCGGGGCCGCTTTCGAGATGTGAGCCGGAATCGTCAGCGGCCTCGGGATGGTCCCGGTCGCGACCAACGCCATCTGCGTTTGTTGCTCGGCCGGGTGGCTGACGGCTGAGCGAACAGGAGCGGAGAATTTGGGATTCTGTTTCGTAACAACAGCTTGTGGCGCGCCGTTCGACTCGAATCTCTGGATCCAGAAGGCAGCGCTCATCGCGAGCATTGCCACGGACGCGACAGCAGCGAATTCCCTCACCCGCACCATACAGCGACCTTAACCATTGCTGCGCCGCACGCTCAAGCCACGGAGGTCACACTGCCGCGGAGAAGATCGTTTTTGAGAGTTTTGGTAGCCCGGTAGTAACACGCCGCCCCCAGCAGGCTGGTGATCATGGTGGACATCAACGCATAGCGCAGCGAATCGCTCCCCAGATAAGGCCGCAAATGATCGCTGATGAAGCCGACGGTCGCCGGACCCAGGCCCAGCGCGATCATATTGAGGATGAAGAGCAGCAGGCCGATGGTCTGCGCCCGCATCCTGAGCGGCACCATGCCCTGCGCCATCGCGTAGCTGGAACCCAGATAGCTCGCGCTCACCGTCACCGGTACGCAAGCCGCCGCAAGCGCCACCACCGTGCTCGGCGCAAGATAGAAGACCGGGGTGAAGGGAAGCCCGATGAACGTCGCGGCGATGGGCACATACATGTACCAATTGGTATCGCGCTTGCCGAGGCGGTCCGCGAAATAGCCAGCGAGGTAGGTTCCGATGCCGCCGAAGACGCCAGTAAGCAGCGACAGCGCCACGCCGATCTGCACCGGCGTCATGTGATGCGACACGATCAGGAATTTCGGAATGAAGGCGAGGCCGGCGTAACCGCCGAACGCACTCATGCCGCAACCGATTGCCATCCATTTGAAGGACGGCACGGTCAGCAGATGCTTGATCGTCTCCAGCAATGTCGGGGCTGACGCCGTGTCGACGAGATGGTCCACGCCTCCGCGCACGGGTTCGCGCACCGTGAGCAGCAGCAGAAATACCAGCAGCAGCCCCGGCGCACCCGACGCGATGAAGGCGCTGCGCCAACCGAAATGCTCCAGCATCCAGCCCCCGCCGAAAAAGCCGAACAACAGCCCGACATTCAATCCGGCGGAATAAAACGCCAGCGCACCGGCGCGCTTATTCGGCGGATAGAGATCGGCGATCATAGAGTTGATCGATGGCCCAGTCCCCGCTTCGCCGATGCCGGTGCAAAAACGCGTGAGGATCAGTTGCCAGAATTGCGTGACATAGCCGGACAGCACCGTCATCAGGCTGAACGTCGCCAGCGAGGCGGCGATGATGTTGCGGCGGCTCCAGCGATCGGCAAGCGTGGCCAGCGGCACGCCCAAGGTCGCATAGATCACCGCGAACACGGTGCCCGACAGCAATCCGCCCTGAAAATCGTCGAGCACGAATTCTTTCTGGATATAGGGCAGCAGAATGCCGAGGATCTGACGGTCCAGATAATTCACGACATAGACGAGCGTGAGAATGAGAAGGATGTAACCGCGATGGCTGGTTCCGGTTGCGCGCGCAGGCCCGATCAGGACCGCACCGTCCGGCTGCGCCGCCTCCGCTGCTTCGGCGGCGCTTGTTTCGATTGTCATTCAAGCCTCTTCGGGCGTTTCCTCTGTTTCGACCCTAACAGAAACGCCCCGCGCGCAAAGCCGCTTGTCCGCCTATAATGGCGGCATCAGGAGGCATTCATGAGTGCGCTGCGCCCCGAAACCCATCTCGAAACCCACGACGTCACCAACCAGCCGCCGCCGTTCGAGGATGTAAATCTCTTCGCGAGCGACCTTGCGTTGCAGGACGCGGTGCGAAATGCGGGCGGCGAGATGCACAACGAACGCCTGTCCGCGTTCGGCGCGCGCTGCAGTTCGGCGCAAGTTGCCGAATGGGCGATGCAGGCGAACAAGAACCCGCCGCAGCTCAGGCAATTCGACAAATATGGCCAGCGCCTCGATGAGATTGAATTCCATCCCGCCTATCACGCGCTGATGGAGCTTGGCATCGGCGCGGGCGTGTCATCTGCCGCCTGGACGGCGAAACAATCGGGCCATGTTCTGCACACGGCGCTCGAATTCCTGATGGCGCAGGCCGAGCCCGGCGTGTGCTGCCCGATGACGATGACCTACGCCTGCCTGCCCGCGCTGCGGCACCAGCCGGAGATCGCGCGCGAATGGGAGCCGCGCATCGTCACCGGCAAATACGATTCCGCCTCACGCCCCGCGAAGGACAAAGCGGGCGTCACCATCGGCATGGCGATGACCGAGAAACAGGGCGGCTCGGATGTGCGCGCCAACACCACGCGCGCGCTCCGGCAGGACGATGGCTCTTATCTGCTCGTCGGCCACAAATGGTTCTGCTCCGCGCCGATGAGCGATGCATTTCTTACGCTGGCCTATGCCGATGGCGGTCTCACATGTTTTCTCGCGCCGCGCTGGCGGCCGGATGGCGAGCGCAACTTCATCCACGTCATGCGCCTCAAGGACAAGATGGGCGACAAAGCGAACGCCTCGTCCGAAATCGAATATCATGGCGCTTATGCTGAGCGCGTCGGCGAGGAAGGCCGCGGCGTGCGCACGATCATCGAGATGGTGCATCACACGCGGCTCGATTGCATCCTCGCGCCGGCCGCCTACATGCGGCAGGCGCTGGCCGATGCGCTCTGGCACACATCACATCGCACCGCATTCCAGAAGAAGCTCGTCGACCAACCGCTGATGCGCTCCGTGCTGGCGGACTTGGCGATAGAGAGCGAAGCGGCCACCGCCCTCACCTTCCGCATCGCGCGCAGCTTCGATGAAAGCGAAGCCGCGGGCGAAACCACCGCCTTCTCGCGTATCGCCACGCCCATCGGCAAATACTGGATCAACAAGCGCGTGGTGAACTTCGTCTATGAATGCATGGAGGCGCATGGCGGCGCGGGCTACATCGAGGAAGGCGTGATGCCGCGCATCTTCCGCCAATCCCCGCTCAATTCGATTTGGGAAGGCTCCGGCAACGTGATCTGCCTCGACGTACTGCGTGCGATGGCGCGCGAGCCGGACAGCGTAGCAGCGTTCGTTCAGGAGATCGAAGCTGCGCGCGGTGCAAACACGACACTGGATCGCGCCATCGATACGGCCAAGGATACGCTCGCAAAGCCGCCCGCGGAACCCGCCGCGCGGCGATTGGTGGAAACGATGGCGTTGGCGTTGCAAGGCGCGGTTCTGGCGCGCCACTCCACGCCCGCGATGCTCGACGCTTTCTGTGCGACGCGATTGTCAGAACATCCCGGCTTCGCCTATGGCGCGTTCGACGTCAAGATCGATACCGACGCGATCCTCGCCCGGGCAATGCCGCAGGCCTAGTTCTTCGCCAAAACAACGCTCGGCCCGATCCGCCGGGCGTCGAGTTGCTCCTTGATCGATGAGATTTCGGCGCCGATGGCTCGGCGGACCATAGCAGCGGCATCTGGCGGCCGGGAAACGCCGAGATCGGGATGTTGCGGCATCAGCATCGCAACGACGCAGATCCAGAACAAGGCTTTGAGGGGAGACAGCATGACATTCATGCTTCTGCCAATGTGTGACGGGTGAGAACCGCGTGCTCGATCAGGTGCGCGACCTCCAGCAGCCCGAAATTGTCCGCCGCCTCGCCCCGCAAGGCCGCGAGGCGCATCTCATCGACTTTGGCCAACAAGATGCGATCAAGCTCCGCACCGACCTGGCAGACGCGATGCCGCAGAATTTCGAAATCTTCCATCTTAAACCCCACCACACCCGCCGTTTGTTGTTGAGCGAGCTCGATGGGAAAATGTTGCGCGCAAGCCGGACAAACCGAAATCGGGAATTGTGCGTAAGCGATTTTGCGTATCGCCGGCTTTCCACGCATGCACGGATAAAAAGACGAGAAAAAACAACGGCGCAGCTTTAATGCGGCGTTGACGTCAGGCGCGCGATTCAATCTTTGTTAGCTATACCCTCAGCATTGCGCGCTCATGCTTTCGGCTTGAGACCGAAGCGTTCGCCTTTGCGGCCTTTTACGGCGAGATCGACGCTCGTCAGCCGGTTCTCGCCGGGAACGCGCCATTCGTCGGTCAGCAAATTCATCATCGCGAAATAGTCCCCGAAGGAATCCTCCAGCGATTGCGTAAAGCCTTGGCGGTCCTGCGCCTTGTTCATTTGCAATTTGGCATAGCGCAGCACGCCCGCGGTGTTCTCCGCGACTCGGCGGGCGTAGGCATAAGTCTCATTTTCGAGATCGGCTTCGGGAAGCACGCGGTTGACGAAGCCATATTGCGCGGCTTCCGCGGCCGAGATGAAACGGCTCTCGAAGCACAACTCTTTGGCGCGGCGGATGCCGATGTCCCAGGGGATGGACATGTATTCGACGAAGCCTGCGAGGAATTGTGCTTTTTCGCCGGCGAAAACGATGTCACAGCACGCGGCCAGCATCCAGCCCGCATAGATGCAATAGCCTTCCACCATCGCGACGCTGGGCTTGGTGAAGTTTCGCCACTTCAGAAGCAGATCGAGATTGTATTTGCGGAACTGATCGTAGGTTTCGATGCCCGGCGCCGCGCCCAGCGATTTGCGGTAAGCGATGGCGCCGGGCGTGCCCAGATCGTGGCCGGTAGAGAAATTCCCGCCGCTGCCGCGAATGATGAGGACCTTCACGGCTTTGTCGGCCTGCGCCAGATCGAACGCCGCATCGATCTCATCGAGCATTCGATAGCCCTGCGCGTTCTTGTATTGCGGCGCGTTCAGCGTGATGACGGCAAGCGGGCCGTCGACGCCGTAGAGAATTTCCTGAAAGTCCATGCGCGTCTCCCTTGTCGCGAGGAGATTACGCGAACTTTCCGCTCTTCGCCCAGCCGCGGGGGGCGAGGCGGCCGGCTTGGGCGCGCGCCCCTTTCCAATCCTTCAATTCGGAGGCTTCGAAGAGACGATTGTTTTCGTCCTTCAGGCCTTCCTTCCAGGTGAAGGTGGTGGCGTCGAGCAATCCGCCGTCCTTGTAGCGTTGCAGATAGTTGCCCTGCCCGCGCGCCATTTCCGGCAGCTCGCTCACGGGGAAGATGATCATCTTGCGGTTGTCGCCGATCACCGCAATGGAGTCGCCGTCCACGAAGCGGCACACCGCCGCCTCGCCGCCCGCTTTCACATTCATCACGCGCTTGCCAGATTTGGTCTGCGCGACGCAATCGTCCTCGTTCACGATGAAGCCGTGGCCTGTGGTGGACGCCACCAGCAGCTTGCGGCCACCGACGAACGGGAACATCTCGACTAGATCGGATTCCGGCGGCAGGTCGATGAAGGTTCGGATCGCCTCGCCATTGCCACGCCCGCCAGGAAGCTTGGCGCAATCCAGCGTGAAGAAGCGACCGTCCGTCGCGAAGATCATTAGCTTGTCGGTCGTCTGCGCATGTACCCAGAAGCGCGCGCGGTCGCCTTCGCGGTATTTGATCTCGTCATTCTGTTCCTGATGGCCTTTGAAGGAGCGCAACCATCCCTTCTCGGAGCAGACGACCGTGATGGGCTCTTTCTCCACGGAAGATTCGATGCTGGCCGCTTCTTCCGCCAAGGTGGAAACCTTCGCGATCTCGCTGGCCTCGGCGATCTTGGTGCGGCGCTTGCCGAGTTCGGTCTTGAGGCCGAACTTCGCGTCGATCTCCTTCACTTCGGAGATCAGCTTTTCATCCTTCAGCTTCTCCGAGCCGAGCAGCTTCTTGAGGTCTTTCTGTTCCTTGGAGAGATTGTCGTGCTCGCGGCGGATTTCCATTTCCTCGAGCTTGCGCAAAGACCGCAGGCGCATGTTGAGAATGGCTTCGGCCTGCGTCTCGGTGAGCTTGAACGCCTTGATTAGCTTGGGCTTGGGCTCATCCTCGTTGCGGATGATCTTGATGACCTTGTCGAGGTCCAGATAGACGATCAGGTAGCCTTCAAGGATATCCAGCCGCGCGGCGATCTTCTCCAGCCGGTGCTTCGAGCGGCGCTCCAGCACATCGCGGCGATGATTGATGAAGGCCGTCAGCGCATCCTTCAGGCTCATCACCCGCGGGATCAGGCCGCTGTCCAGCACGTTCATGTTGAGCGAGATGCGCGATTCCAGATCGCTCTGCCGGAACAACTGCTCCATCAGGATTTCCGGCTCGACGGTGCGGCTCTTGGGGATCAGAACGAGCCGGATGTCTTCGGCGCTTTCGTCGCGGACATCATCGAGCAGCGGCAGCTTCTTCTGCTCGATCAGTTCGGCGATGCGCTCGATCAGCTTGGCTTTCTGCACCTGATACGGAATCTGATCGACGACGATCTGATAGACGCCCCGCGCGCCTTCTTCCTTCTTCCAGCGCGCCCGCACGCGAAATGAGCCGCGGCCCGTCTTGTAGGCTTCCTCGATGGACTCCTTGCTGTCCATCAGGATGCCGCCGGTCGGAAAATCCGGCCCCTTCATGAATTTTAGCAATGTGGAATCGCGCGTGTTCGGGTTTTCGATCAGCGCGACTGTCGCCCCGCAAAGCTCCCCTAGATTGTGCGGCGGGATGTTCGTCGCCATGCCCACGGCGATGCCGCTGGAACCATTGGCCAGAAGATTGGGAAACGCCGCCGGCATGACGGAGGGTTCGCGATCCGCGCCGTCATAGTTGGGCTTGAAATCGACCGCGTCCTCATCGAGGCCCGCCATGAGAAGCTCGGCGGCTTCGGTCATGCGCGCTTCGGTGTAGCGGTAGGCGGCGGCGCTATCGCCGTCGATGTTGCCGAAATTGCCCTGCCCGTCCACCAGCGGATAACGCGTGGCGAAATCCTGCGCCAGGCGCACCATCGCGTCATAGATCGCCTGGTCGCCATGCGGATGAAACGCGCCCATCACATCGCCCACGATCTTCGCGCATTTCTTGAACGCGCCTTCCGGATCGAGCCGCAGCAGGCGCATGCCGTACAGGATGCGGCGATGAACCGGCTTCAACCCGTCGCGGGCATCGGGCAGCGCGCGCTGGGTGATGGTGGAGAGCGCATAGGCCAGATAGCGCTGCGACAGCGCCTCGGAAAGGCCTTCGGGATGGATGTCGTCAACGACGGGTGCGGGTGGTTGCTTGGCCATATGCGCTTCTTATTCCGATTCGCGATAACTCAGTTCCGCCAAACGCAATCGCGCAGGCGGCAGTTCTTTTCCATGTGGCCGAAGCACGCGCTCCAGAAGGAAATGCGCGGTCAGCTTCAGGCCGGCGGTGATGTCAGCAGGCGTGGGCTCGGCGTTTTGCGACCCCAGCAGGAATAGCGGCAGCGTCAGCAACCGCTCCTTGTATGGCGCGGCTGCAGCGCGGGAGACGGCGCGGCCCGATTTGGGCGAAACAAACTCCAGCTCATCCACCTCACCGGTCGCCGCGCATTGCGAAAGATCCAGGCCGAAGCCCAACTCCTCCAGCAATCCCAATTCCCAGCGCACGAACAAGGCGCTCCAATGGGCGAAATCCTGTTCGGTCATCGCGTCGAGCAAAACTTCGCCCGCCTCGAACACCGATTGATGCGTCTCGCGCTCCGGCAGACACGCAGACACCACAGCCACGAAGGCATTGAGCCCAGCAAGCGCGGCGCGGCTTTCGATCAGATGCCCGGCGCGCGAACGCACCGGCTCGGCAGTGAAATTTCCCAGATGCTCGTTCAACCGCGCACGCCACAAAAGATGGAGGGAATTCCCCGGCTGCAACGCCGATCTGGATTTGCGCGAAGTACCGCCGCGCACCAGCCCGGCGTGGCGGCCATGCGCACGCGTCAAGGCTTCCAGAATGGCGCTGGTCTCGCCATGCGCGCGGACCGACAGCACGATGGCGTCGTCAGACCATTCCATGCCACGATCCAGATGTTCTATAAAAAAGCATAGCGTCGTTTATCACAGGGAGAATGCGGAATGCGAACCATCCTGATCGCCGGTGTTTTGACGCTGGCGGCAACGGCGGCCAACGCATCTTCGGAAAGCGCCTGGAACCCGCTGGACCGAACAGCGCATACCGAATGTGCGCGGCAGATCAAGATTCTCTCCGCAAGCGCCCGCGTCTCGCGCAGCACCGGCCGCGTCACCGGCATTGGCGGCGATGGCGACCTCTATTACGCGCTGATGTTCAAGGGCAAGCAGAACGGCGCGGACGGCCGCTGGCTTTGCCTCTATGACAAGCACACGAAGAAAGCGCAGGCGCGCGCCATCACCGATTAGCGCGCGTGCCCGCCATTCGAGAACTGGTCATCCGCCGATGATGCGCGCATCCCGCACATAGCCGAAGTCACCCGCGCCCGGCCAGCTTCGCCCGTCGGGGTATCGCAGTTCGATCCCGGAGAGTTCACTTTCGTCTGCCAGACGCATGTTGACGCCCAACTGAACATTGCCGAACTTCGATATGGCGCTCGCGGTCAGGGTGAAATGCGTTGTCGAACCGCACTTGCCGCAGAAATGAATTTGCGCGGCGGGATCGTCCTTGTCTTCCCGGCAATAGGATATTGTCTCCCCTTCGACGCTAACATCCGATGGATGGAAATAGCCCCAACGAGCGCCTGTTTTGCTGCACAGCAAGCAGTTGCACTCGTTGATGAACGCCGGTTTCTTTTCGATCTGAACGCGAAGCCGGCCACACAGGCAGGAAAGTTTTAGCATCCTTGACGCCCTAGCACGGCTTAATTGCCGTCTGTCGGATATTCGAGTCCCAGCGCCGCGTAATGCGCGCGGTCTTCGGCCCAGTTCTCGCTCACCTTCACGAATAGGAAGAGGTGAACACGATGGCCGAAAATCTCTTCCATCTCGGTGCGCGCCAGCTCGCCGATTTTCTTGATCGTGGCCCCGCCCTTCCCCAGCACGATGGCCTTCTGCCCTTCGCGCTGGACGAAAATGGTCTGGTCGATTTTCACCGAGCCGTCCTTGCGCTCTTCCCATTTCTCGGTCTCGACCGCAGTGGCGTAAGGCAGCTCATCATGCAGGCGCAGATAGATTTTCTCGCGGGTAATTTCCGCCGCCAATAGACGCGACGGAATATCCGCCGCCTGATCGGCCGGATAAAGCCACGGGCCTTCCGGCATCTTGCCCGCCACCCATTCGGCGACGTCGTTTACCGCTTCGCCTTTCAGCGCGGAGATCAGGAAGACTTTTTCAAAAATACCTTCATCGTTCAGCTTTTCCATCAGCGGCAACAGATCGACGCGCTTCATGCCGTCGATCTTGTTGATCACCAGCGCGGCTTTGCGCTCGGTCTTCTTCAATTCTTCAATGATCGCATCCGTGTCGCGCGCCGAAATGCCTTTCGGCTCGGCGACAAGATCCTGCGCGTCCACGATCAAGATTACCGCATCCGCATCGCCCGCGCCGGCCCAGGCGGAGTTCACCATGGCGCGGTCGAGCCGGCGCTTGGGCTTGAAGATGCCCGGCGTGTCCACGAAGACGATCTGCGTTTGCCCACGCATCGCCACGCCGCGCACCGGCATGCGCGTGGTCTGTACCTTCTGCGTGACGATGGAGACTTTCGAGCCCACCAGCGCGTTGACCAGCGTGGACTTTCCCGCGTTCGGCGCGCCGATAATGGCCGCGAAACCGCAGCGCTGAACGGTGTCGTTCATATTTCACCTCCCCCTTGCGGGGAGGTCGAAAAAGCGAAGCTTTTTCGGGTGGGGGGATCGTTGCGCGCATGCCCCCCACCCGAAAAATTCTTCGCGTCCGTT
>DASXHQ010000070.1:0-14465 GCA_036488415.1 Rhizomicrobium sp.
GCCCATGTAGACATCCTGCTCCTTGATGTCCTTCACGGAGCGGGCGCCGGTCTCTTCATCGACATCCAAAAAAGCAGCTACGACAAGTTCCTGCAGTCCGACGTAGGACCGCGCGAGCGCAAGGAGATCGGTCTCGAATCCGTCTTCCGCAGCGTGTTCCCGATCAAGGACTTCTCCGAAAACTCGCTCCTTGAATATGTGGACTACCACTTCGAGGACCCGAAATACGACGTCGAGGAGTGCCAGCAGCGCTCCATGACCTATGCCGCGCCGCTCAAAGTGACGCTGCGCCTGATCGTGTTCGATGTGGACGTCGAAACCGGCGCCAAGTCGGTCAAGGACATCAAGGAACAGGATGTCTATATGGGCGACATCCCGTTCATGACCGAGAACGGCACGTTCGTCATCAACGGCACCGAGCGCGTGATCGTCTCGCAGATGCACCGTTCGCCGGGCGTCTTCTTCGACCACGACAAGGGCAAGACCCATTCGAGCGGCAAGCTTCTGTTCGCCGCCCGTGTGATCCCCTATCGCGGCTCATGGCTCGATTTTGAATTCGACGCGAAGGACATCATCCATGTCCGTATCGACCGCCGCCGCAAGCTGCCGGCGACGACGCTTCTTTATGCGCTGGGCCTGACGCAGGAAGACATCTTGCAGAATTTCTACGGCAAGATCGCGTTCAAGCACACCAAGGACGGCGGCTGGACGACCCCGGTCGATCCGGCGTGGATGCGTAACGCCAAGGCCGTTGCCGACTGGAAGAACGCCAAGACGGGCGACGTGCTGGTGGAAGCCGGCGCGAAGGTGTCCGTGCGCGGTCTGCGCAAGTGGCAGGAAGACGGCGTCAAGAGCATCGCTGTCACCGATGACGATGTGATTGGCCGCTTCAGCGCGCTCGACATGGTCAACCCGGAGACGGGTGAGATCTTTGTCGAAGCCGGCGATGAGCTGACCAAGGAAACCTTGGAGACGCTGGTCGACAACGGCTTCAACGAGATCGATTGCATCAACGTCGATGGCATCCAGATCGGCGCCTATGTCCGCAACACGATGAATGTGGACAAGAACCACAGCCGCGAGCAGGCGCTCATCGACATCTACCGCGTCATGCGTCCGGGCGAGCCGCCCACGCTCGATACGGCGGAAACGCTGTTCGGCCAGTTGTTCTTTGACTCAGAGCGCTACGACCTGTCCTCGGTCGGCCGCGTGAAGATGAACATGCGCATGGGGCTGGACGCGCCAGACACGATGCGCGTGCTGCGCAAGGAAGACATCATCGCCATTCTCCGGGCCCTCGCAGATCTTCGCGACGGTCGCGGCGAAGTCGACGACATCGACAATCTCGGCAATCGCCGGGTGCGTTCGGTGGGCGAGCTGATGGAAAACCAGTTCCGCGTCGGCCTGCTGCGCATGGAGCGTGCGATCAAGGAGCGCATGTCGGCTGTCGATATCGACACCGTGATGCCGCACGACCTGATCAACGCGAAGCCCGTGGCCGCTGCCGTGCGCGAGTTCTTCGGCTCCTCGCAGCTCTCGCAGTTCATGGACCAGACAAATCCTCTCTCCGAGGTGACTCACAAGCGCCGCATGTCCGCCCTTGGACCGGGCGGTCTAACCCGTGAGCGCGCCGGCTTCGAAGTGCGCGACGTGCACCCGACGCATTACGGCCGTATCTGCCCGATCGAGACGCCGGAAGGCCCGAATATCGGTCTGATCAACTCGCTGGCGACCTACGCCCGCGTGAACAAGTACGGCTTCATCGAAAGCCCATACCGCAAGGTTGTGAACAAGCACGTCACCAACGAAGTCATCTATCTGTCGGCGATGGAAGAGGCGAAGTACACCATCGCCCAGGCCAACGCGACGATCGATGGTCGCGGCCGCATCACGGACGAACTCGTCTCGTGCCGCAAGCATGGCGACTTCCTGATGACGACACCGGAGCAGGTCGAGTTCATCGACGTGTCGCCCAAGCAGCTTGTGTCCGTGGCTGCGGCGCTCGTGCCGTTTCTGGAGAACGACGACGCCAACCGCGCGCTCATGGGTTCGAACATGCAGCGTCAGGCCGTTCCGCTTCTTCAGCCGGAAGCGCCGCTCGTCGGCACCGGGTTGGAAGATGTGGTGGCTCGCGATAGCGGTTCGGCCATCTCGGCCCGCCGCTCGGGTATCGTCGATCAGATCGACGCGACCCGCATCGTCGTGCGTGCAACGGAAGAGACCGATCCCACCAAGCCGGGCATCGACATCTACCATCTGAAGAAATTCCAGCGCTCGAACCAGTCGACCTGCATCAACCAGCGTCCGCTGGTGAAGGTGGGCGACAAGCTGCAGAAGGGCGACATCATCGCCGATGGTCCGTCGACGCAGTTGGGCGAACTGGCGCTGGGCAAGAACGCGCTCGTCGCGTTCATGCCGTGGAACGGCTACAACTTCGAGGACTCCATCCTCATCTCCGAGCGCATCGTGCGCGACGACGTCTTCACCTCGATCCACATTGAGGAATTCGAGACGCAGGCGCGCGACACCAAGCTCGGGCCTGAGGAAATCACCCGCGACATTCCGAACGTGGGCGAAGAGTCGCTCAAAAACCTCGACGAAGCCGGCATCACTTATATCGGTGCCGATGTCGTTGCAGGCGACATTCTGGTAGGCAAGGTGACGCCGAAGGGCGAAACCCCGATGACGCCGGAAGAGAAGCTGCTGCGCGCCATCTTCGGCGAAAAGGCTGCGGACGTTCGCGACACTTCGCTGCGTGTTCCGCCGGGCGTCACCGGTACGGTCGTGGAAGTGCGTGTGTTCAACCGTCACGGCGTGGAGAAAGACCAGCGCGCGATGGCGATCGAGAAGGCGGAAGAAGAGCGTCTGGCGGAAGACCGCGACGACGAACTCTCCATCCTCGAGCGCAACATCTTCGCGCGCCTGGAAGAGATCCTGCTGCACAAGACGGCGGCGCATGGCCCCAAGGGCATGGTCGCCGACACCAAGATCACGACGTCGGTTCTGGAAACCATCGCCAAGCATCAGTGGTGGCAGATCGGCCTGCGCAACGAGAAGGCACAGGGCGAGATCGAAGCGTTGCGCAAGCAGTACGACGACTCCAAGGGGCTGCTCGACAAGCGCTTCGCCGACAAGGTGGAAAAGCTGCGCCGTGGCGACGAACTCGCTCCCGGCGTGATGAAGATGGTCAAGGTGTTCGTGGCGGTGAAGCGCAAGCTGCAGCCGGGCGACAAGATGGCTGGCCGTCACGGCAACAAGGGCGTGATCAGCCGCATCCTGCCGATCGAAGACATGCCGCATCTGGAAGACGGCACGGCCGTGGACGTCGTGCTCAATCCGTTGGGCGTGCCCTCGCGCATGAACGTCGGACAGATTCTCGAAACCCATCTGGGTTGGGCGTCTGCCGGACTCGGCAAGCAGATCGGCGACGTGGTCGACAAGGTGCGCCGTGATGGCAAGCACGAGCCGCTGCGCCGCCACCTCAAGCATGTCTATGGCGATGACGAGCGTCTGAAAGAACTGGACGATCAGGGTCTCATGGAGCTCGGTGACAATCTGCGCGCTGGCGTTCCGATGGCGACGCCGGTGTTCGACGGCGCCAAGGAGCACGACATCGTCGAGATGCTGGGCCAGGCGGGGCTTACCTCGTCCGGTCAGGTCACGCTGTATGACGGTCGCACGGGCGAGGCGTTCAAGCGCCAGGTTACCGTCGGCTACATCTACATGCTGAAGCTGCATCACTTGGTGGACGACAAGATCCACGCGCGTTCGATCGGTCCTTACTCGCTCGTCACCCAGCAGCCGTTGGGCGGCAAGGCGCAGTTCGGCGGTCAGCGCTTCGGTGAAATGGAAGTCTGGGCGCTCGAAGCTTACGGCGCGGCCTACACGTTGCAGGAAATCCTGACCGTGAAGTCCGACGACGTGGCCGGCCGCACGAAGGTCTACGAAGCGATCGTTCGCGGCGAAGACACCTTCGAAGCGGGTATTCCGGAAAGCTTCAACGTGCTCGTCAAGGAAATGCGCTCTCTGGCGCTCAACGTCGAACTCGTGATGGGTCCGACGACATAAGCAATCTACCCCGCGCCTGTTGCGCGAGGAATGACAAGGAAACTGTCTCCACCCGGAGCCCGGCGATGGGTGGAGACGAATGGCACCGCAATTGAGAAAGGCTCATAAATGAATCAAGAGCTGATGAATGTCTTCAAGACGCAGAACGAACAGCCCCAGTTCGATCGCATCAAGATTTCGCTGGCCTCGCCGGATCAAATCCTGCGCTGGTCGCATGGCGAGATCAAAAAGCCCGAAACCATCAACTACCGCACCTTCAAGCCGGAGCGTGACGGTCTGTTCTGCGCGCGCATCTTCGGGCCCGTGAAGGACTACGAATGCTTGTGCGGCAAGTACAAGCGCATGAAATACAAGGGCATCGTGTGCGAAAAGTGCGGCGTCGAAGTGACGGTGCAGAAGGTTCGCCGCGAGCGCATGGGCCACATCGAGCTGGCCTCGCCGGTGGCGCATATCTGGTTCCTGAAGTCGCTGCCGTCGCGCATCGGCCTGATGCTCGACATGACGCTGAAGGATCTGGAGCGCGTTCTTTACTTCGAACAGTATGTCGTCATTGAGCCGGGCCTGACCCCGCTCAAGGATCGTCAGCTGCTGACCGAAGACGAGTTCTACAAGGCGCAGGACGAATACGGCGAAGACAGCTTCACCGCCAAGATCGGCGCGGAAGCCATTCGCGATCTGCTCGGCGCCATCGATCTGGACCGCCTGAAGGAGCAGCTCCGCAAGGACATCTCAGAGTGCAACGGCGGCGAGAAGCCGAAGAAGCTCGTCAAGCGCCTCAAGGTCGTCGAAGCCTTCATCGATTCCGGCAATCGTCCGGAGTGGATGATCCTGACCGTCGTTCCGGTGATACCGCCGGAACTGCGTCCGCTCGTCCCGCTGGATGGCGGCCGCTTTGCGACGTCGGACCTGAACGACCTCTATCGCCGTGTCATCAACCGCAACAACCGCCTCAAGCGCCTTATTGAACTGAAGGCGCCGGACATCATCGTGCGCAACGAAAAGCGCATGTTGCAGGAGTCGGTCGA
Organism: Rhizomicrobium sp.; assembly: GCA_036488415.1. Taxonomy (GTDB): domain Bacteria; phylum Pseudomonadota; class Alphaproteobacteria; order Micropepsales; family Micropepsaceae; genus Rhizomicrobium. The sequence continues at coordinate 5,094 of DASXHQ010000070.1, forward strand.
TGCGCTGTTCGACAACGGCCGCCGGGGCCGCGTCATCACGGGTGCCAACAAGCGTCCGCTGAAGTCGCTCGCCGACATGTTGAAAGGCAAGCAGGGCCGTTTCCGTCAGAACCTGCTTGGTAAGCGCGTCGACTATTCGGGCCGTTCGGTGATCGTCGTCGGTCCCGAGCTCAAGCTGCACCAGTGCGGCCTGCCGAAGAAGATGGCGCTCGAACTGTTCAAGCCCTTCATCTATTCGCGCCTCGAAGCGAAGGGCTTCTCGCAGACTGTGAAGCAGTCCAAGAAGCTGGTGGAGAAAGAGAAGCCAGAAGTTTGGGACATCCTCGAAGAGGTGATCCGCGAGCATCCGATCCTGCTCAACCGCGCCCCGACGCTGCATCGTCTCGGCATCCAGGCGTTCGAGCCCGTGCTCATCGAAGGCAAGGCGATCCAGCTTCATCCGCTGGTTTGCACCGCCTTCAACGCGGACTTCGACGGTGACCAAATGGCCGTGCACGTTCCGCTGTCGCTGGAAGCGCAGCTGGAAGCGCGCGTGCTGATGATGTCGACCAACAACATCCTCAGCCCCGCGAACGGCAAGCCGATCATCGTGCCGACACAGGACATCGTTCTTGGTCTCTATTACCTGAGCCAGGAACGCCCCAACGAGCCGGGCGAATACAAGGAAGACCCGAAGACCAAGGCCCCGCTGCAGGGTTTCTACGGCGACATGGCCTCGATCGAGCACGCGCTGTTCTCCGGCGCCGTCACGCTGCACGCCAAGATCAAGGCGCGCTACAAGACGGTGGACGCGGATGGAAAGCCGGTCACTCTGCGCGTGGATTCCACGCCGGGCCGCATGATGCTGGCCGAAATCCTGCCGCGTAATCCGAAGATCCCGTTCCAGCTGGTGAACCGTTTGCTGCGTAAGCAGGAAATCTCGCAGCTGATCGACGAGGTCTATCGTCACTGCGGACAGAAGGAGACGGTGTTGTTCGCCGACGCCCTGATGAGCCTCGGCTTCCGCGAAGCCTGCAAGGCCGGCATCTCGTTCGGCAAGGACGACATGGTCGTTCCGGACACGAAGGAGAAGCTGATCGACGAAACGCGCCACAAGGTGCGCGAGTTCGAGCAGCAATATCTGGATGGTCTGACCACCGACAAGGAGAAGTACAACCTCGTCGTCGACGTCTGGTCCAAGTGTACCGACCAAGTGGCCGCCGAAATGATGAAGGAAATCTCCGAGCCCAAGATCGATCCGGAAACGGGCCGCGTCATCGAGATGAACTCCATCTACATGATGAGCCATTCCGGCGCGCGCGGCAGCCCGGCGCAGATGAAGCAGCTTGCCGGTATGCGCGGCCTGATGGCGCGTCCGGACGGCTCGATCATCGAGACGCCGATCCTGTCGAACTTCAAGGAAGGCCTCACCGTTCTGGAGTACTTCAACTCCACCCACGGTGCGCGTAAGGGCTTGGCGGACACCGCGCTCAAGACGGCGAACTCGGGTTATCTCACCCGCCGCCTCGTGGACGTGGCGAACGACTGCATCATCACCACGGAAGATTGCGGCACCAAGCGCGGCGTGTTCGTGCAGGCCGAAATCGACGGTGGCACGGTTGTGTCCTCGCTTTCCGAGCGCATCCTCGGCCGCACGACCGCGGAAGACGTCAAGCATCCTGAAACGGGCGAGATCATTCTCAAGCGCAACAAGGAAGTGACGGAAGACGCGGCGGACAAGATCGAAAGCAGCCACGTGCAGAAAGTGCGCGTGCGTTCGGTGCTGACCTGCGAGCTGACCGATGGCGTTTGTGGCAAGTGCTATGGGCGCGATCTGGCCCGCGGCACGAGCGTGAACATCGGCGAGGCTGTCGGCGTCATCGCCGCGCAGTCGATCGGCGAGCCGGGCACCCAGCTTACCATGCGTACCTTCCACATCGGCGGCGCTGCCCAGGTTGCGGGTTCGTCGAAGATCGAGGCGTCATATGACGGCAAGATCAAGCTGACCAACCGCAACGTGGTGAAGAACTCCGATGGCGAGCTGATCGCGATGGGCCGCAACATGCAGGCGGTGATCGTGGATCCGAAGGGTGCCGAGCGCGCCAGCTATCGCATCGTTTACGGTGCGCGCCTGAAGGTTGACGAAGGCGCGAACGTGAAGCGCGGCGATCGTCTGGCCGAGTGGAACCCGAACGCGCTGCCGGTACTGACCGAAGTGGCCGGCATCGTGAAGTTCGAGGACATGATCTCGGGCATCTCGATCAAGGACGTGGCTGACGAAAAGACCGGCGTGACCAACTACGTCGTCATGGACAGCCGCGGCACGGGTTCTGCGAAAGCGCCCGAACTGCGTCCGACCATGGTGATCGTGGACAAGAAGGGCAAAGCGGTTCCCGCGCCGAGCGGCGGCGAAGCACGCTATGCGCTTTCGGTCGATGCCATCCTTTCGGTCGAAGACGGCGCGGAAGTGAAGGCCGGCGACGTTCTGGCCCGTCTTCCCACGGAAGGCGCCAAGACACGCGACATCACGGGCGGCTTGCCGCGCGTGGCGGAGCTGTTCGAAGCGCGCAAGCCGAAGGAAGCGGCCGTGTTGGCGGAAATCGATGGCTTCATCGAATTCGGCAAGGACTACAAGAACAAGCGCCGCGTCATCATCAAGCCGAAGAACGAGAAGGTCGATCCCGTCGAGTTCTTGATCCCCAAGGGCAAGCACATCAGCGTGCGCGAAGGCGATTATGTGGAGAAGGGCGACTACATCGTCGAAGGCAATCCTTCGCCGCACGACATCCTGCGCATCAAGGGCATGGAAGAATTGGCGACCTATCTCGTTAAGGAAATCCAGGACGTCTATCGTCTGCAGGGCGTGAAGATCAACGACAAGCACATTGAAGTGATCTGCCGCCAGATGATGCAGAAGTACGAGATCACCGACGGCGGCGACACCACGCTGCTGGCCGGTGAGCAGGTCGATCAGATCGAGCTGGACGAGGCGAACAAGAAGGCGACGGACGAGGGCCTCAAGCCCGCCGAAGGCCGCGCCGTTCTGCTCGGCATCACCAAGGCGTCGCTGCAGACGCGCTCGGTGTTCTCGGCTGCTTCGTTCCAGGAGACGACCCGCGTGCTTACCGATGCCGCTGTCAACGGCAAGGTCGATACGCTGGAAGGCCTCAAAGAGAACGTCATCGTCGGACGTCTCATTCCGGCCGGTACCGGCGGCGCCATCGCGCGCCTGCGCCATGTCGCAACAGAGCGCGACAAGGCAATCCAGGAAGAGGAGGCCAAGAAGGCCCCCATCGCCCAAATCGAAGGTCCGGTCGCCGCGGAGTAACTTCTGCGGGAAAGCTAAAGAAAAAGGGCCGGTGGAAACACCGGCCCTTTTGTTTTGAACGCAAGAATTGGGTGGCAAAGATGGCCCGCCATCGCCATCTTTCTCTCATGACCGATGCCAACCATCGCTGGGGTGCGTTCGACACTCGCTTCGGAACCTTCGCGGCGTCCGTGGACGAAGCGGGCCGCTTGGTGCGCTTCAGCTTTCATGCCGACAAGCGCAGGCCGCGCGGTACGCATGACGAAGCAGCGGTGGCACATGTGCGCAAGCAGGTCGAGGAATATTGCGACGGCAAGCGGCGCAAATTCGATCTCGACCTCCATATCGAGGACGGCTCGGAGTTCGAGCGTGGCGTGTGGGACGCGATGACGCGCATCCCTTATGGCGAGACGGTGACTTACGGCGCCATCGCGAAGGAACTGGGCGGTGGCCCAGAGATGGCGCGCGCGGTCGGCGCCGGATGCAACAGCAACCCCATAGCGCTGATCATTCCCTGCCATCGTGTGGTTGGTGCAAATGGGGCCTTGGTGGGTTTCGGGGGTGGACTACCATTGAAACGTGCTCTGCTCGATTTCGAATCCGTGATCGCGGGCCGTCCGCGCGATCTCTTCGCGAGCGCGTGACCATGCGCCTGCGCCAGATCGCACTCGTCGCCCATGATCTTGAACCGGTCGTCCGCGATTTGAACACTGTGTTCGGGTTGCGCATCGCCTTTCGCGATCCGGCGGTCGGGGTGTTCGGCCTGATCAATGCCGTCATGCCAGTTGGTGGCGAATTCCTGGAAGTAGTTCAGCCTGTGAAGCCGGACGCCTCAGCAGCGCGCTATCTCCAGCGGCGCGGCGGTGACGCGGGATACATGCTGATCTTCCAAACCGCCGACGCATTGGCGCATCGCAAGCGGCTGACGGAGCAGGGCATTCGCAGCATCGCGCAGCGTGACACGCCGGATTACACCTTTACCCACTTTCATCCGGGCGACTTCAATGGCGTGCTCACCTCGATCGACATGGTGGACGATGGCGCGACATGGAGAGAGCCGATGGGCAAATGGCCGCCTGCCGGCAAGCACTGGAAAGACGCGCTCGCGCCGGATGATGTTCTCGGCATAACGGGCGCTTCCGTCCAAGCGGGCGAACCGGCAAAGGTTGCGGAGCGGTGGGCGGAATTGCTGCAGGCGCGGCGGCAGGACGATGCCGTCGCTCTGGACATGGGCGGCATTCGTTTTGTGCATCCGGTGGATGCCGACGGCACCGGCGTGACCGGAATTGACATCGCCGTGCGCGATCCCTCCGCGATTTTGGCCCGCGCCACGGAGAACGGCATCCCAGTGAAGAACGGCGCGGTGTGGATCTGCGGCACCGCACTTCGTCCAGTGCTTCCGCAAGCGTGAATATAAAACGCGCAAATCAGGAGGCGCGGCGGGAAGGCCCGCGATAGGCTCGTCGAATGCTACCAAAACCATTCACATGGGATCGCGCCGTCGCCCGGACCGGCAAGTTCAACGGCAAATTCATCATCGGCGTTCACACGACCGGGATCTATTGCCTGCCGTCCTGCCCGGCGCGTCAGCCAAAACCGGAGAACGTCTCGATCTATCGCACCGAAGCCGAAGCGCAGGCCGCCGGTCTTCGCGCGTGCAAGCGTTGTCGCCCCGACCTTTTCTATAAGGGCGAAGACGAGAACATTGCCTTGTTTGAAGGCCTACAAGGACGCGTGCACATCGCGCCGCAGGATTTCGCGGACGCCTCCGCGCTGGCAAAAGCCTGCGGCGTCAGCCAGACCAAGCTGGGCGACCTCTTCCGCGAGCATGCGCATCTGGCGCCTGCGACGTGGCTCCGCCGCGAACGCGTGCGCGCCGCCATCGCGCGGCTGCTCGGCACGAACGAGAAGGTCGTCGACATCGGGTTTGCGGCCGGCTTCGAGAGCGAGTCCGTCTTTCATCGCCAATTCCTGGCCCATGTGCGCATGACGCCCGGCGCCTATCGCGCGCTGAACGACGCAGCGGTGTTCCTGCTACAGCTGCCATCCGGTTATCGCGCGGCGGAAGTTCTTGGCTACCACGCGCGCGATCCCGACGGTCTTTGCGAACGCAGCGAGGGCAACCGGATATGGAAGGCATTGCACACGCATGACGGCCCGGTCGTGCTGGAAATCGCGTTGGAGAGCGAAGGTGCGTGGTGCCGGGTACACGGCGCGAAGAAGAAGCTGGGCCGCGAAAGCATGGCCTTTCTGCATGGCGTCGCGCTGAAGATGCTGGGCCTCAACAACGAAGTCTCGCTGTTCGAGACCCGCATGGCGCGCACGCCGCGGACCGCGACGATGATTGCGCGGCAGCGCGGCCTGCGGCTGCCTTGCATCCCCACCAATTTCGACGGTCTGTGCTGGGCCATCATCGGACAACAGATCAATGTGAAATTCGCCGGCTCCCTGCGCCGGGAGATCATCGGCATGGCCGGCGAGAAGGTCGGCGATATGGTCGCGCATCCCACCGCCGAACGTGTGGCGGACATTGGCGCAACCGCTTTGACCAAGCGGCGCTATTCGCGTTCCAAGGCGGAATACCTGATGGGCGCAGCGGAAGCAGTTGCCGAAGGCAAACTCGATGTCGAAGGCCTGCCGGAAGGATCGGCCGTCGCGGCGGAGAAAAAGCTGACGGCGCTTCGCGGTATCGGAACCTGGACGGCGCGCTATTACCTGCTGCGCGGCGGCTTTGCGGACGCCGCGCCAGTGGGCGACAGCGCGCTGGCGACGGCGCTGCAGAAGTTGCATGGCCGCGATGAACGCCCTGACCACGACGAAGTCCACAAGATGATGCTTGATTTCGCGCCGCATCGCTCACTCGCCACCATGCATCTGTGGACGAGCCTGAAGGCCGCGGCATGAAAACCGAAAAGCGCTACTGGGCGCCGATTGAATCCAAATTCGGTGATTTCGCCGCCTGGGTAGACGGCGAGGGCAGGCTGCTGCGCTTCAATCTACGCAGCAAAGACGCGGTGCATGTGGATCCACTCGCCGAGAGAAACGAGAAGTCATTGCGCGATGTGCAGAAGCAAGTCGCGCAATATGATGCTGGCAAGCGCCAATCCTTCGATCTGGAACTGGCGTGGGAAGGGTCGCCTTTCCATCAGAAGGTCTGGGCGCTTCTCACCAAGATTCCATTTGGCGTGACGACCACTTATGGCGCGCTCGCAGCCAAGCTTGGCAGGCCAAAGGCGTTTCGTGCGGTCGGCGCGGCGAACGGTGCAAATCCCGTCGCCTTGATTGTGCCTTGCCATCGCGTAATCGGCAGCAACAGCACTTTGACGGGTTTCGGCGGCGGCTTGCCGATGAAACGCGCGCTGCTGGAACATGAGGCGCGTGTGGCAGGCACGCGGCTCGGCTTGTTCTGACGATCAAAAGAAATCCCGTGTCACGCGCAACATCACGCGAAACCGCTCCGAGTCGGTGTTCAGCCCCTCATGAAGCGTTTCCGGCGTATGCGTCAGATCGTGGGCCCAGGGAAGCTGTTCCTGGACTCCAAGAGATGCTGTCCAAGGGTGCGCGACATATTGCAACGTCGGTCCGAAATAAAAGGTATCTCCTTGGGGAATGGCACGGCCGTCGATCATCGCGCCGTCGAAGCCGCGCTCGTAATTGAATTCGGCCGCAAGCGACCATTCCCAGGTGATGTTGTAAGCCAGGCCGGCATCCAGCGTGATGGTGCTTTCGTCACTCCAGTCGTGGCCATCGCGCGCCTGTCCGAAGCTCAGTCCGGCATTGATCACCGCACGCAGGCGGTCATTGATGAAGTTCTTCTGCAGTAGTGCCTTCGCCTCGACGCCACGTTCGTCACGTCCGAGAAACGGCGAAACGAGGAACCCCAACCCCATCGGGTCGAAATACACGTTCATCGCCTGCCAGATCGCTTCGCCCGCGACACCTTCGAACTCTTTGTCGGATTCTGCTGGGCCGCCTGGCGCGTGCGGCCGCGCGCGTGACCATTCATATTCGGCCGACCCTGCAAGTTGGATTTGGTCGCTCAGGCCGTATTCCAGCTCCGTCTCGCCCTCGAGACTGTTGAACGATTGATGATACAGGCCTGAGGCCCAGGTGAAATTCTGCTCCAGCTCGTGACCCAGCTCGGGCTCGATATCGGTGGCATCCAATGTGAGGAAAGGCTGGTCGTCTGCCCGTGCAATGCCTGACACCAGACAGGCTACCAAGAGGGCCCATCCCGCCACCGCGCTTGTTAAACGCACCGCTCACCCCAAATTTGCGAATTATTCGCAAATATAAACACCGTCAGCTTAGTGCTTGTCAATGAGACTTACTCGCATGTTTGTCGCAGGCGCGGGGCAATAGCGAGACTCAGCTTAGGCTTGGCCGGTCGATAACAGGGGAAACACATGCCCAACAATCCGCTCACGCCCGTCCTGGCGCTGGTCGTCTGGACGCTCATTATCTGGATCTGGATGTACGCGACCCGCCTGCCGGCGATGAGCCGGGCCAAGCTGGACCCGCAGGCCGCAAGATTCCCGGGATCGCTGGACGTTCTGCCGGATTCCGCCCGGCAGGTAGCCGACAACTACAATCACCTGTTCGAACAGCCAACCATCTTCTACGCGCTCGTCTTCTATATCTATCTGGCAGGGCGGGTGGATCAGACAGCGGTCTGGCTGGCTTGGGCTTATGTGGTCCTCAGGGTCGTCCACTCCCTGATCCAGTGCACCATCAACCGGGTGCCCCTGCGTTTCACGGTCTTCGCCTTGGGCACGCTGGTTCTCATGATCATGGCGGCGCGGGAAGTCATCGCATTTTTCTAGGTAGGCCTTGGATTTCTGAGCCCCGCGAAACTTCCTTTCGCGGGGCTTGACCCTCAAAAGTTACCCTTCTATATAGCCGCACCTTCCAGGGCAGGCTGTCTCGCGGAATTCCGCGAAAAACGCTGCTGGGAAGCCAGTTTAACAGCGTGAGACCGCGCGACTCAGGGTGATCCCTCAGTCCTCCGCGATCAACGGGGCAGACCATGATGGTCCGCGCCCCGAATGTCATTTTTCGCCGCGTGAAGCGGCAATGGAACGGGAAGACGTATGCCGACGATCAATCAGTTGATCCGCAAGCCGCGCGGCGAAAAGCCGAAGCGCAACAAGGTTCCGGCGCTGAAGGAATGCCCGCAGAAGCGCGGCGTCTGCACGCGCGTCTACACGACGACGCCGAAGAAGCCGAACTCCGCGCTGCGCAAAGTCGCGAAGGTTCGTCTGACCAACGGCTACGAAGTCGTGAGCTACATTCCCGGCGAAGGCCATAACCTTCAGGAGCACAGCGTCGTGCTCATCCGCGGCGGCCGCGTGAAGGATCTTCCCGGCGTTCGCTATCACATCATTCGCGGCGTTCTCGACACGCAGGGCGTGAAGGATCGCAAGCAGCGCCGTTCGCTCTACGGCGCCAAGAAGCCGAAATAAGGATCGCACAGCATGTCACGCCGCCACCGCGCAGAACGCCGTGAAATCGTCCCGGACGCCAAGTTTGGCGATCTGGTGCTCGCGAAGTTCATGAACAGCCTGATGTATGACGGCAAGAAGTCAGCCGCCGAAGGCATCATCTATGGCGCGTTCGATACCATCCAGACCAAGACGAAGAACGATCCACTGGTCGTCTTCCACGAGGCGCTGCGCAACGTCTCGCCGGCGATCGAAGTGAAGTCCCGCCGCGTCGGTGGCGCGACCTATCAGGTGCCGGTCGAAGTGCGCACCGACCGCGCCCGCGCGCTCGCGATCCGCTGGCTGATCACCGCCGCGCGCGCCCGCAACGAACCCACCATGACGGGCCGCTTGTCCGGCGAACTCATGGACGCAGCGAACAATCGCGGCAATGCCGTGAAGAAGCGCGAAGACACTCACAAGATGGCGGATGCGAACCGCGCGTTCTCGCATTACCGCTGGTAACCCAGTTCACGAGTAAAGAAGATGGCCCGCACGACCCCGCTCAATATGTACCGGAATATCGGCATTGCCGCGCACATCGATGCCGGCAAGACGACGACGACTGAGCGCATTCTCTATTACACCGGCAAGAGCCACAAAATC
>DASXHQ010000073.1:0-29624 GCA_036488415.1 Rhizomicrobium sp.
TCTTCGGAGATATAAATGGATAGAAGACTTGCTCTCGTCACGGGCGCCTCGAGCGGCCTCGGGGCGGCCCTCGCCCGAGACCTCGCTGCGCGAGGCTACAACCTCGCGCTAACCGCGCGATCCGAAGCCGCTATGCGGCAACTCGCGGCGGAAGTCAGCGGCGCTCACGGCGTCTCCGCGGCCGTTTATCCTGCCGATCTTTCCGCCCCCGGCTCGGCCGAGGCGCTCGTGCAGGAGTTGGACACGCGCGGTGTCACGGTCGACATTCTCGTGAACAATGCCGCCTTTGGTTTGACCGGACCGTTCGTCAATCACGACGCGGCGCGTCTCAGGGCGATGCTGCAACTCAATATGATCTCGCTGTCCGAACTGACGCTGAGCTTCGGACGCCGGATGGCACGAGCCGGCAAGGGGCACATCCTGTTGGTGGCCAGCACGGCGGCCTATCAGCCCACACCGCTCATGGCCGCCTACGGCGCGACGAAGGGGTTCATCCTGTCGCTGGGCGAAGCGCTTCATGTCGAGCTTGCTCCGTCCGTAACCGTCACCGTGCTCTCGCCGGGCTTGATGGAGACAGAGTTCAACACCGTCACCGGCTTTGTGCCACCCCCGGCAGCGAAGCGGTTTTTGCTCCCGACGGAGCGTGTTGCGAAGGTTGGCCTGGATGCGATGTTCGCCGGTCGGCCCAGCGTCGTTCCTGGAGGATGGAATACCGTCGGAGTTTTCGCAAACCGGCTTATGTCACGTCACAGGGCAGCGAAGATATACCACCAGATCACTCAAGGGCATTGAGAAGGCCGCGAGGTGACCGGCATGCATACTTTCACGATCCCCTGATTTTGGACGATCCCGCGCCCTTGCGCTGGCGCGTGCGACGCGGCAAGTGCCGTTCGCGTTTTTTGGCCCCTCCGTTCTTCAAAAGTGCGTCGAGACTGCGTTCGTAGATGAAGTGCCCCACCTTTCGCATCCGCGCTTCGCCCACACCTTGGGCGCGCAGCATGGCGACACCGTTGCACACCGACATCAGCACCTGCGCACCAAACGAAACGTCGACTTTGAGGCGCCCGTCGTTCTTGAGCTGCAGAAGGCGCTCGCGGCACCATTTGACGGCGGCGTCGAGCAGGGCTGGATTCCCCAACGCCTGGACAGCCAGAAGCTGGAAAAGCTGGGGCTGCACGGACACGAAGTCCATGAAGCTGTCGAAGGCGGCAAGCAGATCCGCAGCCGGATCGGACGTCATCCGAAGCGTCGTGTCCTTGTGCGCAAAAAAGTTAGCAACACCGTCAGTTAGCAGCGAGGCGAGCAAGCCGTCCTTATCGCCGAAGTGGTGGTAGAGGGTAGGCGCGCTCAGGCGAGCTTCGGCCAGAACGGCGCGGGTGGTGACGGCATCGGGGCCACCGCGCTCGAGCAGCCTCGCCGCCGCGGCGAGAAGCTTCCGTTCGCTAGGTGACCTGCCGGTGGACATCTCGACTCATGAGCGTGGTAGTTACCGTACGCGACATTCCACGCCCCAACAGTCCTCCACAAGGGATTTCGCGACTCGGCTCGGTTTTGCTGGCTGATGCAAAAAGGCCTGATATCGCTGAACTATGCCGAGCGTAGATTGGTGGTAAGGCATTTTTCGGCTGTGGCCGCGCGCCCAAGCGGAGCTATTCTCCGCTCCGATCGAAACCAATGCGCAGCGCGCATATTCTGGCGCGGGTGGTTCGCAGTTTCATCCTGTCCGGCGCGCCATTCCTGTCCAAAAATTTAGCGCGGTTTTCAGCAGCTATGGCGACCAGAAGGTTTCCACGGGCACGGCCGATTGGTTCAACAATGCGCGCACGGGCATCGCGAATACGTCCTCACCGCTCTTTGCCAACTCATAGGTCTTCATTTTCTCGCCGCCCTTGATGAGGATGGCGATCCATTTCGAATCCAGAATCGCGTGCAGGGTGAGCGTCATGCGATCGCCCGTCGCTGCCGCGTTCTGAGCATGGACGGCGTGAACAAGCGCCTGAGTATTTCTGTCGAGAGCAGCTTTCAGTTCGGCCGCCTTCGGATAAAGCGAGGCTGTGTGGCCGTCGTCTCCCATGCCGAGCAGCGTGACGTCGAACGGCCGGGGGATCGCGGAGATCGCGGCGGCGACCTTGGGCTCGGCGGCGTCGGGCGTGGCATCGCCGGTCTTCAGTGGGACAAAATGTGCTGCTGCCGCCTTGCCGCGCAGGAGTTTCGCGCGCACCATTTTTTCGTTGCTGCCGTCTTCGCTGGGCGCGATCCAGCGCTCGTCGCAAAGCGTGATCCATACCCTTTCCCAAGGCGCATCGCGTTCCGAGAGTTCCGCGTAGAGCGCCTCCGGTGTCGTGCCGCCGGAAACGACAAGGCTGGCGCGTCCGCCGAAGGCCACCGCGCTTTTCAGGCGTATGACAATCTCGTCGGCAAGTTCGGAGAACATCTCCTGCGCATCGGGAAACTGGCGGAGCCGGTCGAACATCGGATTTCTCTCCTCGCCGAGATTCATCGAGCCAAGACGGCAATCGCTCCCGTTACCAGATATGCACGCGCTTGTCGGGGGCGAGATAGAGCTTGTCGTCCGGCTTCACGCCGAACGCGGCATACCACGCATCGATATTGTGGACAGGACCGTTCACACGGAACTGGCGCGGGCTGTGCGGATCGCTGACGACTTGCTTCTTGACATAGTCGTCCGTGACTTTTCCGCGCCACGCTTGCGCCCAGCCCAGGAATACGCGCTGATCGCCGGTCAGCCCGTCGATCACTGGCGCGGGTTTGCCGTTCAGCGAAGCATGATAGGCATCCAGCGCCAATGTAAGCCCGCCGAGATCGGCAATGTTCTCGCCCATCGTCAAATCGCCGTTCACATGCACGCCGGGAAGCGGCTGGAAGCTTGAAAATTGGGCGCCCAGAACCTTCGCGCGCGCTTCGAACTTCGCGGCATCGTCTTTCGTCCACCAGTCGTGCAGGCGTCCTTCGGCGTCGATCTTGCGGCCCTGATCGTCGAAACCATGCGTCATCTCGTGACCGATAACGCCACCGATGGCGCCATAGTTGATCGCAGGATCGGCCGCCGCATCGAACATCGGCGCCTGCAAAATAGCGGCGGGGAAGACAATATCGCGCAAGCTGCCATTGTAGGCGTCGTTCGTCTGCGGCGTCATCTGCCAGTCGGTGCGATCGACGGGACCGTTGTAGCGCCCGGCATAGAAAGCCCAGTCGGCGGCGCCGGCCCGGCGCACATCGCCGGCTAGATCGTCATCGGTGATGACGAGGCTGGAATAATCGCGGGGACGATCGGGATAGCCGACCTTGATCGTGTAAGTGTCGAGCTTCTTGATCGCTTCGGCCTTGGTGGCCGGGCTCATCCAGTCGTTGTTCTGCAGCCGCACGCGATAGGCCGCGAGAAGATTGTGCACCAGCCCTTCGATGTTCGCCTTGGCATCGGGGCCGAAATATTTGGCGGTATAGAGTTCGCCCATGCCGAAGCCCATCGTGCCGAACGTGCCGAAGCGCGCCCCGACGCCGAAATCATCGCCGCTCACCGCCGTGATCGCGCGCTTCCAGCGCACGCGCTGCTGCGCCTGACCGGACAATGTCTTGTCGTGCATGTCGAAATAGGCGTCGGTGAAAGCCTTGGAAAGATAAGGCGCCGCGTTGTCTGCGACATGGAAGGCATGCCACGCCTTGATCGTCTCCAGCGGCGCGGTGCCATAGATTGCCGCCAGTTTCGGGAACGCCGTCTTCTCTGCCACGATGACGCGATCGACCTTGGAAAGCTCCGCTTCCTTCAAGAAAGGTTCCCAATTGAAGCCGGGCGCGAATTTGTCCAGATCGGCGGTGTTCACCGGATTGTAGACGGCGTCGAGATCGCGCTCCTGAACCTTGGTCCAACTCGCATCGGCGACCTTGGTTTCGAAGTCGACGACATCCTTGGCGCGCGCATCGGCGTCTTTCCAACCGACGAGATGCAGAAGCTGCGCGACATAGGCCTGATATTTCGCCTTGGCGGGCGCAAAATCCTTTTGCAGATAGTAATCGCGATCCGGCAGGCCAAGCCCGCTTTGGCTGAGATAAATCGCGTAACGCTTGGGGTCTTTCAGATCGACGTCGATGCCGAAGTTGAAGAGCGTCCCATAGAAATCGGCATTGTTCTTGCCCATCAACGCGGCGAGCGCCTCGCGCGTCTTGGCGGTGTGAATCGCATCGAGTTCCGGCGCGATGGGCTTGGCGCCAAGTTGTTCGATACGCGCTTCGTCCATGAACGCTTTGTAGAAAGCGCCAGCCTTGCCTTCGAGGTCTGTCGGCTGATGCGGCGTCTTCGCGGCAGAGGCTTCCAGCATGTCGTGGAGGCGCCCTTCGGTGCGGTCCGTCATCTCCAGCCGCAAGCTGACGGCTGGCTTGTCGGCCGGGATTGTGTGGCTGTCGAGCCAGGTGCCGTTCGCGTAACGGAAGAAGTCGTCGCCAGGCTTTACGGTCTTGTCCATGCCGGCCGTATCGAGGCCCCAGACACCGTAGATTGGCTTGCCGGCGGCGAGCACCGCGGTCGCGGTGCCTGCGAGCAATGCGGCGACAAATGCGCCGCGAATCCATCCGGTGTTCATGTCACATCTCCCCAAAATTTTTTGCCCGCGTGGATTGTGCATGCCGCATGGGCCACCGCAATTCAGACAAATGTGGAAAAGTCCGCATTTGCGGCGGGCTTTGAAGTGGATCGGCGCTGCGACGGTGTCCGATCATCCACTTGAAAAGAGTGCGGAATTTCAATTCCGTGCGTAATGGTCCGCAACGATTTGCGCGATCGAGGCGGTGACTTTCTTGGCGGTCGGGATGTGCAGGAATTCATTGGGCCCATGCGCGTTGGAGTGTGGACCCAACACGCCGGTGATGACGAATTGCGTCTTGGGGAATTTCTCACCCAGCATCCCCATGAAGGGAATGCTTCCGCCTTCGCCCATGTAAGCCGCCGGTTTGCCGAACGCCATGTGCGATGCCGCATCGATGGATTTCTCCAGCCACGGCGCCAGCGCAGGCGCTTCCCATCCGCTCTGGCCATGCTCCGCATCGAATTCGACTTCCGCGCCATAAGGCGGGTTGGATTCGAGCGTCGTCTTGATCAGCGCTGTCGCCTTGTCCGCATCGGTGGTCGGCGGCAGGCGGAAGGAAAGCTTGGTGGAGGAATAGGGCAGCAGCACATTGCCGCCATTCTCCGGCAGCGGATAACCGTCGATGGCGGTGATCGCCAGTTGCGGGCGCCAGGTGCGGTTAAGCACAAGATCGGTCAGGTCTTCCGAGATAGGTCGTGTCGCGCCGGCGAAGGGAAGCTTGTTGAAGACTTCCTTGCCTAGAATCTGCGCCGCCTGTTTCGCCTGTTCGATGCGCTGCGGCGGCACCTGCACATAGAGGTCTTGCAGCTTGATCGCGCCCGTCGCTTCGTCTTCGACGCGCGACAAGAGGTTGCGCGTGATGCGGAACGACGACGGCACGATGCCGGAGGCGTCGCCCGAATGCACGCCTTCCGTCAGCACGCGCACATTCAGCACGCCCATCGCGATGCCGCGCAGCGAGGTGGTGAGCCAGAGCTGATCGTAATTGCCGCAACCGGAGTCGAGACACACGACCAGCGAAGGCTGGCCGAGACGATCGGCAAGATGGTCGATATAGGCAGGCAAATCGGGGCTTCCTGATTCCTCGCCTGCTTCAATCAGGATTACGCAACGCGCGCGCGGAATGTTCTGGTCGGCAAGCGCGAGCAATGCGGTGATCGATGCATAGATCGCATAGCCGTCATCGGCGGAACCGCGGCCATAGAGCTTGTCGCCGTCGCGGCGCGGCTCCCACGGGCCAAAGCCTTCGAACCAGCCTTTCATTTCCGGCTGCTTGTCGAGATGGCCGTAAAGCAGAACGGCGTCGTCGTTTTTGTTGCCCGGCAGATCTATGAAGATGAGCGGCGTGCGGCCTTCCAGCCGGATCACTTCCAGCTTTGCGCCCTCGATCGCGGCGATCTTTTCCCGCGCCCATTTCTCCATCAGCGAAACCGCCTGATCCATATAGCCATGCTCGGCCCATTTGGGGTCGAAGGCCGGGGACTTGTTGGGGATGCGGATGTATTCGGTAATCGAGGGAAGAATGGAATCGTCCCATTGCGCGTCGCAGAAATGTTTGAGCTTGTTCGTATCCATCATTGCGAAAGTGCCTTTGCGAGCAGGGGCAGACTCTTGTCCATCCGGTAATCGACGGAAGAGTGGTTGTCGGGAAATTCCTCGTACACATGCGCAACGCCGCGCTTTTCCAGAAGGGCGTGCATCCGCCGCGCGCCGTAGACGAGGTTGTACTGGTCGGTATCCCCGCAATCGATATAAAGCATCTTCAATTTCTTGAGATCGTCCGCGCGTTTTTCGACGATGACGAGCGGATCCCAGGCGAGCCAGTTCTGCCAGCGCTCGGGTATGAACTCGCAGGTGTGCGGATCGACCGGCAGGCGGATGTTCATATAGGCCGACGTATCGGGATCGAAACTCGCCGCTTGGCACAACATCATGATGATGTGGATGTCGGAATCCTTCGTCTTCGGCGCGGTGAAGAATTTCTCCAGCCAGATTTTCGGATTGCCGCCGACAGCCGCCAGCGCGCGCAGCACCACCGGGAATTCATGGCGATACATGAGATCGAACCCCATGTCGCCGGAATGCACCGCCGCCGCCGACCAGAAATCCGGATAGAGCAGGGCGTGCACCATCGCGCCATAGCCGCCGGAGCTTTTGCCGAAGATGCCGCGCTTGCCTTTGCCGCCGACGCCGAACTCTTTTTCGACAAACGGTACGGCTTCTTCCATCAGGAAGTCCGCCCAGCGGCCCATGCCCTCGCTGTTGATGTACTGATTGCCGCCGAGCTTGGTGAAGCAATCGGGAAAAGCGACGACGCAAGGCGGCATCGCGCCGCTGGCGATCAACCGGTCTACGCGTTCGGGAACATTCTCGCCGAAATTCTTCCAGTTGGTGTGGGCGGGTCCACCGGCGGTGAAGCCAACGATATCGACCAAAAGAGGAAGCCCGCGTCCGTCATGGCCGGCGGGAACATAGATGTCGATCCGGCGCTCAGCCGGATCCCCGAGCGTCTCTTGTTTGAGGATTTTACTGTCGATGGTGCGGCGGTGAACGGTGCCCGCAGGGGCGGAGGGATCGCGTCTCATGGCCCGCGACTATAAAGGCTGAAACGGCTGCGGCCAGTGAATTATAGGCCGCATTGCTATGCGTTTAGCGCGCGAAGACGACGCCGGTGGCGGGAACGCGCAGGGCCTGCAAGGTATCGATGGTTTGTGTGACGGCGGCGCGCGGCGTCGTTTGCCAGCGCACCAACAGCACCGCCGCATCGCTGAGCGGCAGGAAATAGCGCGAGGCGCTGGCGCAACTGGGTGCCGGGCAATCCACGATGATGAGATCGAAACTACGCTTCAGATAGGCGATGAGTTGCGGAAGCGCGCTGAGGAACTGTCCGTTCGAACCGTGCAGACGCGCGGGCGAAAGCAGCAGCGCCGCGGAACGGCTGTCGCGCACCAGACTCTGGCTCAGTGGCGAAGTGCCGGAAAGAACATCCTGCAATCCGAGGTCGCCGGGGTTCAGTCCCATTGCCAACGCGGCGCGCGGCATCTGGAAATCGCTGTCGATGACGATGGCGCGCAGCCCGCGCTGCGTCGCCGTGCGTGCCAAAGCGGTTGCCAACGCCGTGCGGCCTTCGCTCTGGTCGGCAGCGGTGAGGGCGATGACTTTGCCGCCAATGCCACGCGCCTGCGGCGCTAGGCGGGCCAGTAGCGCGTCGACCGAGCGGGCATAGATGTCGTAGGGCCGGTCGATGACGACGTCGGCGGCGCGCAAGGATTCATAGTCCGGAATATCACCCAGCACGGTTGCGCCACGCAGCGGATCGACCGCCGGTGCGGCGGCGACGACGGTCGCTGGCGCGGGTTGCCACGTCGGACGCGGACGGTATCCGACAGCGGGGCTTGCGCGTTCGGCGATCAATGCCAGCAGAAGGCCGATCAACAATCCGATCGGAATGGACGCGGCGGCGATCAGCGTGCGCTTGGGTGAACTCGGTTGCTCTGGGACAGCGGCGGTGGAAATCACGCGCGCACTTGGCAACCCGACCGAGCCTTGTGTTTCGCGCAGCCGCGTGACGAAGGCCTCATACATTGTGCGGGTGGAGGCAGCGTTGGCTTCCAGCGCCTTCAGCTTCACGCGCTTGAGGCTGTCGGCGCTCGCGCTGTTTTCCAGCGTCTTGAGGCTCCCCGCCAGCGATCCGACATTGGCCCGCGCCACGGCGACATCGTTCGCCGCCGAACCGCCGATGCGCATGGCTTCCTGAACGATCTTGTCCTGCAGGTTTTCCTTTTGGGACTCGATGTCTACGATCTTTGGATGGCGTGGACCATATTTCGACGACAGCTGCGCTTCCTGGCGCAGCAATTCTGCTTCCTGCGTACGTAGCTGGATGATCAGAGGTGAAGAAACCACCTGCGAGACGTCGGCGCCCTGTCCCGTGGCGATCATGGAATTCACATGCGTTGAGATCGCCTGCTTCTGTGCGAGATCGGATTTGGCCTGAACCAGCGCCGCGCTTTCGGCCATGAGCTGCTGGTCGATCAGCGATGCGCCGCCTTCGGTGTCGGTAAGATTGTTCTGCGCGCGGTATTGCTGCACCGCCATTTCGGCGCCCTGCACCTGACGGGCAAGTGCGCGGATACGATCGAGCAGCCATGTGGTGGTCTGGCGCGTGGCTTCGTCCTGATAGTCCACTTGGTCAGCGAGATAAGCGGCGGCAAGTGCATTGGCGATGGCCGCAGCCTTTTTGGCGTCGCTTGACTTGAAGGTGATGCTGATGGTGGTCGAAAGGCCGACGGCTTCGACGGTCAGATGGCGCTCGAAATTGTCTATCACCGTATCGGCACTGGGCATTTCGCCGGTGATGGCGTCCGGCTTGGCGAATTCCGGATCCTCGTAAAGCTTGAGATCGGCGATGACGCGCGCGACGAGATCGCGGGAGGTGAGGATCTGAATCTGGTTTTGCACCGACACCGGATCGGTCGGCAGCGACGACAGAACCGAACTGTTCTGGGCTATATTATTGGTGCGCTGATCGAGCATCACCAAAGTGGCGGCGGAATAGGTGGAAGGCCACAGCAGTAGGGCGATAATCGTCGCGGCGACGATGACGGTGGCAGTGGTGAGAATGAGGGCCAGCCGCTTCGCACCCACGCGGATGAGATCGCTGAAGCGGAACATGCCAGCGTCGTCCGCTCCGGTCGCGCGTGCGCCGGCAGATGTGGGGGTGTCGCTAAACGCCATCGCCTTCCGTACCGCCATGAGACTTTGAGGGTATGCAGGGCCCGTGCCCCCAAAGCCGGACAGCTGGATTTAACCCTGCCAGCCACTGCGGAATGGTTAACGGTGGTTAGTGGAATGCGCCTTAAGATTGCATGGCGAGGCGATCGCCCCGCGCGTCGCTGGCCATGAAGGTGCGCCATTTGTCCAGCGCCGGGCGGGCCGCCCGGGACTCCATCCAGGCGCGGATCAACGCCGGATCGTCCCACGGTACGTCGTGGAAGGCGTTGGTGAGATAGGGGCTCGCGGGATCGCGCATCCATTCTTGCGGGAAGAGCGCGACGACGTCGCCGGCGACGCGGGGGCGCGGCGCACGCGCTTTGCAATCCACCTTCGCCGCGAGCGCGGAGACGAGATCGTGCCCGGCGCCGAAACTGAGATAGC
Source organism: Rhizomicrobium sp. (assembly GCA_036488415.1). GTDB lineage: Bacteria > Pseudomonadota > Alphaproteobacteria > Micropepsales > Micropepsaceae > Rhizomicrobium. The sequence goes on from DASXHQ010000073.1 coordinate 9,759, forward strand.
TCGATTGCGGGCTGCGCGGGTTGATTTCGATGAGGTGCGCATGCCCTTGCTCGTCGCGGACATAATCGAGTCCGTGCAGGCCGCTGAGCTCGAACCGCGCCGCGAGGCGCGCCGCGGCTTCACTCATTTCAGCGCTTTCGATCCGGCGCAGCACGCTGGCGGGGCCGTGGGCTTCCGGCGCAGCGAGAGTTTCGAGATGATTGGCGGCCAGCAGCTTTCCTTGCCAGCACGCCAGCGACGTCGTCGCCGGCTTGCCGGAAACGAATTGCTGCAGGCTGATGGCGGGCGTTTTCGTATCCAGCGCCGTGCGCAAAAAATGCACATCGGAACGGCGGATGGCGCGCACGAAGTTGCGCAAGAGAGATGGTGGATTGGACAGCTTGCGATAGGCTAGAAGCGCCTCATCGCGATCGTTCACAACGACAACGCCGTCGCCGCCCCAAGTCCCGTCCGCTTTCAAAACCGATGGGAAACCGATCTCGCTGATCGCGTCTTCGAGATCCGCTTCGCTCATAATCGCACGCGTCCGGGGCGTCCGGATATTGATCTCATGCGCGGCGTCGATGAACCCGCTGCGCGACATCAGCTTGGCATAGTTGGCTGTGTTTCCCAGCGACTGGGCGACGAGTGCGGCGATGTGATCGGGCGCGTATTCGTGGGCGCGCAACAGCAGGGCAGTCGCGCGATCATCGAGCGGGATGACGAGGTCGACACAGCTTTGCTTCGCGGCATCTAGAAACGACGCCATGTCTCCAATCGGCCGATAGGGATGAACACGCTCAAAGTAGCCGCTGCGCGCCGCTGGGTGGTCAGCCGGCAAAAGCCCGTCGACCGAACACCCCGCAGCCACGAAAGCGCCCGCCAGCCTTCCGGCGGAGGGCCAGCGCACGGTGGTCGCAAGCAAGACTTTAACGCTCATGCGGTGACTATGGCCGGGCGGGGTCTAATCATCGGTGAACGGAAGCTGGCACGCCGCTTGGATGATTTCCCCCAAGCGCGGACAGATGTGCGGCTTCGGGGCGATTTTCCCGAAACTGTGCCAATTCGAGACGGAGTTTGCCCATGACTAGCGTCGATTTCGAAGAAGTTGGAGCGGTTCGTCCCATCCTGCGTCAACCGGTTCCGGGTGGCGCCAAGGTTCATCCGGGAAAACAATATGCCGCCGATTGCGATGTGGCCATCATTGGCGCTGGGCCTTACGGGCTTTCGCTGGCGGCGCAGTTGGCAGCGCGCGGCGTGTCCTTCCGTATTTTCGGCAAGCCGCTCGATACCTGGCGCAACCATATGCCCAAGGACATGCTGCTGAAGTCCGAGGGCTTTGCGTCCAGCCTGTCGCACCCCTCCAAAGAGTCGACTCTGAAAGCCTATTGCGCCGCGCGGGCCATCCCCTATTCCGATCAGGCGCTGCCGGTTTCGCTCGATCTTTTCCTCGACTATGCGCAGTGGTTCCGCGAGACCTATGTGCCGACGCTCGAGGAACAGAATGTCACCGCGCTTGAACCGACCGCCGCCGGGTTTGCGCTCACGCTGGAAGATGGACGCCGTGTCGAAGCGGGCCGAGTCGTGCTCGCGGTCGGCATCACCTGGTTCTCCGACATTCCCGAAACGCTGCGCGAGCTGGACAAGAGCGCGGTTTCGCACAGTTACGACCATCGCGATGTGTCGCGCTTCAAAGGTAAGGATGTCGTGGTGCTGGGCGCCGGCGCATCCGCCATCGATCTGGCCGCGCTGCTGCATGATAGCGGTGCGTCGGTGAAGATCGTCGCGCGCGATCATGCCATTCGCTATCACACGCCTCCCGGGTCGGACGACGACAAGTGGTGGCATCGGCTTCGCAGCCCGGCCTCGACCATTGGCCCCGGTTGGCGCTCCTATATGGCCGTGAAACTACCCTTCCTGTTCCGCTTCCTGCCGGAAAAGCTGCGTCTTCGCGTCGTGAAACGCCATCTCGGTCCCGCGCCGGGCTGGTTCATGCGCGAGCGCATCGAAGGCCATGTCTACCAGCTTCTGGGTCATACCCTCGACGCCGCGCGCATGATGGGCAACCGCGTGCTCCTGCGCCTGTCCGATAGACGCGGTGAGGCCAAGACGATCGAATGCGATCACGTTGTCGCGGCGACAGGTTACAATCCGGACCTGTCGCGCGTGCCGTTCATGATGCCAGACTTGTTGTCGCGCATCGCAACGACGGGCGTTGCGCCGAAACTCTCGGGCAAATTCGAGACGTCGGTCTCCGATCTTTATGTGATCGGCCCGGCCGCGGCCAACAGCTTCGGCCCGCTCATGCGCTTCATGACCGGCGCTGAATATGTCGCGCCGCTAGTAGCGAAACATCTGGCACGCAAGCTGAAGACTTAAGCGAAAGCTTTCGCCATGGCAGTCCACATCGGTTTGCGGCGATAGTCGCGATCCAGCGGCAGCATGCGTGGGGTGCGGCCGGCCAGCCGGTCCTGCCATCCCGGCGGATCGAGGAACCGGTCCGACAACCCCCAGGTCAACACCGCGATCACTGCGGGATTGTCGAGCATGACGTCCAGAAAGCGCCGGCTCGCATCGGCAACAGCGCGGTCGCGCGCGGCGATGTCTGCCGGCCCGCCGCTGTCGTCCACGTCATGCTCGGTGACGAGGATTTTCAATCCCATCTGATGGACGGCCGCTAGAAACACCGCGAGCTTCTTCTGATCGACCTGGGTTCCAAACGCGGAAAGGTGTCCCTGCATGCCGAGCGCGTCGATAGGAACGCCGCGCGCCAAAGCACCGCTGAGAAATTCGAGCGTGACAGCGCGAAAGCGGTCATTCTCCGGCGCGCCCCATTCACAACCCCAGTCGTTATAAACCAGCATGGCATTAGGATCCGCCTGCCGTGCAGCGTGGAATGCGGTGTCGATATAGCCGGGACCGAAGCGCTTCAACCAAAACGAATTGCGCAAGCCATCGCTCCGCCCATCGGAAGGCTGGATGGCTTCGTTGACGACATCCCAGGAATGAACGCGGCCTTTGTAATGGCCCGCCACCGCCGCAATGTAGCCCGTGAGCAATGTCTCGGCGTCGGGCGATTGCAGCGCCCCCTGCAGCCATGGCGGATTGCTGTTGTGCCATACGAGTGTATGGCCACGGAACGTCATGTCGTGGCGGTGCGCGAAGGCGAGCAATCCGTCGCCGCCGGAAAAATCGTAGACGCCGCGTGTGGGTTCCAGCGCTTTGCGTTTCATCTCATATTCCGCTGAGAGTATCCCAGCCTCACGCGTCAGCGAGGCGGTGAAATCGGCGTCTTTCAATTCATAGGTCGCGGCAGCGCAACCATAAACGATGCCGTGCCGTGCCGTGATATCGCGCAAGCCCTGATCGGTTTGCGCGGCAAGGCTGGGGCGTAAGCCCGCCGACGCGCCTGCGCCGGCGAGTTGCTCCAGGAACAATCTGCGCGAGAGCATCAGGCCGATACGCCGCGCCGCGGCACGAACGGTATCGCGCGGTCGGCAATGCGCCGATAATTCTGGTCGGAAAGAAATATCTGAAGAAAGACGATCGCGGCGAGGCGCGGGCTGTAGCAGCCGCGCAGCACCGCGGTGAGATAGTAGCCCAGCGCGGTCTGCGGCCTTTCGACCGCGACACCCTTGGCGATCGCCCATCCGCGCGCACCGTAATAGGCGCGCGCCGGGATGAATGGCTTCAGCTGCTCGATCCAGGGCAAGAGTCTCACGCCCTTGCGGCCGGCGGAGGTGCGATTGGGATTGTAGGTGTCGTCCCACACTGCGCCCGGCTCCTCCACCATCTTGAATTCACAGCCAGCGAGAAACAGCCGTATCGCAAAGTCGGCGTCTTCGGCCACGCGCCATGTCTCGCTATATCGCACATTGCGCGCGATTGCGGTGGGAAGCGCGACGGTGATAGTCGGAACGAAGCCCCGGTCGCAGAGAAGATAGGTCGCCATGTGCTCGCCCGGCCGTATGGCGCGCGGTGGCTTCAGCAAGGTCACGCCATTGCCGCGGTCCACGATCATGCGGGCATAGCCCACGGTGTTCTGCGTGTTCTCTAGAAGGCGACGCATGTTTTCCAGGTGATGCGGCAGGAAATGGTCGTCGGAATCGAGCAGCGCGACAAAGCGGCCGCGGGCTTCGTCGAAGCCACGGTTGCGTGCGGAGGCGCCGCCGCCATTTTCCTTGCGCACCATGCGGATGCGCTGATCGCCGACGGCATCGACGACCCGTTCGGGGTGATCGGAAGAACCGTCATCGACCACGACGATTTCAAAATCCTGACAGTTTTGCGCAAGCACGGAGCGGAGCGCCTGTTCCAGCACGTCGGCACGATTGAAAATCGGAATGATGACGGAGAAGAGCGGCGTCATGGTGCGTGTCTCAACCGATAGTCGCGCAACGCCGCCAGCATCATCAGGAATACGACCCAGCTCGCGCCATCGCTTTCCAGAAAGTCGGACTCCGTCAGATTGTGAAAGACGAAGAACACGAAGAGCGAGAACAGCAACGCCTTGAGCAGGCGGTCCATGCCGTCCATTCGCCAGAACGCGATGGCGGGCGTCCAGATCACCGCGATCATCGCCAGCGCAAAGCCGACGAGGCCCGTCGTGACGATCAGCTGCAGATAGCCATTGTGCCCGTGGCTGATGGTGTCCACCCAACTCGAGCCGACATAGGCGTGAAGCGGGGACAGCGCGCCGGTGTCGGCGAAAGAACCGAAGCCGGACCCGAGCAGAGCATGGTCGCGGATAAAGGCGATCTCCGCCTGCCAGATAGCGGCGCGCCCGGTGAATTCCTGCGGGTCCGCCAGCATGTGGGAAATCGCCGTGTAGTTCAGTACACCGACAATGCCCACAATCGTCAGAAGAAGGATCAACGCGATGCTGACGATGGCGCGATCCATCGCGCGGCGCCATGTCCAGTAATAGAGCGCTCCCGCCCCAACGCCGAGCGGCAGCAGGCCCATCGACGATTTGGAGCGTGTCATCACAAGAAAGCCAAGCGTGGCGATGAGCAGCGCGAGGTCCACGCGGCTGCGGTCGCGAATGGCATAATAGAGAAAAAGCATCGCGGAGATCGCGCACACCGCGCCGGTGATGTTCTTGTGGTAATAGAGCCCGCGCCAGTCACCAATGATGCTGGGATCGGTTTCGTTGGGCAGGTGGACTGCCTGCGGCAGGATCGGAATCGAAATCCAATTCACGATCAGCACCACGGCCAGCACCACGCGCAAAACCCGCAAGCTGCGGTCGATGCCAAGGCCGCTCACGCTCAACATCACCGACAGCACGACGACGACTTCAAGGCCGACGCGGCGGATGGTGATGAGCGGTTCGGCGGCCCACAAGGCGCTTAACCCGCACCACAGAAGCAGCACTGCCAACATGATCGGCACCGCATCGACGGCGCGAAGGCCCTCCCGCTGGATGGCGGTCACGAGAATGGTGGCAAAGATCAGCAGATAACAAATCTGACGGATGAGATCGCCTTCGCCGGCCGCGATGGTCTCGCCGCCGGCAAGCACATTCGGGTCGCGTATGGCGAAGGGCGAAAGCCCGATGAAGACCAAGAGCAGGAAAGCGCCGAAGGCGAATTCGAGGACCCGGGAGGTAATGTCCTGCCCGGTGTGTGCGTCGCGAATGGCTATTCCGTCATTGGCCATGAATTACGGAATACTCTTCGTAGTGGCGTCCACCGATCGCCGCCAGCTTTCCGAGCGCGCGATACAATTTGCGCAGCGGCCGCACGCGGCGATTCGGATTGAAAGCGAGGATGACGAACAGCACCGGGTTCAACAAGAGCGCGGCTGCGAGCCGTGCAAATTCGCGCAGTTGCGCCGACAAATCGGGACGATGGCGCAGGAATACACGCATATCCGAATTGCCGGCGCTGTAGGCGCGGCTTAGCGCCCACTTCAGGTTGGCGCGCGAAGGCGGCACATGATCGTACATGACCGCATCATTGGCCCAGGCGAAGCGTGCGCCCTTTTTTTTAGCACGCAGAAAGAAGTCCTTGTCCTCGCCGCCGCTCATCCCAAAGGCGGGATCGAACCAGGGGACACCAATATCCTCAAAGAGGCTGCGCCGGGCCAGGAGACTCGCGCTGCTCTCGAGTTCAGCGATTGGCCCCGTCGGCGCGAAAGAGTCGGAAACGCCATCGCAATGAACGGCCCATGCACCGGGATCGATCTCGAAGACACGTTTGACTTGACCATTCAGGGCATCCGCATTCGTTTGCGCCTGCACGCGCAGCATCTCTTCGAGCCAAGCTTCGGCGGGGACTTCGTCATCGTCGATCATCGCGATGAAGTCGCAGCGGTGTTTCTCAAGAACGCGCGTGACCAGCGCATTGCGAACATTGGCAATGCCGCGCTTGGGCTCGATGAAGGAGTCCAACGGCCAGCGATAGCCGCGCGCACACGTGGCGTTGCAGGTTTGTACCGCCTCGCGATGCTGCGCGTCATTGTCGGCGACGACGACTGTGACATTGGCATCTGTGTTCAGGCTCTCGATCGCCGCGAGCAGCCGCGCCAGTCCTTTCGGACGGCGGAAACTCGGAATGGCGATAACGACCTCAGCCATGTTGCGCCCGCCATTTGCGCGCCTGCGCGAAAATCTGCAGCGCCATGACTGCTTCACCGGCGAGCACGCCGCCTAGCGACACGATGGGGCCGAAGGCCAGAAGCAGGATCGACGTAAACGCCAGGGAAACCACGCTGGAGTTCACGCTGGCGCTCGCCAGCGGTTTGAATTCGCCGCCCGCCTGCAGCAGCACCGATTCCGGCGTGCGCAATGCGCGGATCGCCATGACAGCGACCCAGATGCAGGTCACCGCGACGACGCTGGCTTCGTCGTATCCGCGCTTGAGGATGAGCTGCGGGAACCAGATCATGATGATCGCCGCGAGGATCGATGTTCCCGTCAGCACGGTCAATCCGGCGACGCGGAATTGGAATACCGCGCGCATGGCATCGCCGAATTTGCCCGCGTTTAGGGCGCGCGCCATCGTCGCCCGCTCGGCATCGGGAAGCGCGGTCATCACCAGCGACGCGGGCCGCATGAAGAGGGAGCCGAGCGCCAGAAGCGCGAACGCCTTGGGCCCGGAGATTAGCGTCACGAGATAGGCGTGTGCGTTGGCGGTGAATTCCGTGGAGATCACGCCCAGAAGCGACCAGCGCGCCAGATCGCGCCAGATCGGCAGAAAGGCGCGCAGCGATCCCCGCCACAGCGCTGTAACCTGCGCGCGAACGAACGCGCCCCCAAAGCCAATCGCGGCGCAGGCCGAGCACAGCACCAGAACCAGTCCTGCGAAAATGGGCGTGAGATTGTGCGTGAAGGCGAGGGTCAGAATGCCGGTCGTTAGGACGGCGCTGTAGATGAGATCCGACACGATGGCGCGCGGCATCTGGTGAAGCGCATAAGCATGGCAGCGTGCGAACCAGCGGATGCACATCAGCGCGCCATAAAGCGAGACAAGTGCGGCGAGCGAGGGGCTCGCGGTTCCTGCGATCATCAGACCGAAGATCACTATGGCCGCCAGGCTTGCGAAAACCAGATTGGCTTTCATATAGGCCGCGAGTTCGGCTGCGGTCATCGGAGTCTTGCCATTGGCGGAATTGACCAAAGCGGCGCCGAACAGCGCGCCCGTCATCGAAAGCGCGAACGGCACGACGACGAACACGAAGGAAAACAGGCCGAACTGCGCCTGCGGCAGGAAGCGCAGGAAGATCAGCGAGGAGAGAAAATGGGCGCCGGCGATGGAAATAGGGCCGAGCGTATTGAAGGCGTAGCGCAGGACCAGCGGTATGAGATTTCCCAAGGCGGAGGGCGCTTTCGCGCGATCCATCCCGGCGGTTGCAATCAGTGGTGCGGCATCGCTCATCCGGGTGCCCGGTCAGTCCTTCGACCTGTAGGACATGGTGCGTGTCAAAAGGGTAAACGCGGCGATAGGATTGGTGACCGCATAGCGTTTCCAAAGCCTTTTGGGCTCGCGCCACAGCCGGTAGAGCCATTCCAGGCTCGTCGCCTGCATCCATTTCGGTGCGCGGCGGTATTCGCCGCAGACGAAGTTGAAACAGCCCCCAGCCGTCACCAGCCAGCCGGCATGGATCTTCTCGCGGTTGCGGACGCAGAACTCGTATTCCTTGGGAACGCCGAGGGCGACCCACACGACATCGGCATCGGCGGCGTTGATCTCTTCGACGATCTGCGCTTCCTGGTCTTGCGAGAAATAACCGTGACGGCGGCCAACGATCTTAAGGCCCGGATAGGACTCGCGAAGCTTCTCGGCGCACGCCGCGTTCACCGCTTCGGTCGAGCCGAACAGGAAGAAGCGCAGATTGTTCTCGCGGGCCTTGACCGCCGCGTCGTGGATGAAATCTGTGGTCGCCGTGCGCTCCGGGATCGGTGTGTCCGTGAGCAGCTTCGAGGCGATGACGACGGGCTGTCCGTCGGCGTGGATCAGGTCGGCCTTCGCAAAGTTCTCACGGAAGCTTTCATCGTTGCGCACCATTGAGACCGCGTGGCCGTTGGAGGCGAAGATCAGACGTGCTTTGCGGCCGCCGCCGCGGGCGGCAAGGCAATCGCCGACCATGAGACGGCCCATCTGTTCGCGGCCGATGCAGGCCGTGCGGATGCCACCAACAACGACTTCATTGTAAAGGCGGTCGGGATCGCGACGTTGATAGAAGCCGTGCTGCGCGGCGACATCGTGCGCGATGAGCTTGTGGCCGCGCATCAGTAAGCGTTCCGCTGGCTCAGCACTTCGCCGATGGTCCGAACGATGATCTTCACGTCGAGCGCGAAACTTGCGTTGCGGGCGTACCAGACATCGTAGGCCAGGCGTTCGCGCATGCGCGAAACAGTCACCGTTGCGCCGCGATGACCGTGGATTTGCGCCCAGCCGGAGATGCCGGGCTTCACGGTCTGGCGCTTGTCGTAGCCGGCGATTTCGCGGCCATAGAAGCGGTCGTGCGCCAGCGCATGCGGACGCGGGCCGATGAGCGACATGTCGCCAGTGATGACGTTGATGAGCTGCGGCAGTTCGTCGAGGCTGAGGCGGCGCATCCAGCCGCCGATCTTCGTGATGCGCACGTCGTTCAACTCGGCCTGTTTGATCACCGGACCGTTCTCCACAACAGTCATGGTGCGGAATTTCAAAATCTTGAACGGCGCGCCGTGAAGGCCAAGGCGCGTCTGACGGAATATCGCCGGACCTTTCGAGCCCGCGCGGATGAGGAGAGCAAGGGCGATCATCAGCGGCGCCAGCAGGATCACGGCCGGGATCGCGAGCGCGAGGTCGAGCATCCGCTTCGAAACGCCGTGCGTATAGTGAACGTCACCCGCGACATCGAGATGACCGGCATAGGTGCCGGCGTGAAACGGGGCAAAGTCTTCGTGGATGGTCACTGTCTGGCGCTCTAACAATCCGATCCGCAGGGGTCGGATTGCATTGAGCGCGCCAGTCTTCGGTGATTTACCTGTGCCGCATCGCGACGGCTATCAGCCTTTCGCGGCGTTTACTCTGAAATCGGCGGGAAGTTTGTGCGCATCCGGGACGAAGTCTGTCCCAAGGTGGTCATGTCCCGATCTGGGACTGCCAGGTCCGGAGCCGCGCATTGTTGGCGCGCAGCACGGGAAGAAAGGCGGAGAGGTTGGCTTCTTCCGCCGCTAGGCCATAGCGCGGCAAGAGCCACGGATTGGGGCTGGCGTTTAGCGTGCCGGCAATGGTGGTGAAGGCGTGTTCGTATCCGGCGTCACGCACCGCTTCCCATGCATTGCGGCCGATGTCTCCGCTCTGACCGAACGGATAGGCGAAGAAACCGCAGGACCCGATCTCTTTCTCGATGCGCTGTTTGGGACGTAGCGCCTGTTCGTGCAGAAAGTCCTGCGGCTGGCCTTCGTGCATCGCCCAGTGAATATCCGCATGAGCACCGACCTCTACGCCGTCCCGATCGAGCGCGCGGACCTGATCCCAGGTGAGGAAGGTCTCGGACGCATATTTTTCCTTGAGGTCGATGCCTGTCTTCGCCAGCACGCGCTTCATGGCGTCGAGCGCGTGCGTTGCGTGTGCGAAAGGCATGCTTTTCAGGTGTTTCCAAACTTCCGTCGCCTCGGCGTCGCGTTGGTCGCGCGATCTCAGCAAGACCGGCGCATCGAAACAGGGAAGCTCGTGCATGCCCTTGGGCGCTTCGCGAAAGAAGATGCGCGCCAAAGTCGGCGGCGTGAATTCGCCGGTGTCGATGTGGTGCGTGCTGATGAACAGGGTCCAAGGCAATCCATAGGCTTTGAGTACCGGCGCGGCGGTGGTCAGCGTGTTTGCATAACCGTCGTCCGACATCAGGAATAGGGCGCGCGAATGTTTCTCCGGGCGCTTCAGAACATCGGCCATAGCGCGCAGTGGCAGAACATCGAAATCGCGCTTTAACAGCCGCGCCACATCCTCGAACGCGTCCAGACGGTGCTGGTTGACCTGCAACGCCGGGTCAGCGATCTGCCGCTCGACACCATGGAAGAACACCGCTGTCGGCGCGCCGAACGGGCGCGCAAGCGTGGCCGGAATCCAGTTTCCGGTGAGGCGGGTGAGGCGTCCAAGCGTGGTCATGATCCCGGCGGCTTGCAGAAGACGCGCCAGCTTGCACCTTGCGGCCTTACCCCTGGCTTAACCGTCCGCGATGAACAGGAAGCCGGGGTGTCAAAAATCCCTCCTTTCAATTCTTCCCAGCACCGGCCTGCGGAGAGCGTTTCCGTGTCGCGCCCTCCTCGTTCATCGGCTGCTTTATTGCGTGAAAACTCCCATTTCGCAGTCTTATTGACGGCTTTTTAGGGCAGGGATAGGACGTCGCACCCCGCGCAACAAAAATGCGTGAGGCATGTTAGCGTGGCCTTCGGGCCGGCATTTCAGGCGTCCGTTTCCGGAGACCTTATATGAAGAATAGAGCCCGCCTCTCCCTTCGCGTTCCCGAGCCCCAGCATCGCCCGGGCGACAAACCGGACTTCTCCAAGCTCGACATCTCCGAAGCAGGCAAGGTGCGCCGACCCGATACCGCGGTGACGCCCCGCGAGATCGCCGATTTGGCGTTCGATCTCATTCGCGTGCTGGACAACAGCGGCAAGGCGGTCGGCCCGTGGAATCCGAAGCTCGATCCGGAGACGCTGCGCCGCGGCATCAAGACCATGCTGCTCACCCGCGCCTTTGACGACCGCATGTTCCGCGCGCAGCGCCAGGGCAAGACGTCCTTCTATATGAAGTCCACCGGCGAGGAAGCGATCCCGGTTGCGCAGGCAGCAGCCCTCGATCCCACCGACATGTGCTTTCCGAGCTATCGCCAGCAGGGGCTTCTGATTGCGCGTGGTTATCCGCTCGTCGACATGATGAACCAGGTCTATTCCAACGAGCGCGATCCGGTGAAAGGCCGCCAGCTGCCGGTGATGTATTCCAGCAAAGCGCATGGCTTCTTCACCATTTCCGGCAATCTCGGAACGCAGTTTCCGCAGGCCGTCGGCTGGGCGATGGCGAGCGCCTATAAGGGCGACGATCGCATCGCGGCTTCGTGGGTCGGCGACGGCACGACGGCGGAAGGCGATTTCCACTACGCCTGCACCTTCGCATCCGTCTATCGCGCGCCGGTGATCCTCAACATCGTCAACAATCAATGGGCGATTTCGAGCTTTGCCGGGTTCGCGGGCGGCGATGAATCCACCTTCGCATCGCGCGGCATCGGCTACGGCTTGCCGGCGCTGCGCGTGGACGGCAACGACTTTCTTGCCGTCTATGCGGCGACGCAATGGGCGGCGGAACGCGCACGTTCCAATCACGGCGCCACCTTGATCGAGCTGTTCACCTATCGCGTGGAGTCGCACTCCACCTCCGACGATCCCACGCGCTATCGCCCGCTGGATGAAGGCAAGGCGTGGCCGCTGGGCGATCCCATCGAGCGGCTGAAGCAGCATCTGATCGCCATCGGCGAATGGAGCGAGGAGAAACACGAAGCCGCGCACAAGGAGGCGGTGGAGCAGGTGAAGGCCGCCAACACCGAAGCCGCAAGTTACGGCACCTTGGGCGAGAACAAGCTGCCGAGCGCCAGCACCATGTTCGAGGACGTCTTCAAGGAGATGCCCGAACATCTGCGCCGCCAGCGCCAGCAGACGGGAGTCTGAGCCCATGCCGACGATGAATATGATCCAGGCGCTCAACTCCGCGCTCGATGTGATGATGGGACGCGACCCGAACGTCCTCTCCTTTGGCGAGGACGCGGGCTATTTCGGCGGCGTGTTCCGCGTCACCGACGGCCTGCAGAAGAAGCATGGCCTGACACGCAGTTTCGACGCGCCGATTTCGGAAGGCGGCATTGTCGCCGCCGCCATCGGCATGGGTACCTACGGCCTGCGCCCGGTGGTGGAAGTGCAGTTCGCCGATTACATCTATCCCGGCTTCGACCAGATCGTCTCCGAGGCGGCGCGCATCCGTTATCGCTCGGCAGGCGATTTCACCGTGCCCATCACCATCCGCACGCCCTATGGTGGCGGCATCTTCGGCGGGCAGACGCACAGCCAGTCTCCCGAAGCGCTGTTCGCGCATGTCGCCGGCATCAAGACGGTGATCCCGTCCACGCCTTACGACGCCAAGGGCCTGCTGATTGCCGCCATCGAGGATGACGATCCGGTCGTGTTCCTCGAGCCCAAGCGCATCTACAACGGCCCCTTCAGCGGTCATCACGACAAGCCGGTGCAGGCCTGGTCGAAATTCCCCGAAAGCGACGTGCCGGAAGGCCATTACGCCATTCCGCTCGGCAAAGCGGCGGTGGTGCGCGAAGGCAGCGACCTCACCATCGTGGCCTATGGCACCATGGTGCATGTGGCGAAAGCCGCGGCCCAGGAAAGCGGCATCGATGCGGAAGTGATCGACATCCGCACCATCGTGCCACTCGACATCGATACTATCGCGGCATCGGTGAAAAAAACCGGGCGCTGCGTGATCCTGCACGAAGCCACGCGCACCGCGGGCTTTGGCGCGGAGATCGCGGCCGAAGTGCAGGAGACCTGCTTCTATCATCTGGAAGCGCCGATCGAGCGCGTCACCGGATGGGATACGCCCTATCCGCACGCCTTCGAGTGGTACTACTTTCCGGGACCGGCGCGCGTGATCGAAGCGATGCGCCGCGCGATGGGGAAATAAGCCATGGGACACTACATCTTCAAACTCCCCGATGTGGGCGAAGGCACGGCGGAAGCGGAAATCGTCGCCTGGCATGTGAAGGTCGGCGACACGATCCACGAAGACCAGAACATGGTCGATGTGATGACCGACAAGGCGACGGTGGAGATGACATCGCCGGTGTCGGGCAAGGTGATCGCTTTGCATGGCGAGCCGGGCGTGATGGCGGCGGTGGGCGCGCCGTTGGTGGAACTGGAAGTCGAAGGCGCCGGCAATGTGAAGGGCAATGGTGCTGCGGCCGAGGCGAAGAAAGCCGAAGCGCCGAAGCCTGCTCCGAAAGCAGAAGCCAAGCCGGAAGCGAAGAAAGAAGATGCCAAGCCTGTCGTAGCGCAGGTGTCACGCAGCGAAGCGAAGCCGGCCTTCACGACGCGCGCCGAAGGCGACAAGCCGCTGGCATCGCCCGCCGTGCGCCAGCGCGCGCGCGACATGGGGATCGAGTTGCAGTTCGTGCCGGGCACCGGTCCCGCCGGACGCATCTCTCACGAAGACCTCGACGCTTACATCCAGTCCGGCGGCAAGAGTGCGCGCAGCGGCGGTTCGGCCTATGTGCAGCGTGATGGCGTGGACGAAGTGAAGGTGATCGGCCTGCGCCGCAAGATCGCCGAGAGCATGCAGAATTCCAAGCGCCGCATTCCGCACTTCGCTTATGTCGAGGAGATCGACATGACGGAGCTGGAGTCGCTGCGTGCGCATCTCAACAAAACCAAGCGCGCCGACCAGCCCAAGCTGAACGTGCTGCCGTTCTTGATGCGGGCGCTGGTGAAGGTGCTGCCGCAATATCCGCAGATCAATGCCCGCTTCGACGACGAGGCCGGTGTCGTGCACCGCTATCACGCCGTTCACATCGGCATCGCGACGCAGACGGCCAACGGCCTCATCGTGCCGGTGGTGAAACATGCCGAAGCCCGCGATGTGTGGGACTCGGCGCTGGAAGTGGCGCGGGTGTCGAGCGCCGCGCGGGAGAACAAGGCGGGCAAGGATGAACTCTCCGGCTCGACCATCACCATCACCAGCCTCGGCACCCTTGGCGGCGTGGCGACGACGCCGGTCATCAACTATCCGGAAGTCGGCATCATCGGACCCAATGCGATCATCGAGCGGCCGGTGGTTCGCGATGGCGCGATCGTCATCCGCAAGATGATGAACCTGTCGTCCTCCTTCGATCACCGCGTGGTCGATGGCTACGACGCCGCCGAGTTCATCCAGAAGATCAAGGCGCTGCTGGAACATCCGGCGACGCTGTTTATGGACTAGTAAAAGTGCGCAGCACAAAGCAAAGGCTTGGAAATGTGCTCCGTTGGGTTGGTGCCGCCGGGTTTCTGTTTTGCTTCGCGGGGCTATTTGTAATCGACGACTTATATCTAAGAGAGCCTCGCGAGGCTCGGACGACAACGGGAAACGTTGTTCAGTGGGATTACAAGGGCGAGGTTCACTACATCACCAAAACAGAAGATGATTGGAAACAGGCGGACTGGATCGCTTTATTCGCCATGTTCTGCACCGTCACACTGGGCACATATTTGACTCCGGACGAGAACAACAAATGGCTGAAAAGATCCAAACCAAAGTCCTGATCGTCGGCGGTGGCCCCGGCGGTTACGTCGCCGGTATTCGCTGTGGGCAGTTGGGGCTCGATACCGTGCTTGTCGAAGCGGCGAAGCTGGGCGGCACTTGCCTCAATATCGGCTGCATTCCGTCCAAGGCCATCATCCATGTCGCCGCAGAATACGAGGCGATGGCGCATGCGGCGCAGAAGCCGCTCAATGGCATCTCGCTCAAATCCGCGCCGTCCATCGACTTCGCCGAAACGGTGAAGTGGAAGGATGCGATCACCAAGCGCCTCAACACCGGCGTCGCGGGATTGCTCAAGCGCTCCAAGGTGAAGGTGATCGAAGGCTGGGCGAATTTCAGCGACGGCAAGACCTGCACCGTGAAAACCAAAGACGGCGAGCAAATCATCACCGCCGAACATGTCATCCTCGCCACCGGATCGGTGCCGGTGGAGCTGCCGTTCCTGAAATTCGGCGGCAAGGTGATCTCCTCCACCGAAGCGCTGTCGTTGCCCACCGTGCCGAAGAAGCTGGTGGTGGTCGGCGCCGGTTACATCGGCCTCGAACTCGGCATCGCGTTCCGCAAGCTGGGTTCTGACGTCGCCATCGTCGAAGCGCTGGACCGCATTTTGCCGCTGTATGATGCGCCGCTGGTACAGCCGGTGGCGAAGTGGCTGGAGAAGAATGGTGTCACCGTGCATCTCGGTGCGAAGGCGACAGGCGCGAGCAAGACTGGCCTCAACGTCGAATTGAAAGACGGCAGCAAGCTCGATCTTCCCGCCGACAACATCCTCGTCACCGTGGGCCGGAAGCCGCTGACCGAAGGCTGGGGCCTTGAGAACATGGCCGTCGACATGGCGGGCCGCTTTGTGAAGGTGGATGGCCAGTGCCGCACGTCGATGAAGAATGTGTGGGCCGTGGGCGATCTCGTCGGCGAGCCGATGCTAGAACACAAGGCCGCCGCGCAGGGCGACATGGTGGCGGAGATCATCGCGGGGCATACGCGCGAGTTCGACCACAACTATATCCCCGCCGTCTGCTTCACCGAGCCGGAGATCGTGTCCGCCGGGATGAGCCCGCATGAAGCGGGCGACGACACCATCACCGCGATGTTCCCTTACATGGCGAATGGACGCGCGCTGTCGATGGATGCCGGAGACAATGGCGGCTTCGTGCGGGTCATCGCGCGCAAATCCGATCATCGCGTGCTGGGCATTCAGGCCGTCGGCGCGCATGTGAGCGAGCTGTCCAACGAGTTTTCGCTTGCGATCTCGATGGGCGCGGTGCTGGAGGATATTGCCGGCACCATCCACGTGCATCCGACGCTCGGCGAAGCGTTCCACGAATCCGCACTTCGCGCGCTGGGACACGCCATACATATCTAGAGGTTCTGCCATGACCTATCGCGCGCCGCTGACCGATATCGCCCATGCGTTGAAGGTTGCGGGGCTGGATGGGCTGCGAGAGACCGATGCCTTCAAGGATGTCGATCAGGACACCATGATGGCGGTGCTGCAGGGCGCGGCGGAGTTCACCGAAGGCGTTCTCGCGCCGCTCAATCGTTCCGGCGATCAGGAAGGTGTCCGCCTCGAAAACGGCAAGGTGCGCAGCGCCACGGGTTTCGCCGATGCGTGGAAGCACTATGCGCAAGGCGGCTGGACGGGGCTTGCCGCCGATCCGGCGTTCGGCGGGCAGGGCTTGCCGAAAGTTCTCTCGCTGGCGGCATTCGAGATGGCGCATGCGGCGAATATGAGTTTCGCACTGTGCCCGCTCTTGGGCGAAGGCGCGATCCATCTGCTTTCGCTGCACGGGACCAGGCGGCAGCAGGAGCTTTACCTGAAGAAGCTCGTTTCCGGCGAATGGACCGGGACGATGAACCTGACCGAGAGCCAAGCCGGGTCCGATCTGGCACTGCTGCGCTGCAAGGCCGAACCGGATGGTGACGCCTATCGCATCACCGGGCAGAAGATCTTCATCACCTGGGGCGATCACGACATGACGGACAACATCGTCCATCTCGTGCTCGCGCGCTTGCCCGATGCACCGCCGGGGGTGAAAGGCATTTCGCTCTTTCTCGTTCCGAAGATTCTTGTCGGCGACGATGGCAAGCTCGGCGCGGCGAACGCCGTGCGCCCGCTCTCCCTCGAGAAAAAACTCGGCATCCATGCCTCGCCCACTTGCGTGATTGGCTATGAAGGCGCTTACGGCGAAATCGTCGGCAAGCCGGGCGACGGGCTGTCGCTGATGTTCCTGATGATGAACGCGGCAAGGTTGAATGTCGGAATGGAGGGCGTGGGCGTTGCGGAAGCCGCGACGCAGAAGGCGCTGTCCTACGCGCGCGAGCGGCGGCAGGGGCGGTCCCCGTGGTCGAAGGACCAGACGGCGTTGATTATCGATTTGCCGGATGTGCGGCGCATGCTGATGCTGATGACGGCCAAGACGCAGGCCGCGCGCGCCATTTGTTACGCCACGGCCGTCGCCTCCGATCTGGCCGAACACGCGCCCACCCAACACGCGCGCGAAGCTGCCGGATTGCGCGAGGACATTCTGGTGCCCATCGCCAAGGCGTGGAGCACCGATGTGGCGGTGGAGGTGGCGTCGCTGGGCGTGCAGGTGCATGGCGGCGCGGGCTTCATCGAAGAAACCGGCGCCGCGCAATTCTACCGCGACGCGCGCATCACGCCGATCTATGAAGGCACCAACGGCATCCAGGCGATGGATCTGGCGGGGCGCAAGCTCGGCCTCGAAAACGGAAAAGCCGCGCGCGATCTGCTGATCGAAATGCGCTCCACCGCGATTGCCGACAAAAAACTTTCCGCGCATCTGCACGACGCCATCGCCGCCTGTGAGCGCGCGACGGATTGGATGCTCGCCAATCGCGGCACGCCCGACGCGCTGGGCGCGGCGACGACCTATCTCAAACTGATAGGCGACACCGTGGGCGGCTTCCTGCTGGCGAAAGGCGCGCAAGGGAGCGATGGCAACGAGGCGCGCGCAGGGCTGGCACGGTTTTACGCCGCGCAGGTTCTCACATTGGCGAACGGGCTGGCCGACACCGTGGAAGCCGGCGCGCTGGGCCTCGAAAACGCGCAGTTTCTCGGCGGTTGATTGGCGGATTTGCGCCGCCTCCGCATTGGCCAGCGCCGCGCACAATTTCAGCTCGCGGACGACCGCGCGCGCCTGCCGCCGCAAAGCGATCATCCGCGCCGTGCGCGTGCCGGTCTTCACCGCATTGCGGTTGCCGCGCGGCGCGCCGCCTTTGTTTTTCACGATTGAGCTCAAACGCTGCGCACCCGGGGCAGGTTGTTTGTCGATTTTTCCGCTTCGGCGCGATAGCCGTCGTATTCCGGTTCCGCGCGCGGCCGCGCGGTGCCGTGCGGGTTGAGCGCCAGCTCGATCTTCACATTCGCCAGTCGTTGATGGGTTTCGGCCTCGGCCAGCTTCGCGATGGCGGAAGCGGCCAGCGCCGATGCCGCGGCCAGCTTGGCCGCGGTCTGCGCCGCCAGCATCCGGGCATTGGCGCCTTCGTCGGCATTGCCGGCAAGGCTGGCGCAATCGGCCAACATGCCGTGACAGGCGGAAAGCCCGGCCTTCAGCATCGCGCGGGCGGGAGTATTTTCGAGTGCCGGGCCATCTCCGGCTGAGGCGAGGGTCTCAGTCATGGAAAAGAACATAGAAAGAACAAAAGGGAATGTAAAGCCCAAAGTAGGAAATTTTATAAGGCCCTGAAATGGCAACGAAATTTTGCCGGAGGGGCCAGGGGTTTGCGCGCCGCACTTGCATCGTGAATAGAGAAGTTCATGGCAGAGCAAACTAATGACCACGAGCTTTTCTTTGTTGTCGATCATCCGGTCGAGGACCTCGCGGGCCTTTCATCCGGTCTTGGCTTAGTTGTGGTCAAGGAGTGGAAGCGCGGAAATGAGGTCGGCGCGATTCAAGGCAGCAAGCACTCTCGATCATGCTGCATCATGGCGCTTCCCGGCAGTGAGGATGGAGTTCTTGCGGACGAGATAAAATCCGCACTTTGGGTGCTGAAGAAGAACAAACAAACTTTGGATACGCTGTCCGCCACTGGAGGCCGGTTGAGTCTTTTGGTTTTCTGGTCCCTTTCGGAAGCGGAAAGCTTTGTGTTGCAGCAAAATATCAAAGCCGAGCTTTTGCAGGAAATGGCGGATCTTCATATTTCGCTGGATCTGCAAATCAAATCGGAAATCCCGGTTGGAGAGCCATAGTTCAACCCTCCCCTTGAGGGAGGGTCGAAATTCGTCCTTTGCGAATTTCGGGGAGGGGCCAGACGCCATGCCCCTCCCCGAAAAATTCCGCGCATCGCGTGCTGCGCACACGAAGCTCCGAATTTTATCGGCCCTCCCTCAAGGGGAGGGCAGGCTAACAACTCGATCTTTCAGGGTTCGCCAAATCCTTTCGAGTACCTCGTCCGGGCTCGCAAAGAATTCGTGATTCCAAATTCGCATGACACGATAACCCCGCACCTCCAGCCATTGTGTGCGGGCGGCGTCATAAGCAAGAGCTTTATCCTCGCCGTGCTGTCCGCCGTCCAGTTCCACAATCAGCTTTGCGGCCGAGCAATAAAAATCGACCACATAAGGTCCGATCGGTTGTTGCCGCCGGAAGCGCAGCATCGCCATCTGCTTGCCGCGTAGGTGGCGCCACATCCTCTGTTCGGCGTCGCTGGCGGTTTCGCGCAGCGCGCGTGCAGCACGGCGTTTCATCCGCGCGCGGCGTTCGGCGCGTGTTGTCTCGAACGGCGACATGCCCCTCCCCGAAATTTGCTGCGCAAATTGTCGACCCTCCCTCAAGGGGAGGGTGGAAGCATCGCAAATGCTTTCCGAATAGGTTTGCCGGAAGTGTCGCGGAGTATATCTTCGCTCCCGTTCGAAACCCGGAGCAGCCCACCATGAAACAGGTAGGTTGAAGTTATTGCAGCGCGGTGTGCCATGCGGGCGAGCCGATGTTGAACTGGCCTGCACTGGGTCCGGTGCGTAACTTCCGTTGCCCCCTGCCGGGAGGGGTTTTAGGGTCCGAACGTGGACCGAGAACTTAAAGCCCTGCTGTTTGGTAGGCCGAAGCCGGTATGGCTTTGGCTGATGCTTGTCCTAGTGGGT
>DASXHQ010000087.1:0-33797 GCA_036488415.1 Rhizomicrobium sp.
CTCACGCGGCATCGCTGGATCAGGGTTTCCCCCATTGTCCAAGATTCCCCACTGCTGCCTCCCGTAGGAGTCTGGGCCGTGTCTCAGTCCCAGCGTGGCTGGTCGTTCTCTCAAACCAGCTAAAGATCGTTGCCTTGGTGAGCCATTACCCCACCAACTAGCTAATCTTACGCGGGCCAATCTTTTGGCGATAAATCTTTCCCCTTACGGGCGTATCCGGAATTAGCTCAAGTTTCCCTGAGTTGTGCCGAACCAAAAGGCATGTTCCCACGTGTTACTCACTCGTCCGCCGCTCCCATTGCTGGGCGCTCGACTTGCATGTGTTAGGCGTGCCGCCAGCGTTCGTTCTGAGCCAGAATCAAACTCTCAAGTTATGATTCTGAGCAGACGAACACTCGTCGTTGTTCGCAAAACTGTTTGACATGACGGAGTTTGGAAACCGAAGCCGAAGCTTCGGGTACAAACAACATGTCTTTTTTAGTCTTGCTAAGAAACGCGAGCGTTCGGAATGCTCGATTTATTTTGCCCGTGAATTTGCATTCACGAGCTAGCGATCGAGCCGCCGCCCACGTCTCCCTTCCTGTAATCACAATGTCAAAGAGCCCCGTCTTTGGGACGAAAAACCATTATCTTACAGACGGAACGCCGTTCGCAAGGAACACCCGCAATCGGCGTGGGCGCGGTGTATAGGCGGGTGGTTTCCCCCCGTCAACCGGAAAAAGCGCCTTAAAATCAGGAATTTTTGAGGCAGTTGGGGATAGGCAGAGCCCTAATTTCGTGCTGGCGGGCGCTTGTTCCCGAGTCCGCCGCCCGCGCACCAGATATAGGGGCACTGGACAACCAAACAACTAAAACCCGGAAACACGCGACTAAAAAGGAGCCGGTGTCTTTCTCCACCGGCCCAGCCTCACGAGGGTCCGCTCAACAATCAGTGCGGCTGCTGCGGGTTGTTGCCGGTGTTGTCGGTATTGCTGTTGTTCGCGTTCGAGGGATTTGGCTGCGTGCCTGGATTAGGCGCATTGGGCGATGCATTGCCGTTATCCGTCGTGCCATTCGGATTGCTCGGCTGACCCGGCTGCCCGGTGGGATTGCTCGTCGTATCCGGACCTGATCCTTGCGGCGATGTCGGGGTGCTTTGGGGGCCGGTGTTCATCGAAGGATTTGTGGAGCCATTCGACATCGATCCGTTTGACATCGAACTATTCGATGTTGCTGCGCCGCCGGTGCTTCCCGGATTGGAGAGCTGCTGCTGATTCAATTGCTCTGTCGTCTGCTCCTCGGATTTCTCATCCGCAGAGGAGGCGGCTTTTTTGTGCATGCGATGATGGACCATGCGATGATGAGCTTTGTGCCTGGGCTTTGCCGTCGTGTCCGTCTGTGTCGAGGTAGTGTTTGAAGTCGATGTGTTCGGCATCGCACTCGGCGCGGGCGATGTCGCTGGCGCGGTAGAGGTCTGCGCCAGGGCCGGAGCCGCGGCGAGAAGAGCGACGACAGCAACGCCGCCCAGGATTTTTGCGTGCATGGTCATACGTGAATTCCTTTCCGCTGGCCCGGTGCTAATTCACAGAGCCAAAAGCCCCCCGCGGGCAATTAACGCACGACTAAGTTGTGCGTTCCCCCAAGCAAATAGGCCGACGTGCAAAACACGCCGGCCTTTCGCAACTGCAAACAAAACGTGTCAACTGTTGAAAGTCGCGCCCGGCATGTCCCACAGATCCGCGCGTGACAGATCCGTGTAAACAACATGATCAACCGGATCGAAGCGCAGATCGCCCGGGCTCACCCATACCGACACGCGATGGTTCAATGCGATCTCCACGCGCCGCGGGCGGCTGTCCATGCCGATCTCGACATTGCGCACGCGGCCGACCCAGTTGCCACCCGGGCCTTCCACCGGCGCGTTCGCAAGTTGCTCGGACGCTTCCGGGAGCAAATAGAGACGCGTCAGGTGCGCGTCTTCGTAGCGATACGGATAAGCGTGCGGATAGTCGGTGAAGTAGAAGCGTGCTTCATCATAACGGTGAATGTTGCGCTCATAGTGCCGACGCTGTGCTTCGTAGCGCGCCCGGTCCTGTTCATACTGCGCCTGCTGGTCCTGGTATTGCGCCTGCCGTGCCCGATTGGTCGCGGACGGCGCATCCATATCGCCACCTTGGCCATTCAATGCCGACGGCGAAGCGGTGGTGCCGTCCTGCGCCTGTGCATTCAATTGCTGAGTCTGCGCCCTCTCTTCGGGCGTCGAATATTGCGGCGGATTTCCGACGTATTGCGCGAAGCCGGGGGCCGCAAAGCTGCCGGCAAGCGCAAGAGCGGCGACGCCGCCCATAATGAGATTTTTCGTTTTCATGTCTCGCTCTCCTGCCACGCCGAAGGGACCGGCGGTCGGCAGAAAAACGCGCATTTATGAGGACCGGTTCCGAGACCGGTAACCAAGAGTTATCGCCAGATGCGGGAACCTTTCGCGGACTCGCAACGCGGCGGCAAAAGCCTCATCCGGCGGCGATATATTCGCGCAGCGATTGTGCTTCCTGCACCGTCTCCGCGATGCGCGTTTTCACGACATCGCCGATCGAGATGATGCCGGTTAGCTGGTCATCTTCCACGACGGGCACATGGCGGAACCTTCCGCGTGTCATCATTTCCATCAACTCATCCACGGAGTCGCCTTCGCAGCATGTCGCAACCGCGCGCGTCATGTGTTGGGCTACCGCTTGCGGCAAGGCATTCACGCTGGCCTGGGCCAAGGCACGAACGATGTCGCGCTCCGAAAGAATGCCCGCAAGAGAACCATCCCGCTCGCGCACGATCACCGCGCCGATGCGCTTGCTGGCAAGCAGGCGCGCGGCTTCCGATAATGTTGCATCACTGGGGATGGTGAAAACCTCGCGGCCCTTGTCGCGAAGGATGTGCCTGACCTGCATGCGAGCCTCCATGGCTGGAACATCATTCCAGCGGAGCCTTCAGCGCGCCGCGCATTCCCGAACTGCCCGGACCCTGCCTTATTCCCGCGGTCTCTTTTCGCAGTCCTGCGGCGAGCTTTTTGGCCCCGCGGACAGGTCATGCTGCGCCTGGCGGGTGACCATTTCAAGAAGATCACAGCGTCGGCCTTCCAAGGTGACTCCAGAGTCAATTTGCCATCCCAGGCTATTGAACCCTGAGTTCCTCATCACAATTTGATGACTCGGCAGAACTGCGGTTTTCGCGGCTCTTACGGAGGGTCTCATGGATTTCACGCGCAGACTGGCATTGTTCGCCGTTGCGGCGGCGGTGCTGTTCCTCTTATTCGGAATCAACGGCACCTGGTTCACGGTCAATCAAGGCGAGCGGGCGGTGTTGTTGCGTTGGGGCCAGGCTGTTGGCGTCGAAGGGCCGGGCCTGCATTTCAAGCTGCCCTTCATCGAAGACGTCGTGAAGATGAGCGTGCGCGAGCAGAAGGAAGAATTCAAAACACAGGCCTATTCGCAGGATCAACAGCCTGCGACGGTGCAGGTGAGTGTGAACTACCGCCTGCCGGAAGCAAACGTGCTGGACGTTTATACGCGTTACGGCACGGATTATTCGAGCATCCTGATCGATACCCAGCTGCCGCAGCGGTTGAAAGAAGTGTTCGGTATCTTCTCCGCACAATCCATGATTCAGGACCGCACGAAACTCGGCCTTGAAGTTCAGCGCTCGCTGGAGCGAGCGCTCGACAATCGCGGCATCCAGATCGTCTCGGTTCAGGTGGAGGATGTGTCGTTCTCGGACGTGTATGAAACCGCTGTCGAGAACCGCATGAAGTCGATCGTGCTCCAGTATCAGGCGGAAGCGGAGAAGCAGAAGCGCATCACCAATGCCGATGCCGCCGCCTATGAAGTAAAAGCCGCCGCGGACGCACAGGCCCATGCCATCGCGGTGAAAGGCCAGGCCGAGGCGCAGGCGATCAAAGCACGGTCCGACGCGCTGCAGTCCAATCCCAATCTGGTCAACCTGACGGCGGCAGAAAAGTGGAACGGCGTCTTGCCGACAACGATGGTGCCGGGCGGCTCCGTGCCTTTCGTGCAGGTCCCAAGATAAGAAGCGCTCTCAACATCTGATTTGGAACTTTGGCAGCCCGCCGGCGTTTTCTCGCCGGCGGGCGTTCCTTTTATGTCGAATGTCCCACAGGAAATTTCATCGCGATCCGAGGAGCATTCGATATGGCCGACACGCCCGACCCCAAGAAGCCATTTTTGTCCGATGTGAAAACATTGCGCGAGCGGGCGCGCAAGCATCTGGAAACGGGCGCCGTCGGCACCAATTATATCGGCGATGTGAGCAAGACGATCGAGATTCTCCAGAGCGTTCTCGCGACAGAGATCGTCTGCACCTTGCGCTATCAGATGCACGCCGTCGCGGCGCATGGCATTTCCAGCGACGCGGTGAAGGAAGAATTCGCCCAGCACGCGAAGGACGAATGGGAGCATGCAATGGAAGTGGCCGAGCGCATCAACCAGCTCGGCGGCATTCCGAACTTCAGCCCGGAGGGCATTCTTTCGCGCTCGGCTTCGGAATTCGGCCAGCAGAATCTCAATCTCGTCGAAATGATAAAAGAAAACCTGATCGCGGAACGCATCGCCATCGATCATTACCGCGAGCTGATCCGCTATTTCGACAATGACGATCCGGGCACCAAGACCATGCTGCAGGGCATCCTGCGCGTGGAGGAAGAGCACGCCGACGACATGCATGATCTTCTGGTGGCACACGAAGGCCGCCCGATGCTGAAGGACTAATCCAGCATCCGTTCCAGTGTGGAAAGCTCGTCCGCTTCGCGGGCGGGCTTGTCCCACCGGATGCGGTTAATGCGCGGGAAACGCATGGCGACGCCGGATTTGTGGCGGGTCGAGCGTTGCAGGCCTTCGAACGCCACTTCCAGCACCAGGCCGAAATCCTTGTTCGCCTTCACCGAGCGCACCGGACCGAAACGCTCGATGGTGTTGTCGCGCACGAATTTGTCGATCTGCTTCAGCTCTTCGTCGGTGAAGCCGAAATAGGCTTTGCCCACCGGCGTCAGCGCCCGGTCTCCATTCGCATCCTCGCGCCAGACCCCGAAGGTGTAATCCGAATAGAAGCCGCTGCGCTTGCCATGGCCGCGCTGCGCATACATCAGCACCGCATCGATCAGATGCGGATCGCGCTTCCATTTGAACCACGGACCTTTCGGGCGCCCGGCTTCATAAATTGAGTCCCAGCGCTTGAGCATCAGCCCTTCGGCGATTTGTGGATCGCCTTCTGGCGGATGTTTGCGCAAATTCGCCAGCTCGCCCCAGCTTTCGAACGGCTGCAGCGGCGACAAATCGATGCGATCCGATTTCTCGCGCGCAACGAATTTTTCCAGCGCCGCGCGGCGTTCCTTGAAGGGAAGTCCGCGCATGTCATTCTCGCCATCCAGCAAGATGTCGTAGGCGCGGATGCCGGCGGGATATTTCGCCATCAGCGCCAAATCGACGGTCTTGCGGTTCAGCCGCTGTTGCAGATCGCCAAAAGAGAGCACCTTGCCGGTCTTCATCACCAGCAATTCACCGTCGATCACGCCCTCCTGCGAGAGCGCCTCCAGCACATCGGGGAAGCTTGCGCCGATATCATCGCCGGTGCGGCTGAAGAGGCGGCGCTGCCCGCGCTCGTTCACCGCCTGCACGCGGATGCCGTCCCATTTCCACTCGGCCGCATAATCCTCGGCGGCGTAATTCGCGAAATCTTTTTCCTCGTCGATCGCCTGCGCCAACATCACCGGGCGGAAACGGCCGGGATGATCGGCGCTGGGTTTCTCGCTGCGCTTCTCCAGCCACGCGAACAGATCTTCGTAAGGTGGCTCAAGCGCGTGCCACACTTCCTCGATCTCGCTCACTTCGACGCCGCCCATATCGGCGCAAGCCTGCTTGGCCAGACGGGCCGATACACCCACACGCAAGCCGCCGGTAAGCAGCTTCAGTAGCGCCCAGCGCCCATCGGCATCCAAGGCGTCGAGCCAGTCTTCGAGCAGCTTCTGCACTTCGCCACGTGTGGCGCCACGCAAGGCATCCACCACCTCGCCGAGTTCCGGTTCGCGGTTGGCGCCGGGTTTCGCGGGCCATACCAGAGAAACAGTTTCAGCGAGATCGCCGACATAGTCATAAGAGAGCGCGAACAATTGTGGATCGAGCCGCGCTTCCACGGCCTTGCGGATAAAGCCCGGTTTTGCTGCGTCAAATGACAACGCGCCGGTCAGCGAAGCGAGCGCCCAGCCGCGATCCGGATCGGGCTGCTCGCGCAGGAAATCGCGCACCAGGACCAACTTGCCATTGCGCGATGGCGTGAACGCCAGACGATCCAGAAGCTGGGCGAACGCGCGCATCAACTTTCCTCGTCATCATAACCGACAAGCGACAAGGCGCGCGCTTTCTGGCCTTTCAATTCGCACCAGCGCAGCAACGCCTCTTCATTGCCATGCGTAACCCAGACTTCTCCCGGTGCAATCTCACTGATGGTGCCGGTCAGTTCGCTCCAGTCCGCGTGATCAGAAATGACCAGCGGCATTTCCACCTGCCGCTGGCGCGCACGCGCGCGCACCCGCATCCAGCCGCTGGCGAAGGCCGGCAGTGGTTCGGCGAAGCGGCGCGACCACTTGTCGTCGATGGAAGACGGCGGCGCGATGACAATGGCGCCCGCGAAATCCTTCTTCGTGCCCTTCTCTATCGTCGCCGGCTCCAGTGGACCGAGATCGACACCGAAGCGCTCATAGAGCGTATTCATGTTCTGCAGCGCCCCGTGCACGAAGATCGGCTTGTCATAACCGGCTTCGCGCAGCAGGCGGATAATGCGCTGCGCCTTGCCCAGCGCGTAAGCACCGACAAGATGCGTGCGCTCGGGAAACTGCGCGACGGATTTCAAGAGCCGCGCGATCTCGTCCTTCGCATCGGGAAAATTGAACACCGGAATGCCGAATGTTGCCTCGGTGACGAAGACATCGCAGGCCACCGGCTCGAACGGGGCGCAGGTGGGATCGCGCCTGCGTTTGTAATCGCCGGAGACGACGAAGGTCATGCCTTTCGCCTTGATCACCGCCTGCGCGGACCCCAGCACATGCCCCGCCGGCACGAGCGACACCTCCACGCCATCGCGCTCGATGCTTTGGCCGTAGCGGAGCGCCGCTGCCGAACCGGCGAAATCCTCACCATAACGCGCCGCCATGATGGCGAGTGTTTCCGCCGTCGCGATAACCGTGCCGTGGCCCGAACGCGCGTGATCCGAATGGCCATGCGTGATGACCGCGCGGTCCACCGGCCGGACTGGGTCGATAAAGAAGTCGCCCGCCGCGCAATAGAGGCCGGCCGGCTTGGGGCAAAGGATGGTTTCGGGCTTGGGCATGGGCGTTTCAGATGATAACGCACGGCCTCGCCCACAAGTGGCAGCGTTCAAGCCCTTGAGACCGCGGGGGATTTGGGGCAAAAGGCCCCGGCTTCGGCGCCGACGGGTACCCTATTTCCGTACTCTCCATATAAAGTGCCGGATCAGCGGAGCTGTGGCCGAGAGGCTGAAGGCGGCGGTTTGCTAAACCGTTATACGGTTGAAAAGCCGTATCGAGGGTTCGAATCCCTCCGGCTCCGCCAGTTTTTTCGCGATGATTGTCGGTTGCTTCGGCCCAAGACTCCTGTCGGTGTCTGTTCCGCGATCTCGCCGTCGCATGGTTCGCCCAATGACAGATCTTTCCTGCGAACATCATCACACGCAGCTCCCGCAGCGCCCTGACACTCAACACCCTCATTGAAGCGCCCCGTTCGCACCCATGGATTACCGAAAGACTAACGGCGCCTCGTAGTCGCTACAGGATATAAATACGTATACGGACGGATAGGACTCACGCATGGAGCGCGGTCCTGCCACACACGGTGCGAGAAGATGAACGCGAAATGCCGGCGCGAAACGCAGCAAATACGCCGCTTTCTTCGCCGCTTTACATTTTCGTGATAATCGCGCGCGCGTCCGAGCGCGCAGTCGTGCCCAATCGCTGTGGCAACTCCCTAAGTAGATAAACGGATTTTCGGAAGTCCCAAAATACATCAGCTATCGATTCGCGAGAATTGCTTAACGGCTCCGCAACCATGTGAGTGATCACTTGCGCGAAGCCATGACGCCGCAGAATGCGGCAGGGGGTTGGGATATGGCTTTGGCGTTCAGATCGCCCGACGCATCCGTGCATCCGCGGGATCGCGATTCAAATTTCGCTTACGACGACCAACTTCAAAACGCTCCGTTGCAGGCCTGTCTGGCAAGGCTGCACAGCTGCAGCCTGCGCCAGAAATTCGCAAAGAACACAACGATCTTCGCCGAAGGCGATAGCGCCGACCGGATATACAAGGTCGCCGACGGTGTCGTGCGGATCTGCAAGCACACGGCGGACGGACGGCGGCACATCGTCGATTTCGCCCTTCCCGGCGAGTTGTTCGGCATCGTGGAAGACGACCGGCACGAACTCACTGCGGAGGCGGTGAACGATGTCGTGCTCGTTTCCTATCCAAGAAACCGGATCGATCAGCTTGGCGCGGCGGACCCCAACATCGGCCGGCATTTGCTGACACACCTTTATCGCAACCTCCTCACGATGCAGCGCCATCTTCTCGTGCTGGGTTGTCAGGATGCGAAGGAAAGGCTGGCATCGTTTCTTCTGCGTCTTGCCGAACGTACCGGCGCCACGCGCTGCGGCACGCTCGATCTCGCGATGGGCCGGCAGGACATCGCGGACCATCTCGGACTCACCATCGAAACCATCTGCCGCACTATCCGCGACCTCAAGAACGCGGGCATCGTGACGACGCCGGCCATCCATCAACTCATTCTTGCGGATGTGCGCGCGCTGCGTGCGCTCGCCATCGCAAACTGAAGCGGAGATCCTTCCTTGCACACCGTGATGCACAGCGTTGTCGATTTCTTCGCCTGGATTTCCATCCTCACCGCAGCCCTTTCCCACCAGCTCGCCGCGGTCGCCGGTCACGCGCCGTCGCTGTACGATCTGGTGCTGGCGGTCATCGTGGTGTCCTCGGTTGCCTTCGCCGCTTTCGCCGGCTTTCTCGCCGTCATGGAGCGCACGCGCTTCCTCGGACTGCGCCGGTGGATTCGCGGCACCTTCGCGCGCGTGCAAGCCTCGACGCTTCTGCGCGACGCCATCATCGCCGGCTGCGAAGAATCCATCGCGGTCCTCGCCACGCATATGAGCGAGCCGCTCAGCTTCAGCGGCGGCGGCGCATTGCTCCAGGTCTGCCTGGATGGACCTGATGCACCAACGCTCGCGGCGGCGCTGGACGACCTGCTCAAAAAGGGCTTCTCATTTTCGCTGACCGCACGCACGCCCGGCGGGCAACGCATCGCGCTACGCGGCGCGCCAGTGGGCGGGCATGCCGTCGTCTATCTGCGCCGCGAGTCCGCTGTGATGCAAAAGAAAAAGTCCGAATATCGCGAAGTGCTGGACGCCTTGCCGATCCCGGTATGGATTCGCGACGAGAAGCTCTCCCTGCGTTGGGCCAACAATGCCTTTCTCGCGGCGACGGGCGCAGCTTCGCTCGATAGCGCCAAAGCCGGCAATTCGCATATCGATGAATGCGAGCTGGAATTCGAACGCATCGCGCAAGCGGGGCAGCAGATCGTCGATGTGCGGCGGCCGGTGAATTTGAGCGGCCAGCCGCGCAACCTTGCCTTCACCCTGCGCGCCATGCCATCCGGCGGCGTCGCGGGCATGGCAATCGACGTGACCAACACCGCGCCGGCGGGCACTTTGAGCAAGCCGCAGCGCGAACTCTTCCGCCAATTCCTCAATCGGCTGACCAACGCCGTCGCCGTTTTCGGGCCCGAAGGCCGGCTTACCGACTTCAACATCGCCTATGCCCGGCTCTGGGGACTCTCCGAAAACTGGCTCGACACGCAACCGACGCAAAGTGAAATCCTCGATCGCCTTCGCAACGCCCGCAAGCTGCCAGAACGGCGCGACTATCAGGCCTGGAAGCGCGAGCAGCTCGAGCTCATGGAAAAGCCGGAATGCCGGAAGGAAGAAGTCTGGCATTTGCCAGGTGGCAAAAGCCTTCGCGTCAATGTCCGCCCGCATCCCGGCGGCAGCGGCGTGATCTTCCTCTATGACGATGTGACCGACAAATTGCGCCTCGAAAGCGCCTACAACTCGCTCGCCAAAGTGCAGGCCGCAATCCTGAACTCACTACACGAGAGCATGGCAATCTTCGGTACGGATGGCCGCCTGAAGATGCACAATGCCAATTTCGCGAAGTTGTGGCAGCTATCCGACACGGACCTTGCGGACGAGCCGCATGTGATGCGCCTCGCTGATATCTGCCGGGACCGGGTTGAAAGCGGAAACATCTGGGAGATCGTGCTCGCAAGCATCAATGCCAGCACACCTGAAGACTATAACGACTGGGCGTCCGCGAAGCGGCCCGATGGTTCGGAGATTTCTCTCTCTTTAGCGCGGCTTCCCGATGGCGCGACCATCGCAAGTTTCTCGGAAACGGAGGCTCGTTTGGGTGGAGAGAAAGATCAGGCGGCGCCTGCCGCCGCCTGATGAAAGACGTTGCTGTTAAGCAGCGGCACGCGCGGCCAGCGGTAACCATCTGCGCGGCAACTTCACGACGCGGTCGAATTGTCCGCCCAGTTGGCGAATCTCGCGCAGCCATTCTTGGCGCTGCTCCAGGGTGATAGCGCCGACGCTGCCGATGAAAGTGACATTGGCAGAATCGAGGCCTGGGAGCGATTCCAATTCATGGCCGTCGCCGCGGCGTCCGTCGGCGCGCACCATGGAGCGATGGATGAACGCCGGCATCTCCATCGTGACGACGAGCTGTGCCGTGCGATGCCGGGCCGAAGCTGAATTTTGCGCAAAGCGCCGCAATCTTGCGGCATGAGCGAGCAGCTTTCCCACCGCCGCCGGTGGTTCGTCGAACCAGAGCGGAAACACGATTGCCAGGCGATCCGCCGCGTGAACCAGACCCGCTGCCATGTCCTGTGAAATTTCCGCCTGCGTCGTTCCGGAAGTGAAACGCAGCGTTGTAGCTTCGAGCGTGTGAACGCTCCAACCCGCGTTTCGCGCGCCGTCGCCAAAAGCTCTGCTCAAAGCCGACCCAAACCGTTCGGGGCGCGGATCGGGATGGCCGTTAATAACCAGAAGATGCTTGTCCATGAAAAATCCTTTTTCGGATGGTGCATTCTTTTTTCCAAACTTTGATTCGTCCGGCATTGAAAAATGTCAAAGCCCCGCGCTTTCGCTGCCGCTATCACAGCACCCACGAAGCGCGACGAGGACCGATGGGATGAAACTGCGAATGCCCGATGATCACCAAGCCAAGGCATTGCGGGACCTCGCGGTTCTGGCGGTGGCGCGGCGCGGCGCACTGGAGCGCAGCGGGGCCGCAAACCTCGCGGTTCTGCGCGAAGACGGTTTGATGATCGGCTATCACACGCCCTTCAATCCGCTTCCGAAACTTGGCGACGGCGCCAAATACGAAGCTGCGCTGGAACGCAAAGACACAACGCGCAACGCCTATGGCGTCGAAATCTGGCTGGAGGAATTCGGGAAAGTCTTCAGTGCGTGCTGGTCGCGCGGTGACGACTTGCATATTCGGCTTTGCAGACCCGGATCCTGGCAAATCGCGCTGAAAAACATCGCTCACCGCATCGAAAAGGAGCCCGCCATGCCGCGCAAGAAGAGGACAACATCCGCGAGAGGGGAAAAAGCCATCGCGAATTGTCCAACGGCGATACCCGAAATGTCTTTGCCGGATGATGGCCGGAACAACCGGCTTCGCCTGCTTGAACAAGAGAACAAGAATCTGCGCCGCGCTATCTCAGGCCTGATGCTCGACAAGCTCATCCTGGCGAAAGCCGCGGCGGGGAAGCTGTGATCGGCAATACGTTCGTACAGCGCGGCTGACCGTCAGGTCAGATCGCCTTTGGTGAATAATCTTTCTAAATGCGCTGTCACGCAGCGGAGAGAAAGACGATGTATTCTCAATATGTACGCGATGGATCGCCCACCAGAAATCACAATGCGACTATCCTCGACGCCGAGATCGTCTATAGCAACTGGATCGACCGGCTGCCGCGCTGCTGGTGGGTTGCGCCGCTGTTCATAGCGGCATGTGGACTAGCAGGCTGGTTCGTGACGCTTCCCCTCGATTAATCGTCCGGAGTCAGGCGGCACCAGCCGCTGGCTTCCAAAGCGGCTGCCTGGCTTTCGCGGAGCGGGTGAGGCCGTGGGGTGGAACTTGAAGGGGCCGGGAAGCGGCGAAATCCGCGTTTTCTCGGGCGTTCCGCGGCCTTTCCCTGCGGCGGCGGCAGAGCCCGGCTGCTTAGGTCGCATACCCACCACCCCCATTTGTGGATAAAAATCGCCCCCAGAAACACTTGCTCCGTCGACTTTGGAGACGACTGTCATGGCGCTGCGCTTGACCCCGGAAATCATTGAAGGCGCTTATGAATTTCTGCGCGTCACGCCGCCCTTCAAAAGCTGGCGCCTGCCCCATGCCGACGAGGTCACGTTCGTGGTGTCCCGTCACAAGATGCATGTGGGTTATCACCGCGGATCGCGGCGCAAGATCCATTCGCGCGAATTCGGCGTGATCCATTCCCACGAAATCGGCATATCGCAAGCCTGCGTCGGCCACACCAACACGCTGCTGCGCACGATGGCGCATGAGATGATCCACCAATATCAGCAGCGCCAGCGCACCGACACGCCCAACGCCGAGCACAACGCCGAGTTCATGCGTCTGGCGGGTATCGTCTGCCGCCACCACGGCTGGGACGAAAAAGAATTCTGACGCCTAGCTTGGCGCGCGGCCGAGCATGGTTTTCGCGGCGTGCGAAAGCTGGATCACGTTGAACGGCTTTTGCAATGTCTTGATCGCGCGCGCGCGAATGGACTCCGGCGGCGCCTCGGTGCTGTAGCCCGTCATGAAAAGAACTTTCAGATCGGGACGCAAAGTGAGGGCTCCTTCGGCAAGCTCGTAGCCGCCAAGCCGCGGCATCTTGATATCGGAAATCAACAACTCGATTTCCGGATGTTCGCGCAGGACCTCCAACGCGCTGACACCATCGCCGGCTTCGAACACGATGAAGCCTTCGTCTTTCAGCGTTTCGACAGCGACGATGCGCAGCATCGCTTCGTCTTCGGCGATCAGAATGGCGTGGTCGTCGTCAGGCGCGGTATTCATATTTCCCTGCTCTCGTCTTCGGCCGAGCGCGGCAACAGAATCGTGATCATCGTACCCGAACCCGGCGCGCTTTCGATGCCGAGATAGCCGCCCGATTGCCGCACGAACCCGAACGCCGTGCTGAGCCCCAGGCCCGTTCCCTGCCCGAGCGGCTTGGTCGTGAAGAACGGATCGATTGCCTGGCGGCGCGTTTCCTCGTCCATGCCAACGCCGTTGTCGCGCACGCGCAGCTCGACATAGTCGCCGCCTGTAAATCCGTCCGCATCGAAAGGCGGCGCCATGTTTGCGACATCGCGCGTCTCGAAGGCGATCTTGCCGCCATCAGGCATCGCATCGCGCGCGTTGATGGCGAGGTTGAGAATGACATTTTCCATCTGGTTGACGTCGCACAAAACTGGCCATTTCGCGTTCAGCTGCAGCGCGGTTTGCACATGCGGCCCCACCGACTGGTCAATGAGCTCGCCCATGCCTTCGATTAACGCGCTGAGATCGACCGGTTTTGGCGTCAGCGGCTGGCGGCGGGCGAATGCCAGCAGGCGCTGGGTCAGGCTTGCGGCGCGGCGCAATCCCTCCTCGGCGGATTCGATATAGCGCGCCAAGGGTTGGGCTTCCTCGCCCAGCCGCTTTCGCAGCAGCTGCAGATTTCCCATCGCGATCATCAGCAGATTGTTGAAGTCGTGGGCGATGCCGCCCGACAATTGCCCGATCGCCTCCATCTTCTGGCTCTGACGCAGCGCTTCTTCGGTCTTGTGACGCTCCTCCATTTCCGTTTTGAGCTGCGCGTTCAGCTCGGCGAGATGGTCCGCGCGCAGCGCAAGCTCTGCATTGGCCTGCGCCAGGGCGCGTTGCGAGATGCTGAGGATTATGAGAACCAGGGCGCCCATCACAACCAGCAACGCGATGCCGGAATAGCGCGCGATCTTGCGCTGCCGCGGCTCTTCCGTCGCCCACAGATAGACGTTGCCGATCTTCACGTTTTCCTGGACGATCGGCGCGGAGATTTTAAGCAACCCGGTCTGTGACAGCCGCGAGATGTCGCGCACACGAGGCGGCAGCGCGCCGACACGTGACGTCTGCGCCATAAGCCGGCCGGCGTTGTTATAGACGGCGACGGCCTGCAGTTCGGGGTTTACCTTCATCGCGTCGACATATTCTTGCGCCGCCTTGCGGTCATCGAAGATCACCGCGGCGGTCTCATTGGCAGCGAGGATGGAGGCCTGCTCGGTAAAATCCTTCACCTGCTGCGCGCGATAAAGCGACTCTTCATAAAGCGCGATGGCGACGCCAGAGAAAATGAGGAACGCGGCCGCGATGAGCGCCAGCAGGGCCGGTATTCGCCATTGCGCGGCGCCGTTCATGGCGCGGCCTTTCGCGGTTTGACCTTGCGCGCCAGGTCAAGAAGCTTGGAGCTGATCGCGATCCCGTCTTTCGCCGCCGCGACATCGTCGATGTCGAAGCGCACATGGTTCTGCTCAATCGCGAAAGCGACGATGCCTGGCTGCGCCGCGCCGGAATCGGTCACGGTCAAAACCGGCTTGCCATCGAAGGCGTGCAGCGCATCGCCCTCTACGCGTGGATCGTCGATGCCGATGAACACGGCCTGGCAGGTTGCGTCGCCGGGTGCGGCGTTGCGGCGAATGGAAATCGGGTGCTGACCAATCCGCTGATCGGCGACGGCTTTGTCCAACGCCCCGCCGAACGGATCGTGCCCTACGATGCAGATCGTGATCGGAGTGTCCGGCCGCACAAACGCCGCCGGCGGCCAATCCACGAATGGCAAGAGCTTATAGAGATAAGCCCCTTTCACGGCGTACTCGACGGTATTCTCGCCGGCAGATGAGGCTGAGACGGCGATAATGAACATCGCCGCCGCAATCCAACAGCATGCGCTGGCCGGACGCATGTTCAGAATTTCCAGCGCGTATCGACGAAGAAGCTGCGCTTCACCATATCGCCCGGCTCGAATTCCTGATGTTGGTCGTGGAGAAGATTGTATCCCGAAATCGCCAGCTCGATCCTGTCGGTGATCATCCAGCCCAGCCGCGCGTTCAATTCGACATAAGACGGCACATGTGGATTGGGAAGCCGGCCCACATAGCGGAAATCGGCATCGAAGCTCACGCTATCGCTCAGATCCATTGACGAGCGCAGCGAGGCCTGATGGTGCGGATCGTTGCCTTGCTGGGCGAGGCCCAGAATGCCGCTGGCGCCCGGTTTGAATTCGAAGCTTTCGTTTTGAATGTTCGCGCCGGCCGAGAGCCTCCACCAGTCCGCAGCTTCATAGGTGGCCCAAGCCTCGACGCCAAAGACGCGGCCCTTCATCCTGTTTCCCCAATGCAGAGGAAACACCGTAACAGGATCGATTTCGATGCTCTTGAGGTTCTCGTATTCATCGTCGAACGCCGACACCGAAAGCGACGCATTGTTCGAAAGCTGCCCGCGATAGCCCAACTCATAAGCGGTGAGCTTTTCCGGAAGGAAGTCTGGATTCCCGTTCAGGAAACGCACGGTGCCGAGATCTTCTCCGACATGAGTGTCGAACGGCGTCGGCGAGCGAATGGCGCGCGAAACAGCAGCCCAAAGCATATTGTCGTCGTCGACGCGCCAGGAAGCGCGCACGCTCGGCATGGGCGTGACGCCGGAGTAGGGATCGTCTTCCAGCTTCAGTCCCAAGATCAGATCGAAATCGTTCGACAGCGACATCTGGTCCTGCACGAAAACGTCCGAGAGATTCAGGTCACCCTTGTTGGGAATGAAGAGCAAAGAGGTCACCGGGCCAATTTGGTTGGTGATCGCGTAGTGACTAAGGCGCTGGCCTGCCCCCACAACGAGATTGTTCCAGCTTCCCCAAGCGACGTTGTATTGCGCCTCGATGTTGTAGGTGTCGACTATGAAGCCTGCGCTGCCGCCCGTGGTGGTGCGCTCGACATTGTCGTAATAGGCTAGCACTTGCAGCGATGAGCCGTCGGTGAAATCGTGGTTCCAGTTCGCTTGCAGGTTGCCACCTGAGATCAATCCGTCGGCGGAGCCACCGTTGTTCTGGCGCCCGTCATAGAGATCGCCCTGCACCGTCAGCTTGTCGTCGCCCGGCGTCCAGTCGAGCCGGAAACCGCCTTGCGGCTTGTACCAGCCGTCGTGATCGGCGGCATCGAAGGATTTGTCGCGGAAGGCCTTGATATAGGCGCGATAGGTGAGATCGTCGCTCAGCGCGCCGCCATATTGCAGGCTCGCGCTTTCATATTGATTGCCCGCACCGAATTCCAGAACGCCGCCTTGCGTGTCGGCGGATTTGCGCGTGACGATATTGATGACGCCGTTGACGGCATTGGCGCCCCAAAGGGTCGCGCCCGGCCCGCTGATGACCTCGATGCGCTCGATGTCCTCCGCCGGGACATCCTGCATGTCCCAATACATACCGGAGAAGAGCGGATTGTAGACGCTGCGCCCGTCGATCAGCACCAAGAGCTTGTCGGAGAAATTCTGCGCGTGAGAATTTCCGCTGAAGCCCCGTGCGGTGATGATGTAGTTGGAAGGACTGGTCTGCGCGACCTGCAGATTGGGCGCCAGGCGCAGCATCTCCGGGAGCGTCATGGCGCCGGAGCGCACGATATCGTCATGAGTAATGACGTAGATGGCGGCCGACGCGGCGCTCAAAGGCTGCGCGCGTTTGGAAACCGATGTGATCTCGACATTGCCGAGCTGCTCGATGGAAAGCTTGCTAAAATCGGCGCTGGCGATCTGCTCCTGCGCCGCGGCAGGAAACGCCAGAAAACTTCCGCCCAAGACCGCCGCCAAGATGGCACTTGGCGGATAGCTTCCCCCGTTTCGCAAAATGCCCCCCAACACGGCATACACCCATCGGCTGGTGCAGAACGCCGGGGGACCGGAAAAGTTCCCCCTGCCGCCGGTAAATTTTCGAGGTCTTCCCAGCTTTTCCGAACCGGGCGAGAATAGCGCCTGTGCCCTTTCCCCGCGTCCCCTCCCCACCAATAGCCGCCATCCGGGCCCACACCCGCACGGCCACCGCGCTTGCCCGCAGACATTGGATCGCATTCGCGGGCGGCACTTTCGCTGTCGTCGTGGCAGGCGCTGCGCTTTTGCTCTTTCACGGCCAGCCTGTGCCCGCGCCACGAATTGCCACTATGCATCCCGGACCACGAATTGTTGTTGTGCGTCCCAAGCCGGTGAAAGCGGTTGTGCCCAAACCTGCCGTTCCGAAGAAAGTGGCGGTCACCCCGTCGGCCTTCGATCTGGAACAGCAGATGAGTTTCAGCCAGCTCATGAAGCGATGGGATCCGACCATCGCCGAAGCGGCAAAGCGTTACGACGTGCCGCAACCCTGGATCCGCGCGGTAGTGCAGATCGAAAGCGGCGGGCGCACCATGTTGGGCGAGAACCAGCCGATAAGATCCAGCATGGGCGCGATGGGTCTGATGCAGCTGATGCCGGAAACCTACAACGATATGCGCGTGCAAAACCGATTGGGCAAAAACCCTTACGATCCGCACGACAACATCATGGCGGGCACCGCCTATCTGCATTTCCTGCGCGCACGTTACGGATACCCCGCGATGTTCGCGGCCTACAATGACGGTCCGGGCAATCTGGAAGCGCGCATGA
The DNA here is from genome assembly GCA_036488415.1 of Rhizomicrobium sp. Lineage (GTDB taxonomy): Bacteria > Pseudomonadota > Alphaproteobacteria > Micropepsales > Micropepsaceae > Rhizomicrobium. The sequence goes on from DASXHQ010000087.1 coordinate 17,832, forward strand.
TGGGCCGCGGATTGTTGCCGCTGGAGACCCAGAACTATGTCGCCACCATCACCGGCGCGATGCTGAAAGGCGGCGGGCGCGGCGCGATGGTGAAATTCACGCGCCCCAATGGCGAGCCCGCGATGATCAACGCCGCCGCCGTCAGTTCCGTGCGCGCGTCATTCCCGGACGAATATGCGCCCGGTGTTCAATCCGTCATCACCGTAGGCCGTCTGCATCAGGGCGTGCGCGAGAGCGTGGCGCAGGTGACGGCCACCATCCGCGCGCATGGCGGTGGAGTCTAGATTCTATTTGCTGAGGCGCACGGCAATGTCTGCGCCGTTGCCTTCCGCGGTCACCGATACTTCGCCACCCCGATTGCGAACGAGAATATCCGTCGTCACATCCGCGATCGCCAGATTGCGGATGCGCAGCTCTTCCACGAAGGCCGGAAGATGCGGATTGCGGAAATGGATTTCGCGCCGCTCATAATCGCAATGCAATCCAAGACACGCTTCCAGGAACGCATAAGGCGCCGCGCTGGCCCAAGCCTGGGGCATACACGCCACCGGATAAAGCGTCGGCGCGCCCAATCTGCGCCGCGCGAAGCCGCAGAATAGTTCCGGCAGCCGCATCAGATCGAGATGACAGGCGGCGTCGAACATACCGCGGAAAAGAAGCGACGCGGCGCGGCGAAAACCGTAGCGGCCCAGCCCCAACGCTATGATCGCGTTGTCATGGGGCCATATCGAGCCGTCGTGATAGGAAATGGGATTGTACCGCGCCGAGTCCGACGACAGCGTACGAATACCCCAGCCGGAAAACATTTCCGGCGTCAGCAATGTTTCGGCGACGCGGCGGGCATGCGCCACGCTGGCGATGCCCGAGATCAGCACCTGCCCCGCATTGGAGGAATGGACGCGGCACGGCCGTTTCTCACCGTCGAGCGCCAGCGCATAGGTGCCCAATTCCTCGCACCAGAATTTCTCCTCGAAATTGCGGCGCAACGCTTCCGCCTCGCCTTCCAGCCGTTCCGCGCGCGCATCGTTGCCCAGGCGCCGCGCGACAGCGGCAATCCCGCGCTTGGCGGCGTAAACAAAGCCCTGCACTTCGCACAGCGCGATCGGTCCCTGCGCAAGCGATCCGTCCGCGTGCATGATGGAGTCGCTGGAATCCTTCCAGCCCTGATTGACCAGCCCATCCTTGCCTTCGCGGAAATATTCCACGAAGCCGTCGCGGTCCCGGTCGCCATATTCGTCGATCCAGGCCAGCGCCGCTTCAATGTGGGGCCACAGCGCGCGCATGGTTTCGAGATCGCCGGTGCGCTGGAAATAATAGGCCGCCAGCAGCACAAACAGCGGCGTGGAATCGACGCTGCCATAATATTTTCCGAAAGGCACCTCGCGCAGCATTGCCATCTCGCTGTAACGGACTTCGTGCAGGATTTTTCCTGGCTGCGCGTCCACATCGGGATCGCTCTCAGTCGCCTGCGTCGCCGCCAGAAAGCCCAGCACGCCTTTTGCGAAAACCGGCGACGCCCACAGCGTTTCCAGCGCGGTGATGAGCCCGTCGCGGCCAAAGGGGGTGCTGAACCAAGGCGTTCCCGCGCATGGATAAGGCCCTTGCGGTGTGTGCGTGGTTAGCATCTGCAGATCGGATTTCGCGCGCTTGAAGAGGCTTGTCACCAAGCGGTGGGAGCTTTCGATGACGACGCCGCCTTCATGGGCCTTGCGCGCATCGCGCCGCGCCGCGCGGTAGGGAATGGAGAACGGTTCCGCCGGCATCGAGGACGAGGATCCGCAATGCATCGTCATCGTGATCGAAACACTCTCATTGGGCGCAAGCTCGAAATCGTAACTGGCGATCCCGTCCTCGAAGCTCTGCGGCGGCGGATCGAAGCGGATGCACATCGACCGCCTGATATCGTCCAGCCCGTTGTAATGATAGTGAACCGACGCGTCGTCCGGATGTTCGGTCTCGATCGTGCCGCGAGCAGGCCGTTGCGCGCCGCGCACTTCGAAGATGTCCGCGAAATCGGCGCCGGTGCGGACTTCCATCAGGCATTGCTGTTTCTGGGTGTTGAAGTTGCGCACAGCGATGCGCTCGTAACAGGTATTGTGCCAGATGAAGCGGGATCGCCTGATGTGCAGCGTCTCGCGCGGCAACACGATGCGATCGGTATGGTAGATGTCCGGATTGGACAAATCGACAGTGAGAACGACATTGTCCTCATCCACAGCGGAACTCAGCAATAGCGGCCGTTGCCCAAAGAGCAACAGTTCCCATTCCGAGAGATAGCGCATGTCGCTGTGGAAGATACCGCCGGGCGAAAGCCCCGGATCGCTCACATCGCCCAGCTGGTCGAACAGGGCAAAGGTATCGCCGTGCTTGAGCGTGCGCGGCCAACGCTCCTGGATGGACGCGGTGGCCTGGATATAGAACGTCGAGGTTTCGCCTTTGGAAACATCGCCCGGATGAGCGTTCATCGCCGCGCCTCGTGGTCGAATCGAAAAGAATACTAGGCCGCTTCGCGCGCTGCCGCAGGACTTTCAGACAACAGCTTCTTGTAGATGTCGACATATCGCGCCGCCATCACGGCCGAAGAATAGCGCAGGTCAAAGCGGGCGCGCACCGCCTTGCGCGACAGACGGTCAATCTTTTGCAAGGCTTCCACGGCTTCATCCACGGTTTCGACGATGAACCCGCTTAAACCGTCTTCGATCACCTCGGAAACCGAACCGCGGTCGAACGCAATAACCGGCGTGCCGCAGGCCAGCGCCTCGATCATCACAATCCCGAAAGGTTCCGGCCAGTCGATGGGGAACAGCAGCGCGCGCGCGTTACCGAGAAAAATCTGCTTCTGGGACTCGTTGATCTCACCAATGAATTCGACATGCGGGCTGCGCGCGATTAGCGGTGCAACCCGGGAGTCGTAATATTCCCGGTCCGCCGCATCCACCTTTGCGGCAATCTTCAGTGGCAGGCCTGCCCGTTCGGCGATAGCGATGGCGCCTTCCGGGTTCTTCTCCGGCGAAATGCGGCCCAGGAAGGCGAGATAGCCCTTGGGCTTCTCCACCATGTGAAACTGGTCGGCGGGCAAACCGTGATACACCGTGCCGCGCCAGTTCACTGGCGGCATCGGCTCGCGCTGGCTGTTGGAGATCGACACCAGTGGCGCACGGTTGAACACCCGATAGAGCGGTTGAATTTCCGGAAGATCGAGACGGCCGTGCAACGTGGTCAGCGTGCGGTTGACGATGTGGCGAAAAACAGGGAACTGAAAAAAATCGATGTGGAAATGAAGCATGTCGAATTCGTCGGCGCGCTCCGCCACGCGTTCCAGCATCAGCAGATTATACCAGACGGAATTTTGCATCTGCCCATCCAGCCGTAAGGCGCGCGGCACGACGGGATCGAGCTCTGCATTGGTGATGGAGTCGCCACTGGCAAACAGGGTGACGTCGTGACCCTGGCGTACAAGTTCTTCGGTCAGCCACGAAACGACCCGTTCCGTGCCGCCATAAAGTTTGGGCGGGACGCTTTCCACCAGGGGAGCGATTTGTGCGATTTTCATTGTTTCGACAGATAGCCTTGCAAGAAACAACGAGCCGGAAACGCGCCGGTTCCGCCCCAAAATCGCCGAAAAAAACGTCGCGATGACTCAGTAATTTGCGCAAGTTGTAGGCAATCGCTAACCACACGCCATGCTGGAGATGGCGTCGTGAGGCTGCTATGCTTTGGAATACCGGCGCGTTTCGCGCCATTGCGGGACTTCTCCGCAGTTGATTACATGCGCGATCTGTCGCCCGGAGAAGGGACGAGGGCTGCGTGGGTTCGGCGAGATATTATGAGGGTCCCACAAGCGGGTCCAAAGGCCCGTTCATGACGGGTACGCTCGATGCAGAGCTGGCGCGCGGTGTTCTCGAGGCCGCGCCAACGATCATCTATGTCTATGATATTCAGAACGAGCGCAGCGTCTTCCAGAATCGCCGCTTCGGCGAGTTGCTGGGCCATCCGAACCTGTCCTTTCCCTCAAACGATTGGAAAGCTTTCGTCCATCCCGACGATGCACTGCAGTTCACCGAATATCGCGCGAAGCTAAAGAATATCTCGCCGGGCGAGACGTTGTTCTGGGAATACCGGATGCGTGATTCCACCGGACAGTGGCGCTGGTTCCTGAGCCGCGACGTCCTTCTTTCGCGCGACGATGCCGGCAGGCCCTTGATGATCGTCGGCAATGCGTCGGACATCACCGAGCAGAAGAACGCCGAAGAACATCAGAAGATTCTGCATGGGGAGATGCGGCACAGGGCCAAGAACCTTCTCTCCCTGATCGAAGGCATTGCGCGTCTTTCGCGCCCGAAGAACGCGCCACAGGTCGATACATTCATCGATGCCTACATGGCCCGGTTGAAAGCGCTGCTGAATACCGGCGACATTATTCTGTCGTCGGACCGGCGAACTGCCGATTTGTGCGACGTCCTCAAAGCGTCGCTGGCGCCGTTCCAGAGAGAAGACGGCGCGGAAAGAATCACGCTTGCGGGCCCGGCGATCGCGTTGTCGGAGCGCACGGCCGGCGGCATCGCACTCGCCATCCACGAACTGGCGACGAACGCCGTGAAATATGGTGCGCTCTTCACACCCACGGGAACGATTGCCGTCCTGTGGGCGCTCACGCCGCAAGCTTCGGGCGAGCGATTTGAAATGGAATGGAAAGAGAATGGCGGCCCTAAGGTTTTGCCGCCCAAGGCCGAAGGCTTCGGCGGCAGGGTCATTCGCCACAGCGTCGCGCATGAGCCGGGCGGCAATATCACCCTCGATTATCGGCCGGAAGGATTGTTCTGCGCTTTCGCGTTCGACATCCCAAAATCCTGATCGCGGTCAGGAAACTGTCTCAGCGCTGCCGGCTTTCGCGCCGGCGACGGGCTGGGTAAGGCCGGGCGCGCGAATGGCCGGTCCCTGCGTTCCGGAATGGAGCGGAAGCCGCAGAGAGAGCCGCGATTTTCCTTCTGGCGTTTTCTCCAGCCAATATTTGCCTTTCAGCTGCTCGGCGAGCGCAGCCATGATCCGCGCCGGTGAAGGCCGCCCTGTATTTAGCGTCGCGGAGGTAAAGATGCTGTCCTCGATCCAGAGCAGCAGATGGTCCGGCCCGTCACCGCCGAAAAAAACCTCGATGTTGCGGGCGTCATCGCTCTTTTGCGGGGAGAAGAGTTCGAGCGAAAGCGCTTCCACGGCGAAAAACGATACCGGCGTCGCCATGTCCGGCGGCAACAGCCAATCCTCGGCATGGACCGTCAGACGATAGCGGGTGCCGCTTTCGAGAGCGACGGTGCGGATCTGGTCGGCCAGCTCGCCGAACAGCCGGCGCATGTCCAGAATGGGGGTCGTATCGTTCATCTCCATCAAGCGCTGGATAAGAGTCAACGCGCCTACGCGCACCAGAATCTTCGAAAATGCCGCCTGGCTTTGGCCATCCGCGATGTTCTGCGAGTAGAGGCTGATGAGGCTGGCGACGATCTGCAGGTTGTTCTTGATGCGATGGTGGATTTCCCGCGCCATCGCGGATTTCTGCGCGAGCGCGGAACTGAGCGTACGGTCGCGATCCCGGATGGAGATCGCCATGCTCTTCATCTCCTCGCCGAGGAGCCTGAATTCGTCCGGTGCCTCCTCCAGCTCAGTGAGCTCGAGCGCGAAATGGTTCTGCGCATAAGCCGCGGAAACGCGTTTGAGATAGGTCGTCCAGCGGATGACGAAGCGCTGTGTCCCGAGCCACATGGCGATCGACGCCAGGATCACCATCAATATCGGCAGCAGGACGTTTCCCAGCAAATAGACCTGGGAGATGCCGAAAGGCATCGGCTCTTCCATCGCGAACGCGATCAGCCGGCGGCTGTTTTCAATGCGCTCCGCCGTCCATCGCCAGCGCGCGCGGTTTTGGTCCTGCGCGTAGAATGTGTGTTGATGGTGATCCACCCCGGCCTTTGCAACCGCCATATTCAGCCCTGCTGGAATTTCGCGGTTCGAGGCCATCACTTTGCCGTTGCGATCGACGATCAGCATCAGCGCATAGGGCGGCAGCCGTCCATAAGGACTTGTCTGACTTACCCAGCGCAGATCGAGCGCCGCAATGAGCGCTCCGGTGAAGGAGCCGGATGCGTCGTGCAGCGGCAGCAGGTAGGGAAGAACCTTTTGCCGGGCCGAACCGCTATAGAGCACCGGCGGGATGCCGGCGGTCATGCGCTGGGGCACCCGCCTCCACCATTCCATCTTCGAATAATCGGCAATATCGAATTTTCCGGTGGCGGAGCACACCGGTTTCCCCAGCGCGTTCACATAGGTGAGGTTGAGCACGCTTGGCAGGCCGATGACGGCCGTCTTCAGCATCGTGGTGCATTGGCCCACGCCTGCGCGAAGCTCCGCGCGCTGCGACAGGCCCTGCAACAGATGCGCCGTGCCGGAAAAGATGTTCTGCTCGTTATGCGTCGCGTAGATCGCGGTCTGCCGCAGTACGTCGTCGATCGCACCTTGCCGCGCGCGCACGTGCAAGACGCCTTGGGCGATGCTGGCGATGGCCAAAGGCGCCAACGCCAACCCCACGATCAACATCAATTGCGAACGCAGAGATTTCGTATTCAGCACAAGCCAGCGCCCCCCGCATGGCCGCAGATCCTAGCCGGGAGATTTCTCCGTGACCGACCTGCCGAATTTGAAGAACGCATCGGTGGGATCTTCTGGATGCTCCGACCGCGCCGGTAATACGCCATCTTTTCCTTCGACGAGACTTTCGAGCCGCTTGCGCGCGCGCGAGACACGGCTTTTTATCGTTCCGACGGCGCAGCCGCAGATCGCGGCCGCTTCGTCATAGCTGAACTCGCCGGCCGTCAGAATAAGCGCTTCCTTCTGCTCGAACGGGAGTTGGTTGAATGCCCGCATCAGATCGGACAGATCGAGCGAGGCGTGCTGCTCCGGCTCCATGCTTTCGGTGTGGATCGACTCCGCGGCAGCGTAGTTGGCAACCGTCTTCGCGCGCCGGTGATTGGAATAAAATTCATTGCGCAGAATAACGAACAACCACGCCTTTAGGTTCGTTCCGGGACGGAATTTGTCACGCGCCTGCAGCGCCTTGGCGAGCGTCTCCTGTGCCAGATCGTCGGCGAGATCGCGTTTGCCGCAAAGCGAGCGCGCGAAGGCGCGCAGCACCGGCACCATCTCCACCAATCCGCTGCGAAAGGCCTTTTCTTCTTCCCGCGTCATGGGGCGCGGTGCGTCCTGATGTTCGTGCACTTCGAGAGGCCGGTTCATATACCTTCCTCCTTCTTGCCGTCGATCTGCCGAAGCAGCGCCATGAACTCATCGGGGACGGGTTCGGAGGCGACAGAATCGAAGAATTTGCGAAGCCCTTGCGTGATGGCCTTTTGCTGCGCCCGGTGGGTTTGCGGCCTGGGCGTACGGGCCGCAGACCGTCCCAGGACGTTCACGCCCGGATCGATGGTGCTCACATCAGCGCTCCCGCGCAGCTTGTCGGCCATTTCAAACTCCAGAACCGAAACACGTTGCTTTTCAACAGGTTGGAGGCCAGGCTCGGCTGCCGCCTCAATATCTGCCTGAAGATAACCCAACCCTCCCAAATTTGTTCCCTTGAGGGAACTTTGTTTTTCCCCACAGCGTTATGTCTCCACAACGAGAGTAACTGGATAAAAAAGGGCCGCGCCTGATGAGTATGACCGCCACCCTCGGACCCCATCTGCCTTACCTGCGCCGCTATGCACGGGCCCTGACGGGTTCGCAGACCAGCGGCGATGCTTATGTTCGCGCCTCATTGGAAGCACTCCTTGAAGGGAACGCCGAACTGGCGACGGATGTTCCGCCGCGCATCGCGCTCTACCGGCTATTCCACGTTCTGTGGTCGTCCTCGGGAAAATACGAGACAAACGCCAATCGCAGCGGCGTGGAAGGGCGGCTTCAGGCGCTTCTGCCAACCAACCGCGAGGCGCTTCTGCTCACCGCGGTGGAAGGCTTCACCGTTCCGGAAGTGGCCAAGATTCTGGACTGGAGCGAAAGCGATGTGGAGCAGGCGATTGGCGCCGCGCTCAAATCCATCGATCGCGATCTGGAATCGCGCGTCATGATCATCGAGGACGAAACGATCATCGCGCTCGACATCGAGAATCTCGTGTCGGAGATGGGCCACAAGGTCATTGGCATCGCCACCACGCGCGACGATGCCATCCGCATGGCCAGGGAGCAGAAGCCGGACATCATCCTCACCGACATCCAGCTTGCCGACGGCAGTTCGGGTATTGATGCGGCGGTGGCGATCCTCAAGGATTTCGACATTCCGGTGATTTTCATCACCGCCTATCCGGAACGCCTGCTCACCGGCGAGCGCCCGGAACCGACTTATCTCATCACCAAGCCTTTCAGCCGCGACACGGTGCGCGCCACGCTTGGCCAGGCGCTGTTCTTCCATCGCTCGATGGCGACGGTGTAAATCCCAATTTCGGTAGACAGCGTCAGCGCCGCAGGCGCGCGGCGCCCTGCTCCGTTGCCAGCAACATGCCGAACGGACGCATTGACGGCACATGCATCGCAATCGTGTGCAGCAGAATGAGCGCGGGAATGGCCGTGATGGCCGCATAGGCGCCCCACATCCACACCAGCGTCGCCACCACGACGAAGATCGCCACCGGGCTGACGACAATGCGGCGCGATAGAAGCCAGGGCTGCACCAAATAGGCTTCGATCGTGTCGATACCGAGCAACAGCACCGGCGGCAGCAGCATCTGCCAGATCGTGTGGCCGTTGATGAAGCCATAGACCGCCGATGCCAGGATGATCGCGGTGGGGCCGATGATCGGTATGAAATTCAGAAGCCCATAGGCCACGCCCCACAACAGCGCGTGCGCAATTCCGGCGAACCCGAAGGCGATGGTGGTAACCACTGTCAATCCCACATTGATCGTGGCGAGCGTGAACAGATAGCCGGAGACGCGGGACTTAACGTCCCGGCAGATGCGCGCCATGCGCAGCCGGCCGGACATGGTGCGCGGAAGCAGAATGAGCTGACCGGTGTAGTGCCGCCGCGTCGACAGCAGGAAGATCGTGAGCACTGTCACATAAATGATCTTGGCCAGAACGCCCGGCGCCGTGCTGGCCAGCGAATAAAGAACGCCCCCGCTTTCCACGACAGGGACGATCTTTCCGCCTTGCGCGGCGCCGTGCGAAATCTGCTGCGATGCGGTTTCCACGGCGGCGAGCTGCTTGCGAATGGGGCTGAGCTTGCTCTCCACCGTTTGCATGATGGCCGGGCCGCGTTTGACCACATCGGCAAGCGATGGTGCGAATTTCAGCCCCGCGAATACCAGCACCGAGACCGTGGCCACCACCACGACCAGCGCGGCGGCGCCGGCGGGGATATGCAGCCTTTCCAGCGCGGCCGTTGCCGGCGCCAGCACCAGCGCCAGCACGATGGACACGGCCGTGGGTGCAAAGAGGTCCGCAGCCGCAACGCCAATGGCCAGCATGGCGGCGATGGTGAGCAGGATCATGCAGACCCGCATGACCTGCAGGTCGCGGCGCATGGAGAACGGCCCGCCTGCGTCTTCCAGCACAGAGCTGATATTGGCCAGTTTCTCGAGCCGGTTCATGGTCATGCTGCGCAGCCGCGCCGAAGCGCTGCGGAAACTTCTGGTTGTTTGGGAAGTGAGCGGACACCCGATGCGGGGTGTCGAAGGGGCTGGGGCGTACCGGATCGGACGTCCGCTCGCCTTAACAATGTCTGACCCCCAAACCGGTTCCAAAGATTTTTGCTAGACAGGAGGCCGCCCCCGCACCGCATTGGAAATGCCCGCCACGATCAGCAAAATCACGAAAACGACCAGCAAAACCTTGGCGATTGTCGCCGCCAGCCCGGCCAGGCCGAAGAACCCCAGATAGGCCGACAGGATCGCCAGCAGAAAAAATATCAGCGCCCAACCGAGCATGAGCGGGTTCCTTCCGTTCGTCGAAGGAAGAAATCGGCGAGACACTGTAAAAGTTCCCGAACTGACGAAACGTCAGTCGCGGCGGCGCTTCTTGAGGAAAGCCTCGGCCAAGCCCATCGCGCCCGCGCCAAAAATGGCGGCCAGCGGGCTGGAAGCCGAAGACAACAGCGCAACAAACGGAGACGGGCGTGGTCGGCGCAGCGCGAACACCAGGAGCGCGATGACCGGACCGATGAGGAACAGGAACGCCGTGATCCCGGCAGCCCCGGCGACGCCTGCCCAATTCACCAAAGCCTCATCGATTGCGAACGCGGCGCACACCACGCCGACGAAGATCAGCGTTGCCAGAAACAAAAGCCCCAAAAGAGCCGCCGCCACCCGCGCGACCATGATGTGTCTATCGCCTCAGCAGAATGGCGCCGAGCAGGGCGCCAATGCCCATCGCCACGGCGCAGGCAAAGAGCGGTTGCTCGCGCACCTGTTCGCGCAAGCTCTCGGCATTGTCGTTGGTCCAGTCTTCCACTTGCGCGGTGATCTGGTCCGCCATGTCTTCGGTGTTGCGCAGCATCTCGTTGAGGCGCGCGGTCGCGGCATCGCCGACGCCACCGGCCAGGCCTCTCATGTCCGTCTGGAGCGCCTCCAGATCCTCGCGCAACGCGTCGAGGCGGGCTTCCAGCGTGGTCGGTTTTTTGCGCACGGCCATGTCGTCATCCTTCGGATATGCGGGTGGACCCTTGGAGATAATGCCCGATGGAACCGGCGGTTGCATAGGCCAGGAGCGGTTAAGAAACAACCAGAACGACCGCCCCCTTCCAGCTTTTGAGGATACTGGCGACGGTCTGGCCGGCAAAAAGATGGTCGCCCACGCGCCGGGCCGCCCCGATCACGATCAGATTGGCTTTCATGCGCGCCGCTTCTTCGAGAATAGCCTCGTCCGGCAATGTTTCGGTGTGCACCGAGGTCCGCAAGCGGTCATGGCCGTAGCGCTGGGCGAGCCTCAGCGTGTCGTCCAGCACAGCTTTCGCGCTGCGGCGCCCTGCCCCGCCGGCTCGCCGCCTGGCACCATCGCTGGCCGCGCGCTCGGCGACATGCAGCGCCGTCACCTTGCTCGTCCTGGACGGCGAGAGCGCAAACGCCATCTCAGCGCCATTGCGCGAAGCTTCGGTGCCGTTCACGGGCACGAGGATGTTGAAGTCGCGGCCTTCGAGGATGTCCTTGTCCTTGCCCGCGATCACCAGCGCCAGCGGTCCCTCGAACTCCTTCGCCACCAGATCCACCGTGGGACTGAAATCGCCATTGGGCTCGTGCATCTTTTCAAGGCCGACAAAAAGAACGTCGTAGCCCTTCTTGCCTTCCTTCTTCAACGCATCGGATGTCTTGGTTTCCACGCGGGCGGAGATTTCCACTTGCTCCGGATTTTCCTCGTCCTGCTCCTCCCTGGCGGAGCGATGACCTTCCTTCGCGCCCTCGGTCGCGGCCTCTTTCAGCGGCGCTTCGATCCTCTCCTCCGCTTTTCTGGTTTTCGGTTTGGTTTTTTCAAACTGCACGACCGTGATCGGCATGCCGCGCTGGCCGGCGATGAAGCCCGCAAGGCGCGTCGCGAATTCTCCGTTCGCGCTCTCGTCTGCGGCGATGAGTAGACGCTCGAACTGGCTGACAAACCCCTTGGCGTCGAGTTCTTCCTTTTCGAGCCGTTTTTCTTCCTCCTTGTTCTTGGGCAGGCGGCGCAGGCCCCAGCGCAGCATCGGCGGCATCGCCATGGTGGTGATGACGGCCATGGTCACGATCATGGTGTAGAGATTTTGCGTCAGCGCGCCGAGCGTAAGGCCGATGGAGGCGACGATGACCTCGGTCGAGCCGCGCGCATTCATGCCACAGCCCAACGCCACCGATTCCGGGATCGAAAGCCCGCTCACTCTTCCGCCGGCAAACGCGCCGCCGAATTTTCCCAGACTCGCGATGGCGACGATGCCCGCCGTGAGCAGCGCCAGATGCGGGTCTTTCAGGATGGTGAGATCGGCGGAAAGCCCCGACATGCCGAAGAAGATCGGCATCATGAAGGCGGTGATGAAGCCGCGCAGTTCGTCCTGGATCTGTTGAGACAGGATGGGAGATTCACCCACCAGCACGCCCGCCACGAACGCGCCCAGCACGGTGTTGACTCCGATGGCCTGGGTGATGAGCGCCATCAAGAGCATGACGATCAGAATCGCGGTGATGACGGCATATTCGCTGACGAAGGTATCGTTCACCCAGCGGATCAGCCAGAACACCAACCTGCGCCCGATGGTGTAGCTTAGTGTCAAAAACACGGCCGTGCCGATGACCGTTTTGGCGAGGGAGCCGAGCGCGAAACCGCCCGCGCCCGCGATGCCCAGGGTAATCGAGATGATGACCCAGCCGGTGGTATCCTCCATGATCGCGGAAGCGACGATGATCTGCCCCAGATTGCGGCGCATGAAGTTCATCTCGCGCACCACCATGGCCACGATCTTGATCGAGGAGATGGAGAGCGCGGTGCCCAGGAACAGCGATGTGACGAGCCTGCTGCCTTGCGTGGGAAATATGGATTCGGGAAGGAAATAGGCAGCGCTGAAGCCGAGCGCGAAAGGCACGGCAACGCCCGCTACCGTCACCGCGATGGCGGGGAAGCCGACTTTGCGCACCAGCTTCAGATCGGTCTCCATGCCGGTCAGCAGCAGCAGCATCATCACACCCATGTCGGAGATGCCGGTGATGAGGCTTTTGATCTTGGGATCGGTGGGGAAAATCAGGGCATGCGCCTCAGGCCATAGCCAGCCGAACAGCGAAGGGCCGAGGACCAGCCCCGCCAGCAGATTGCCGATCACCGCGGGCTGGCCCACGCGCTGCATCAATTCGCCAAGCCCGCGGCCCACGAAAAGCAGCAGCACCACCTGCGCCGCCAGGATGACTTCATCCGTGCCGCCGAGGCCGTTGCCTGCGCCGCCGTGCTTCTGCGCCGCGGCCCATGCCGCATTCGCGAGCAAGCAGAGACCCACGCCAAGGGCGAGAGTGAAGGTTTGTCTCTTCACAAAATATCCTGGAAGTGTTTACGCCTTGTCCTGAAACGCGCGCTGGTTCCGCAAAGTTCCGTTCTTTAGACTGCCCCGGCGCAAGGAGACTGACATGAAGCTCGCGACTTTCAGTGTGAACGGCGGCGCGGACGAATTGGGCGTTGTCGAAGGCGAGCGTGTTGTTTCGCTCACCCGCGCCGCGCCGATGTTTCCCGCCACCATGATGGGCCTCATCGCACGCTGGGCGGAATTGGAGCGCGATGCGCGCGCCATCGTGAAGGAGCGGCAATTCACCCATGACCTGGGCGCCGTGCATCTGAAAGCGCCCGTCTCGCGCCCCGGCAAGATGATGGCCATCGGCCTCAACTATGCCGATCACGTCAAAGAGACTGGCGCGGAGACGCCAAAAGACCAGGTGTGGTTCTGCAAGCAGTCGACGGCGGTGAACGGGCCGTTCGATCCGATCCAGATTCCCAAAGCCTCGGCGATGGTGGATTGGGAAGCGGAGATGGTGGTTGTTGTCGGCAAGGGCGGGCGGCACATCGCGAAGGAGACCGCGCGCGATCATGTGTTCGGCTATGCCTGCGGCAACGATGTCAGCGTGCGCGACTGGCAGAAGCGCACGCCGCAATGGATCATCGGCAAGGGTTTCGACACCCATGCGCCCTTCGGCCCGTGGATCACCACCGCCGACGAGATTGGCGATCCGCACACGCTCGACATCAAATGCATCGTGAACGGCGAAACGCGGCAAAGCTCGAACACCTGCAATCTCGTGTTCAAGGTGGAAGACCAGCTCGCGCTTTTATCCCAAGCGATGACCCTGGAGCCGGGCGACATCATCTTTACCGGCACCCCCGGCGGCGTCGGCATGGCGATGAACCCGCCCGTGTGGCTAAAGCCCGGCGACAAGGTACGCGTGGATATCGAAAAGCTTGGTGCGATAGAGGCCGTGTGCGAAGCGGAAAAATAATTTTTTGCGAGATTTTTTCGTGCGCATGCCGCGCGAAAGGGGATAATATGTTTGCATAGCAGGATCAAATACTTAGGCTAAATTACCTTCTCTGAACTTATTTTTCCCAATTAGCTTGACACCGTGACGGTACCCCCGTACATTCTTTCCAATTCTCGAACTGCGCCCAAAATCCAAACCCGCCGCGAAAGCCGCGGGTTTCTTGCGTTTTGGAACACCGTTCTCACCACCACCACCACCACCATTGTCATGGCCCGCCGGAGTGCGGGCCACCCAGGTGACGTCTTCGTCGCTGCCGAAAGCATAAGCGCCGGCGTTCTATCCGGGATCAGTTTCACAAGGGTTCAACTGGGTGGCCCGCACTCCGGCGGGCCATGACAGATTTTTTTTGGAGAAAGATGAAAATGCCCAACCTCTAATCGCCCCTCACCCTGATCGCCTTTAGGCCTGCCTGCCGGTGTTGTCCGCTGTTGACGCATGCGACCGCCGGTTAGGCCAAAGACCGATCATCACCCGGTTCACCGCGCACACTGCTAAGCCGCGCTGAATAGGACGCGCCTCATATCGCGCATGGTGTCGAGGGATATTCACGCCTGCCTGTCTTCGCCCACGAGGCTCGAAAGAGACGTGCGAAATGCGAGGGGGTAAAAAAGAACGGCGGGACATTTCTGTCCGCGCCGTCCTCACTTTCACAAACCCAAAAATTCAACCGTGCTTCAGAACATCCGTCGCCTTGTCGAGCTGGGCGCTGTAGGCGTTCAGCGCGTTCGCCGTCAGCGCGATGTATCTTGTGGCATCGTCGAAGCGCTCATCCTCGATCGCTTCGCGGATGCCCGGCAGGGTCTTGGCGCCATAACCGGTGTAGCGGCCCGGCGCGTAGATCAGGTTCTTGAACCATGGACGTCCCGGCAGGCCGACATTGTCGGGCGCCAGAGTCTGATCGAGCGGCTGGATCGCGGCCCACAGTTTCGCATGCGCTTCCGGTGACAGCGACGCGGCGTTCTTCGCGAACGCTTCGTCATAAGCCTTGGCGGATGCCTGAAGTGTCTTTAGCGCATCGTCCATAGGCTTGAAGTCGAACTTGGGGACCTCCTTCAGCGCCGTCGGCGTACCGTTGGTCTTGGTCGGATCTTCGGTCACATCGAAGGCATGATCGGCCAGCATCTTGGCCTGCGCCGCCGCCGCTTCGCGCCGCGTATCGGCCAGCTTCTTCACTTCGCCGAGATACATCGCGATGGTGCTGGCGAAATCTTCCGCCTGAACCACCGGCACATCGGTGTCGGCCAGGCGCAGCGTCATGTGGCCCACGGTCTTGGCGAGCAGCGTGTCGTAGACGAAGCCCGGATCGTCAAAGCGGCTGTGATGCTCGAAGGTGTCGTAACGCGAGTGGTAATCGCCGCCGCCGCCATCGGCCTCGCCGCCGAAGCCCAGATTAAGCGCCGGCAAGCCCAGATGCTCGATGAAGGTCGAATAGTCCGAACCCGATCCCAGCGCGCCCATCTGGAAATCCTTGTTGGGATCGGCCGCGATCTTGGCTTCGGCCTTGACCTCTTCCTTCGCGGAGGGGCTCAGCGCCTGCACCCGCACTGCCGCGCGATGACGCTCGGCGATGGAAACATGCGCTTCCGGATCGGTGACGCCGTTCGCCACATCGTTGACGAAATGTTGCAGATCGTGGCTGCCCTCGACGCCGAGGAAGCCGCGGCCGTTGCCGTCGGTGTTGATGTAGATGATTGCCTTCTGCTTCAGCTCGGCGGCGTGCGTCTCCGCCCATTCGGTCGAACCGAGCAGGCCCGGCTCTTCGCCGTCCCAGCTCAAATAGACGAGCGTGCGCTTGGGCCGCCAGCCGGTCTTGGCCAATGCACCGATGGACTTGGCCTCGGCCAGCAACGCCACCTGCCCCGACAACGGATCGGACGCGCCATAGACCCAGCCGTCATGATGATTGCCGCGGACTACCCATTGGTCGGGATATTCGCTGCCCTTCATCATCGCG
>DASXHQ010000125.1:0-64225 GCA_036488415.1 Rhizomicrobium sp.
CCACGCGATCCCCCGACCGCTGCGCCCCGTAGGGCTAGCCCTGGGCCTGCTTGCCCACACCAAGCCACCGGCGCTCCTCCGGTAACCTTTATTAATGCTAACCATACCAGATCGGTTCCCAAGCCGGAACCGAGCGCTGCATGAATTCGAGAGAAAGAGGGAGATTTCCGGTTTCTTAGTGCCGGAAGTGGCGGATTCCGGTGAAGACCATCGCCAGATTGGCCTCGTCGGCGGCTTCGATGACCTTCGAATCGTTAACGGACCCGCCCGGTTGGATGACCGCTGTGGCGCCAGCTTCGGCCACCACAAGAAGGCCGTCCGGGAAGGGGAAGAAGGCGTCGGATGCCGCCGCTGAGCCGACCGTGAGCGGCTCTTTCCAGCCCGCCGCCTCAGCCGCCTCGCGCGCCTTGATCGCGGCGATGCGCGCGCTATCCACGCGGGACATCTGTCCAGCGCCGATTCCAGCGGTCTGCCCGTCCTTGGCATAGACGATGGTGTTGGACTTCACATGCTTGGCCACGGTGAAGGCGAACAGCATGTCGGTCATTTCTTGCTGTGTCGGCTGGCGCTTGGTGACGACCTTGAGGTCGGCCTTGATCACCGTCGCGTTGTCGCGTGTCTGCACCAGGAAGCCGCCAGACACCTGCTTGAACATCAGCCCTTTCGCCGTCGTGTCCGGCAGTCCACCGGCGATGAGCAGGCGCAAATTTTTCTTCGCGGAAAGAATGCGCCGCGCCTCCTCGTCAGCATCCGGCGCGATGATCACTTCGGTGAGCAGCTTGCCGATGGCTTCCGCCGCTGCGCCGTCGAGCTTGCGGTTGAAGGCGAGGATACCGCCGAACGCGCTGACCGGATCGCAGGCGAGCGCCTTCCTATAGGCATCCGCCAGATCGGCACCGATGGCGACGCCGCAGGGATTGGCATGCTTGATGATCGCGCAGGCCGGCGTGGACGGATCGAACTCGGCTACCAGCTCGTAAGCGGCATCGGTGTCGTTGATGTTGTTGTAAGAGAGCTCCTTGCCCTGAAGCTGCTGCGCCGTGGCGACGCCGAAGCGCTTCTCGGAGGTCGCATAGAATGCCGCGTCCTGATGCGGGTTCTCGCCATAGCGCAGCGGCTGGCGCAGTTCGCCCGCAAACGCGCGGCGGCGCGGCGGTTCTTTCACGCCGTCTTTCTCCAATTCGCCCGCGAACCAGTCGGACACAGCGGCGTCGTAAGTGGCGGTGCGGGCATAAGCGCGCTGCGCCAAGGTGCGGCGCAAACTCTGGGTGGTCGCGCCATTGTTCTTGGCCATCTCGTCCAGCACCGCTTTGTAATCCTGCACATCCACCACAACCGTCACCCAGTCATGGTTCTTGGCGGCCGAGCGCGTCATCGCCGGGCCGCCGATATCGATGTTCTCGATGGTCTCGTCGAATGATGCGCCGCGCGCGACCGTCGCTTCGAAGGGATAGAGATTGCAGACGAGCAGATCGATGCCCTCGATCTCGTGCAACCGCATCGCTTCGGCATGGTCCGCCTTGTCGCGTAACGCGAGCAATCCGCCGTGCACCATCGGATGCAGCGTCTTCACCCGGCCGTCCATCATCTCCGGGAATTTGGTGATGTCGGAAACGTCCGACACCTGAAGCCCCGCATCGCGCAATGCCTTCGCCGTGCCGCCGGTGGAGATCAGCATCGTGCCGTGGCTCGCCAAGCCCTTGGCGAAATCGATGAGACCGGTCTTGTCGGAAACCGAAAGCAGCGCGCGGCGGATGGGGCGGAGCGTCATGGCGACTCGGGATGTGCGGGTTACGCGCGGTCTTACTTCCGGAAGAGCCAAAAGAGAAGGGTCAGAACGACGCTGACTGCGATGGACGTAACAATCGGAAAATAAAGCGTGAAATGGGATCTCCGGATGACGACGTCGCCCGGCAGCCGTCCCAGTCCCAGTCGGGAAATCCACGGCCAGGCCAGCCCCGCCACAAGCAATATTGCGCCCACAACGATCAGAAGTTTGCGGATATCCATTGTCTCCGCCTCTTTTGTGCCACGGCGGCACTATCGAGCCGCCGTAACCGATTGGGAACGTATCGCGCGTAGGCTGCGTTGGATATGCGCCCAGCAGCGTGGACGGACGGCATGACAAGAATTTCAGGACCGATGGCGATATTGGCAGGCTTGTTCCTCCTGCTGCCCGGCTTCATCGCGCTTATCCAGGCGCAGACCGCGACCTTGCCGACGCCGGGCTGGGTTGCGCGCGATCTTTTGGTTGCGGCGCTCTGCGGTTTCGCATTGATCGTGTGGGGCGGATGGATCGTGCGCCAGCGCGAGTTGGCGCTCTACGATCTGGATGAAGCTCGCAGCTGGTTGCGCGTGAACGACTAATTCAGCTTTTCGACAACGCGCGCGATCGCGCCTGTCAATTTCCGCAAATCCGCTTCATCGATGGGGAGCGCCGGCGTCAGATAGATGATATTGCGGAACGGTCGCACCCAGACGCCTTCTGCCACCAACGCGCTTTTCAACGCATGCATGTTCTCGATCTTCTCGAGCTCTACCACGCCGATGGCGCCTTTGACGCGCACGTCCTTCACGCCTTTCATGCCGATGCAGCGGCCGAGTTGCTTGCCCATTGCCTTGCCGATCTCGGCGGCCTGAAGCAGCCGCGGCTCGCGTTCGAACAGATCGAGGGATGCGTTGGCGGCGGCGCAGGCGAGCGCATTGCCCATGAAGGTCGGGCCATGCATCAGCGCGTGCAGCGGATCGTCGGACCAGAAGGCATCGAAAATCTTTTGCGACGCCACCGTCGCCGCCAGCGGCAGCGTGCCGCCCGTCAGTCCCTTGCCAAGGGTGACGATATCCGGCGCTGCTTCCGCTGCCTCCAGCGCGAACATCGGCCCGGTGCGGCCGAAACCGGTGAAGATCTCATCGAAGATCAGCAGCAGGTCGTATTTGTCCGCTGCGCGGCGCAGATGTTGCAGCACGCGCGGATCGTGAAATAGCATTCCGCCCGCGCCTTGCACCAAAGGCTCGACCAAAATCGCAGCGATGCCATTGGCATGGTGTTCGAGAAACGTGTCGAACGCCTTGGTGCTCTCTTCATCGCGCGGCAGCTCGATCACATGATGCTGGGGCAAGGTGCCTGCGAACAGTGCGTGCATCCCTTCGTCCGGATCGCATACTGCCATCGTCGCGATGGTGTCGCCATGATAGCCGCCTTTGAAAGCCAGCATCTTGGTGCGCCCGCGTACGCCTTTGTTGAGCCAGTATTGCACCGCCATCTTCATCGCCACTTCCACGGCGACGGAACCGGAGTCGGAGAAGAACACGCGCGTTAGGTTTTCCGGCAGCAGATCGCAGAGCCGCCGCGCCAGAGTCAGCGCCTGCTCATGCACCAGCCCGCCCAGCATGACATGCGGCATCGCTTCGAGCTGCCGCTGCACGGTTTCGCGAATGTGCGGATGGTTGTAGCCGTGGCACGCCGTCCACCAGCTTGCGATGCCGTCCACAAGCTCGCGCCCATCGGCCAAGGTGATGCGCGTACCCTGCGTGCGCACCGCCGCCAGCGGCGGGTTCGCCGTCTTCATCTGCGTGTAAGGCAGCCAAATGTGGGGCAGCCCGGTTTGATACCAGTCAGAACCACTCATCACACCCTCACTTGTCATGGCCCGCCGGAGTGCGGGCCACCCAGTTGAAGTCTTCGTCTGATCTCGCAAGAAAAAACGCAGAGATATTTCTGCATCAGGGAGCTTGTGTCACCTGGGTGGCCCGCTTTTGCGGGCCATGACAGCGGTGATTAAAGCGCCATCGGCTTCATGCCGAGGCGCGCGAGCAGCTTCATGTCGCGGCTTTCTTCCGGGTTCGGCGTGGTGAGCAGCTTGTCGCCATAGAAGATGGAGTTCGCGCCGGCGAGGAAGCACAGCGCCTGCGTCTCGTCGCTCATCTCGCCGCGCCCCGCGCTCAGGCGCACAAACGATTTCGGCATGGTGATGCGCGCCACGGCGATCATCTTCACGAAGTCGATGCCGTCGATCGGTGCGCTGTCGCCCAGCCGCGTGCCTTTCACCTGCACCAATGCGTTGATCGGCACGCTTTCGGGATGGCTGGGCAACGTCGCGAGCGCGTGGATCATGCCCACGCGGTCGCTCTCCGCCTCGCCCATGCCCACGATGCCGCCGCAGCACACATTTATGCCCGCATGGCGCACGCATTCCAGCGTGTCGAGACGGTCCTGATAGGTGCGGGTGGTGATGATCTCTTTATAATATTCCGGCGAGGTATCGATGTTGTGATTGTAATAGTCGAGCCCAGCGCCTTTCAGCTTCGTCGCCTGATCCGGCGTGAGCATGCCCAGCGTCACGCACGTCTCCATGCCCATTGCTTTGACGCCCTCAACCATCTCGCAAACCTTGTCGAGATCCTTGTCCTTGGGCGAACGCCACGCCGCGCCCATACAGAAACGCGTCGCGCCTGCATTCTTGGCCGCGCGCGCATCGGCCAGAACCTTCTCGATCTCCATCAGCTTGGAGGCTTTCAGCCCCGTCTCGTGGCTGGCGCTTTGCGAGCAATAGCCGCAATCCTCCGGGCAACCGCCGGTCTTGATGGAAAGGAGCGTGGAAATCTGCACTTCGTCGAACGCGAAATTCTGGCGATGAATCATCGCCGCGCGGAACACCAGCTCGGTAAACGGCAGATCGAACAGCGCTGCGATCTCCGCCTTGGTCCAGTCGTTCCTGACTTGTCCGTCACGCAGTTCTCGGGCGGGCGCGTTCATGCATCACCTTTATAAGGGCCGATGAAGCCATTATAGCGGGCGCTCCGGAGGCGCAAGTTGAACGCACTCGACCGCTTTGCCACGTCCAAGCTTGAAGCTTTGGAAGCCACGCATTTACGGCGTTCGCTTGTGGATTCCGCGCGCGAGGATGGCGTCTGGATCAGCCGTAACGGAAGGCGGCTGCTGTCCTTCTCCTGCAACGACTATCTGAACCTGACGCATCATCCTAAGGTTAAGGCCGCGGCTGTTGCGGCCATCGAGAAATATGGCGCGGGGGCAGGAGCGTCGCGGCTGGTCACCGGCAACCATCCTTTGTTCGCGGAGCTAGAAGCACGCCTCGCCAAACTCAAACAGACCGAAGCCGCGTGCATCTTTGGCTCCGGCTATCTCGCCAATACCGGGATCATTCCGGTGCTGGTGGGCGAGGGCGATCTGCTGCTGATCGACGAACTTTCCCACGCTTGCCTGTGGGCGGGCTCGCAGCTTTCGCGCGCGCATATCGAGACGTTCCGCCATAACAACCTCAATGAGGTTGAAGAATTGCTCACGCAGCATCGCGGCGAATATCGTCACGCGCTGATCGTTACCGATGGCGTGTTCTCCATGGACGGCGATCTCGCACCGCTCATTGAACTTGGGGCACTGGCGCAGGCGCATGACACATGGCTGATGAGCGATGATGCGCATGGCTTGGGCGTTCTCGCGAACGGCAAAGGCTCGGTCTTCGCCGCCGGCAGCAAGGCGCCGGTCGATCTGCAGATGGGCACGCTTTCCAAAGCCATAGGCTCTTACGGTGGCTATCTCTGTGCTTCGCAGCCCGTGATTGATCTTATCAAGACACGCGCACGCACCCTGATCTATTCCACCGGCCTGCCGCCTGCGAGCGTCGCCGCCGCCATCGCCGCGCTCGACATTATCGAATCCGATCCCGAACTCACCGCACGCCCGCTCGCCAATGCGCAGGCTTTCACGCGCGCACTCAATCTGCCGCTGGCGCAAAGCCCCATCGTGCCGGTGATCCTGAACGACGAAATGCGCGCGCTGGAAGCGCAGCAGGTTCTGGAACACGAAGGCTTCCTCGTCACCGCCATCCGCCCACCCACGGTTCCGGCCGGAACCGCGCGGTTGCGCATCGCCTTCACCGCCGCGCACCCGGAAGGCGAGATTGGGCGTTTGGCTACTGTGATCCGCGAAAGAATTTTATGAGCGCATACTTCGTCACCGCCACCGGCACCGATATCGGCAAGACCTTCGTCACCGCCGGGCTTATCCGCCACCTGCGCGCAGCGGGCGAGTCGGTGGATGCCTTCAAGCCCGTGGTCAGCGGTTTCGACATCGCCACCGCCGCGCTCTCCGATCCAGGCGTGTTGCTGGGCGCGATGGACGAAGTGGTCACATCGCAAACATTGGCTCGTATTTCGCCCTGGCGCTTCGCCGCGCCGCTGTCGCCGGACATGGCCGCCGCTCGCGAAGGCCAGAGCCTCGATTTCGACGGCATCGTCTCATCCTGCCGCGAGCGCATTGCCCAATCCGAGGGCACGTTGTTCATCGAAGGCGTAGGCGGCGTCATGGTCCCGTTGGACGAGACCCGCACTGTGCTGGACTGGATGGCCGCGCTGGAATTGCCTGTCATCGTCGTGGCGGGCAGCTATCTGGGCACGATCAGCCACACGCTCACAGCGCTGGATGTTCTCGCCCGCAAGGGGCTCACCGTGAAGGCGCTCGTCATAAATGATAGCGGGGATGGCGCGGTCCCGTTGGACGAGACGGTTGCAGCCATCCATCGCTTCGCGCCCGCCATCGCCATCGGGACATTGCCGCGGGTAAAACGCCCCACCGACGCCATCGATAATTTTGCAGCTTTATGGCGCTTGATAGGTTAGAGCATAGCCCTTCGATTCAAAGAGTGTGTTCATGGCGTCGTATGATTGTTCCAAGTGCCCCGGCTATTGCTGCTCCTATCCGCTGATCGAGATCACGAAGAGGGACATCCAGCGGCTGGCCGATCATTTCGAGATCAGCTTCACCAAGGCGCGCAAGAAGTTCACTTACAAGGACGCCGAAGCCGAATACGCCCTGCGCCGCAAGGCCGATCCGCATTTCGGCCGCATCTGCCGCTTCTTCGATACCGAGGAGCGCCGCTGCACCGTCTATGAAGCCCGCCCGTCCACCTGCCGAAAATATCCGACGGCCAATCGCTGCGGCTATTACGACTTCCTGAAATTCGAACGCTGGCAGCAGGACGACAAGGACCACATCGCGTCGACGGATAACCGCTAGGCGTTCGTGCTGGGCCGCGCGCTCACCCGTTCATGCCATGCGCGCAGATGCTTGGCATCTTCCGGCGTGTCCATATTCACGAATTTCGCAAAATCGATGCCGCACAGAAGAACGATGTCGGCCATCGAATAGGTATCGCCTGCCAGCCATGCCCGCCCGTCGGCCAACTCGCTGTCCAGCCATCTCATCGCATGGGCGACAACTTTGCGGTTTTTCTGGCCGTATTCGGGAAACTGCGTCGGGTTCACTTGCGCCGTGCGCGGATCGTCATTGATCCAGACTTGCCCCATTGGGTTCCACAGCCGGAATTCCGCGCGGCGGATCCACATCTCCACGAAAGCCTGCTCGCGCGCGTCGCGGCCGAAGAGCGGTGGCTCCGGGTGCAGCGCTTCGAAATAACGGCAGATGGCGATGGACTCCGAAAGATGGGTGCCGTCGTCCAGTTCCAGCACCGGCAACTGCCCCAGCGAATTCTTGGCCAGAAACTCCGGCGCCTTGTGCTCGCGCTTCATCATTTTCACGCGCTCGGTCGGCACGCTGAGGCTCTTTTCGGCGAGGTAGATGCGCACCTTGCGCGGGTTCGGCGCCGGCATGTTTTCGTCGTAGAGCTTCACGGCTTTCCCCAACCAAGCGGCCCGAACGATAAGGGTTGGCGAAGCCCGTCCGCAACGCTATAGAAGCCGCCGACGCGGGCGTGGTGGAACTGGTAGACGCGCCAGACTCAAAAGCATATTTACGGTAACCGTAAAAATCAAAAATTCTAATGAAAACAATGGCTTTAGTATTGATCGCTGGGCAAAAATGCGTTACACAGAGATTACACAATTTGCACAATTTCAGCGGTCTGAATGGCAGAACATCACACGCTCATGGGGGGCAAGCTTCACGTTTACAGACGTGAAGGCAGCTCGCATTGGCAGTGTTCCGCATACCTCGCTGGGAAGAACTGGCGAGTTTCCACGAAGGAAGAGAGTCTTTCACACGCGAAGGACTTTGCCGAAGACTGGTATCTTGGGCTGCGCGGAAAAGCCCGTAATGGCGAACTAAAATCAGGAATGAAGTTTGAGGAGGCTGCTGAGCTCTTCAAACTCGAGTTCGCGATTATCACGCAAGGCGAGCGCAGCGCCAAATATCTCGAAATGCTAGAAATTTGCATTCGCGTTCATCTGTTACCCTTCTTTCGCGGAATGGTCGTGACCGAGATCACGTCAGGCGTTGGCCAGCAATTCCGCATATGGCGCATGACGAAGCCGAAGGAGGCGGAAGAGCAGGAGAAGAAGGCCGAGCAAGAAGCGAAGGAGGCGCGGGAACGCGGCGAGGAACCTAAGGCGGTAAGGTATTGGAAGCTCCCCTCACGAAGCACTTTGCATCACGATTTTCAGGCGCTGCGCCATGTCCTCAAAACTGCCCACCGCCACGGCAAACTTCAACATCTCCCCGATCTTTCTGCTCCATATAAATCTTCGGGAAAAATCTCGCATCGTGCGTGGTTTTCGCCGGACGAATACAAAACATTCTATGAAGCCACGCGTAAGCGGGCGGAGAACCCACCGAATCCACGGTGGAAAAAACAGTGCGAGCAGTTTCACGATTTCGTTCTGATCATGGTCAATACTGGCTTGCGACCAGACGAGGCATCGCGACTGGAATACCGCGACGTTGAGATCGTGAAAGACGCCAGCACCGGCGACACGATTCTTGAAATCAGCGTTCGCGGCAAACGCGGCGTCGGCTATTGCAAGAGCATGCCGGGCGCGGTTTATCCGTTCCAGCGACTGCTAAAGCGGAACAAGCCCCAGCCTACTGATCTTATCTTTGGCAAGGTTCAGCGGGAGTTGCTGAACGCCATCCTCAATGAGACAGGTTTGAAAAAGGATCGGGAAGGCCGGCGGCGCACGGCCTATAGCCTTCGGCATACCTATATCTGCCTTCGCCTCTTGGAAGGGGCGGACATATATCAGGTCGCCAAGAATTGCCGCACCAGCGTCGAGATGATCGAGAAATTCTACGCAGCGCATCTCAAGAACATGATTGATGCAGCGGCGGTTAACGTAATGAAGAAAAGGTCGAACGACCGTCCGTCGAAGCGCATAGCGGACGTGAAGCGCAAGACCAAGGGGAGAAGTTCGGGGACCCGAAATTCCCCCAATCGCAGATTACAGAAACCCAAACCCTGATTATCTCAACCGGCGTCATTATCGCCGGACTCTCGCGCAACAATCTATTGCGAACTCTTGCAGCGCCGGTGTAGATAAAACTGCGTGCCCGAGTGGTGGAACTGGTAGACGCGCTGGATTCAAAATCCAGTACCGCAAGGTGTGTCGGTTCGATTCCGACCTCGGGCACCATTCGTTTCTTTGGACCCGCTAAATTTAGCGGCGGTCAAGAAGCAGTTGGTCTCAACAGTGTGCTGAGCACCCAGCCAACCGGTTTATCTTCTCCAACTTCGGTCCACCGTCCCTTCACGCTGAAGACGTTGAATTTGGTGCCCCGCACCGCTTTCTCGATGATGCGACCAGAAACGCTGGGAGCGGATCGAACATTTACAGCCTTGCTGTGAACGTACACGACTTCTCGCGACACGTCCGAAGGCATTGTTGCCAATGCAGCCGGTTCAGTCGCAATACTCTCATTGGCCGTGGTTTGGCGAAGCGCCGATAGCAGTGCCGGGATATGCGTATCCAGCCAATAGCCGGAATACGCGATAGCGATCACCAGAACCACCAACCCTACCCAGTCCAAATACATGCGAGGTGGCGGCGGTGACGGTTCGTTCGCTTCAACTTCGGGCGCTGCCGTATCATCATCGGCGCTGTCATGCGCTTCTTCTGGCACGACCTGTTGCGGGTTATCTCCGAGCTTATCCAGGGCATCCTTATGATGCGCCACCGCGATGGAGAAATTTTCCGCGCTCCCGCAATTGCTCACCATATACGCTTCGAGGAGCCCGGTCGGACTGCCAAACCAAAGCTCGCCGTATTTCACAATCGGGATTTGGTGGTTGTCGCTGAAGCGACGGTCGGGCGAACCATCCTTGTTCGCCTTCGCCCAGGTATTCCCGACTACTTCGGAGTCTTTTGGTACTGCCTCCTCCTCGATGAACCGGGAAATCTTGAACTGGATCGCAGCGTCTTTCCATTCGATCAGGGCGAAATCCGTGCCCGGTTCTCTTGTCAGCAAAAAGCCCGGATATAGATGAACTTCCAATCCCGAAACATTGCCGAACCGCACCGTTTGATACTTGGAGCGGATGATATCCACTTGCGAAAAGCTGAACTGTACGGGCGTGCGGCTGATACTCTGCGTGGCAGTAGTGCGCTCCTTTACGCGATCGGTCGCAGCCGTCGCTGTAATATCCCATATCCTTTGAGATGAACGAAGGACCTCGAATGAGCGGCACATCGCAGCGAAGGTGCCTTCGGCGGCGGCATCAAATCCGAAGTCTATATCGACGTAGCACTCATCGAGTTGCGCGCGGGTATCTTCCAGCTTCTCGCCGGCATCCTTTGCCTGGATGGCGAGTCGCGGGATCATGCGCTGCGTGAAGAGGCGAACAATGAAGGCTCGTGCGAGAGCCAGCTTTCGCTTGGCTCTAGCGAAAGCGAATTCATCAGTCTGGAGAGTTTCAGAGAGCGTAATTCGGTGAAGCGCGGCCTCGTTTATGAGGCGCTTCAATTCACCGAGCCCTTCGCTCGTCATCGAGCTCACAGCGCCGCTGTGAATTTGCCGTTCATCGCGCGCAGGAACGGGGCTGATGACCGGTGTAAATTGTGCAGGAGGGAGAGGAACTGCACGGGGCAGCTCTACATGCCGCCCACCGGCGGCGCTGGGAGAAATTTTAGTTCGATACGATAGCCCAGATCCTGGCAAGCCTACGTTTGCATAGGTCCCCCGTGGACCAAACGTTAGGCCAGCTCCCCTGACCCCCACGGTGGTGCTTATGCCGCTTCTGCTGAAGTTAAGCCGTACCCCTGGAAACAGCCGAACGGAACGTCGAAAACGGAACCCCATGTGTCCGCGCCCCCACCTCTTCGCCCGAAGTGTTCATCCCAAATCTATTCTGCGCGTAATGTCCTTTATGGTCCAGTGCACATGCCGCAACACTTAAAGTTGGGTCTAGCTACTAGGCCGGAATGCATACATGCCGCTGTGATGCCGGGGCCCGCTCAACAGCACGGCCTCTGGGGCCACGTAAATTACCGGGCACCCGGACATCTTTCAGACGCCTGAGCCGGACCATATCGCAGTCGAAGCGGCACACATGATCACGACCATGCATCATCGTGGATGAGGCCATCAACTTCAGCGCCTACTCCGTGTTTAGGCCAGCCAAGCCGTCATTTTTGAGTGTGCCAACTCGAAGCCAGACAGTCACTGTCGTTTTTTCGTCGGATCAAGCAATTTTTGCCGGGCAACTGGCGCGGTGCGCAGACTCATCTGATGGGTGGGTTCTCTAAAGTTTTCACCTTTTGCAAGGACTGCCCACGCGATACGCGCGAGCTTATTGGCTAAAGCTACCGAAGCGAGCCTGTAGGATTTCCTCTTTGCCAGTCCCGCTGCCCATCGAACGACGTAATGCTTGGAATGGTCTCCGCCTCGCAGAACTGACATCGCGCCCATATAGAGCAATCCCCGAAGATAGGAATCTCCTCTCTTGCTGATCCGACCCAACACCTGTCGGCCACCAGAAGATTTTTGAAGGGGCACCAGGCCGAGCCATGCTGCCATCTCTCTTCCCGAACGAAACTGTTGTGCATCGCCGACGGTGGCGACAAGTGCAGAAGCCGCTAATGCGCCGACGCCCGGGACGGTACCAAGGCGTCTGCTATCAGGGCTTTTTTTGTGCCAAGACTCTATCTGTTTAGTGCAACGCTCGATGCGTCTCCCAGTTGTTTTGTATTGTTCGCCTAAAAGCCGCAACGCTGTCCGACCAATAGGTGGAATCATTTCGCAGGATTCGTCTTCGATGAGCTGGAAAGCTTCAGAAATACCGATGGCACGCTTTGGGACGACAATTCCGAACTCAACCAGTATTCCGCGAAGCGAATTCGACAATGCCACTCGTTGGCCAATCAGCAGTTTTCGCACTCGGTGCAGGGATAGAACGGCCTGCTGCTGAACATTTTTTGTCGGCACGAACCTCATATTCGGTCGCTGAACGGCTTCGCAAATAGCTTCGGCATCGTTGGCGTCGTTCTTATGGGTCTTGACGTATGCCTTGACGTACGAAGCTGGCATGAGCCTGACGGTGTGCCCCATACCAATAAGCGATCGGGCGATATGATTTGCTCCGGAAGTGGATTCGATCCCCACCAAGCAGGGTGGCGTGTTCTCGAAGAATTCGAACATCTGGCTGCGCGAAAGCTTTCGTCGCAACACCGGCTGGCTTTCTATATCGACTCCGTGAACTTGAAAAACGGACTTTCCAACGTCGAGGCCGACGGTATGAAGAGGCTTCATCGCGAGAGCTCCTCTCTCACTCCTTTGCCACCTACCAGCCCAGCTGATTGTACACGCTGCTCAGGCGAAGGGGTCGGCTCGCGCGATCCAAATTGTGTGGGCATGGACAATTGCCAGGATAATTCGCCCGCAATTACTGAATAATCGATTGTTTTATTTGCGAATTCGATTGTCGTGCGAGCGCAGTTGTCGAACCAAATGCTGCGCTGCCAAAAGAAACAAAATAATAGAACCCTGAAATTTCATTGCTATCTCGCCAAGTATTGGATTTTGTGACTCCCTATACTTGAAGAATCAGCATACACCCGCCCTCCTTTCAAAGGAGGACACAGTGGCAAAAGTTGCTGCATATCACACAGATTCGCCGGAATACCCGCCGTCTCATCGAAACGTTTATCACAACCACGACAACTGTCCGGACGGTAAGCGCATCAAACTGGAACATCGTAAGCCGGGAGAAGGCGGACGCCCGCGTTGCGATGAATGTAAGAAGCTGGGGTAAAAGATCATGGCGAATGTTTATGTCGAAGCGCGCCCAAAGGGTCGCCCCGAAGGAACTCATATCGATGACTATGTTGTCGAGGATCATGCAGATCATGCACTCGGCACATTTAGAACTCAGAAAGAGGCCGTCGACTGGGCAAAGTCCAAGGGACATTCCCCTCTCGTTGCTCGCGTTCGGCATCTGAATGATAAGAAAAAGCCGGATCACTGGCGCGCGGCCTAAGTGAGACGTCTCACTGTTGTTGCAGGGTGTTCTTGAGCCGGGCCGAACGGCCTCAAGGCGACAGGCACGTTGTTGCTACGGAACCGTTGCGAGTGCCCATCGAACAGGGATCGGACGATACCCGGGTTCGACATTCTTCCCCGCTTGATGAAACGCTACCTGTACGTCGTGCCTCTGCGTGCTTTTGTCATGACACCTTTCGTTGGCCGTCATTGCATTTTGCGGACCATACGCGCGGCGGGCGCTTCCCGCGTCAACAGAAAGCCTCGGCTCCCCCGTCTCATGTTACACATGACGGTCCCCCCAATTTTTCTGTGTGACGCCGCGCCCTGACCGCTCGCCTTTCAGGTTCCGCCAATAACGGCAAACAACGAAAGGAAAAAGTCATGAGCACATCTGCAAAGAAACCCGCCTTCCGAGTCGTCAGCGTTTACAAGCGCGATGGTAAGGAAAGCTTCGCCGAGATCGGCGCTGCCTGGGCGACCGCCAAGGGTGGT
Source organism: Rhizomicrobium sp. (assembly GCA_036488415.1). GTDB lineage: Bacteria > Pseudomonadota > Alphaproteobacteria > Micropepsales > Micropepsaceae > Rhizomicrobium. The sequence continues at coordinate 13,721 of DASXHQ010000125.1, forward strand.
TTTTCTCTCCGCCTCAACGCGCATCCCATCGGCGACACGGTTCTCTTGCGCCCCTACGCCGACAAGGCAGAACCCGCCGAACAGGCATAACGCCAGGCGACGCCCCGGCCGGCAAATCGCCGGTCGGGGCTTCTTCCTTGCTTCACCGGCACTCACATGCCGGGTGGTCTCAGACGCAACACTGCGATTGCGCGCGAGATGTTTTCGAGGGAGGCGATCATGTTCGCCCGTTCGGTATCGCAGGGCTCTGTCCCCGCCAGTTCTTCTGAAATCATCCGATATAAGGCGATGAGCTGCGACAGGGATTTATGGGCCAGGTCCGATGCGGTGATGAGTTTCACGATGTCTCTCCTTTTCTTCTGCCCGCGCCAATCGCGGACTTCACGCAGCCGTGGAGAGCGACGGCGACGCCTGCGCTGCACCCAATCGGGCCGCAACGGAGAGAAGGAGCCTTGCCATGTTCTGCCTGTTGAACATGGAAGGCTTGGCAGCGCTGAAAGGCGCGCCGGTGCTAACGCTGCACCATCGAAGTCCGGGATCGTGGCTCCTGGAAAAGGGGAGATTGTAAAATCTGAACGCTTCACCGCACTGACTCGATAATCCATCAGTCGCCCAGCCGGTCATTTTCGGAGGATTTAAGGGACAAGCCTGTGCCATAGTGTCGAACGGTCCGCGCGTTTGACGGCGGACGGTCTCGCGCAGTCGGCCTTGGCCGTCGATTGAGATCGCGCAACGGCGATGACCTTGGGGGGATGCTTCCGATGAGCGCATGCGCTTCGGTAGAGCCTGACGTGGCAAGCGTCGCTTTCGGCCGAGCCTTGGCGCTTGTTTTTGTCGTTGCCCTTTTTGCAACAACCGCCACGCCGGTTGCCGCGAAAGATACGTCCAAAGCCTACGAGAAATCGCGGACGGTTTTGTTCGAGTGGGAAAAGCAGATGCCCACGGTCGAGCAAGTCAATGCCGATACCGCCAGCAGCGACAGCCGAGAGCAAGCAGCCAGTCGCGCGGCGGCGTTCAGCGTGCTTCTCGATGCAACCTCCACTTACGAAAGTGCGGAGGGTGCCTGGTATGTGGCTCCGCCGCAGGTCAAGGAGAAAACCGCAGGCTACGCGAGCGCCATCCGCGAAGCGTCGGGCAGCGCCCGTCTCGACGAAGAGAAGTTACGAAACGATCCGGGTTTCAGATATGAGGTGCTCAGTCGCTACTTCGCGCCCGAATATCTTGAAGCGGCACACGTTGCCGCCCCGCCGCCGCCGTCATTCACAACATGGTTCGCTTACGGCGGCGGTATTCTCGTGCTTGGCTTTTTCGGATGGCTGGTATTCAGGCGCAAAGCGCCGGTCGATTCCGCTCCGCCGTTGACGGAGAACTACGGCAGCGCCGCTTGGGCGGCTTGGCGCGTGAATATCGATTCAGGTGAGGGCGTCGCGCAAGGCGTTGTCTTCGGCAAGAGCAGCGGCCCCGACATTCCAGCAGCCGCGCCCGGCACGCCGATTACGTCGCTGCCGGAAACGCACACGCTGATCGTCGCCCGCACCAGAGCGGGGAAAGGAACGCGCGTCATCGTGCCGACCTTGCTTCGCTACGGCGGCTCGATGCTGGTGATCGACCCCAAGGGTGAGAACGCGGCGATCACGGCGCGCACGCGCCGCGATCAGCTCGGGCAGACGGTTCACATCGTCAATCCGTGGGCAGAGATGGAAGGGCTCTACAAAAGCCTCGGCTTCGCGTCGGCAACCTTCAACCCGCTCGATGCACTCGACCGCGATGATCCGAATGCTGTCGCCTTCGCGCAATCGCTCGCAGCGATCATTTGCCCGCCCGCGACGGGCAAGGAGCAATATTGGCAGGGCAGCGCCGCCAATGTGCTGGCGGGCGTGTTTCTCTGGATTGCCGATGCACCGGGCGAACAAAAGACTCTCGCCCGCGCACGCCAGCTCGTGACCATGAGCCGCGCGGATTTTCTCAAGGTGCTGGTGAAGATGGCTTCCTCGACCGCCTACCAGGGCGCGGTCAGCGAAATGGTCAGCCAGTACATCGACCTCGCGCCGGAAACTTACAGCGCGATCATGTCGAACTTGGCCGAGAACACCAAGTTCCTGTCAGACCCGCAGATCAAGCTATCGACCGCCACGTCATCGTTTTCGATGAAAACGTTCCGGGACGAAGCGACCACCGTTTATCTCGTCATCCCGCATGACCGGATTCAGACACACGCCACATGGCTCCGGCTTGTGATCGCCGCTGCCATGCAGGGCATGAAAAGTCACAAGGCCAGAACGGCACCTCGTTATCGCTGCATGTTCCTGATCGATGAGTTTGGCTCCATCGGCCGCATCGACGATATCCCGCGCGATATCGCGCTGATGAGCGGATACGGGCTCGACTTCACGCTGATCGTGCAGGGGCTCGATCAGCTGAAGGATCACTATGGCGATGCCAAAGGGACCATTCTTAGCAACTGCGCTTTCAAATGGTTCTGTTTCGTGAACGAACTCGACACCGCCAAATACCTCAGCGAGAGCCTTGGCAAGGCGACCGTGCGGACGGTCGGAAAATCCGAATCTTCGGGCAAGAGCGCCGACCGCGCGACGGCGGGAGAAAGCATCAATTACGGCGAGATGGGTCGGCCGCTCCTGACGCCAGACGAAATTCTAAACCTTGGGCGTGACGCCGCGATCCTGCTCAATCCTCAGGGTCTGCCTTGCTACCTTCGTCCGGTGGACTACTGGAACCTTTCCAGCGCTTACGGCTATCTCAAGATGCAGGGTCATAAGTTCTATTGGGACCCGCCGGTCGCCTATGACGAAAATCCCTATTTCAAGGGGCAGCCGCCAGTCGCAGGGCAGATGTCGCGCGAGGAAGCGTTGAAAATCCTGAGCCTCGGGGAGCGTGCCGATAGAAACGCAATCGCGACGCGCTATCGCTCGATGGTGAAATTTCTGGAGCCGGGCGACGACGAGATTGCCCGCAAGCTCAATGCGGCGCGAGATGTGTTGATTGGGGAATGAAGCCAGGCGGCAATGGCACTGCGCGGGGTAGAGTGTCTTTTGCTGAGCCGAGCAAATTGCGATCTTATGAGATTGCCAAAGGAAGTCTGTGATGCCAACTACTGAAGTCAATTTTGCAGCGCTCTTTCCTGATTCATTTGTACTCACCATCAAGGACATAGATAGGATACTCGACGGTGTGCTTCCGGGACGTGTCGGAGTTAGGATTCCGTTCGAATTGAATTCACGGTCACTATCACGGGACTTCATCTATCAGTTTGCTCGAACTAGACCTGCTATTTCGACGACTTTCGCACCACATGATATCCGACGTATCGCTGTGGAAGCTCTTATTGCGACAGAGATTAGTCGGCGCTTGGCCATCTTCTTTGATGATCTGGTTCGAGCCGCACTAAAGCCTGAACTCGCGACGGAAGTTTCGCGCCCAGCGCCCTTCTACAATCCAAGAGGAGGCGTTGACGGAAACAGGGATTATTTCCGAAGACTACTCGACCTCACTATCGATCCCTGGGGTGATATTCCCGCGAACTGTGCTTTCGATATCTACGAAATTAGCCTCGCGAGCCCATCTAAATTTTCGAACAGAATAAAAAAGGTCTTGGGCGGTGTGGTCTTGGGCGTTGGCTTGATTGGTGCTCCGGTAAATGTCGAGATTATCAAGCGCGGAATCGAAATCGTTGAAACGGCAATAAATGGAGCGGACCTGTGTTACAAAATCACCTTGTGCGCTGAGCCAGCTACTGCTTCGCCGTCAGCAGCTGCGGAGCGGCATTTGGAAAACCTAAGTGAAGAGATCGCCAACAACAAATATGTGAACGTGAAGCTGGATTTGTTTTTGCTTGGATTTTACGATGGCCCCATGAACAACAGCGATGGCGCACTATTGCGGCGTTCGATGCAAGCGTTCCTGATAAGCAAGAATCTTCCGGAGGATTTGTTACCGAACAATCCGACCGCGCTAAGAGCACTCGCTCGTGCGGCCATGCCAATGAGGCAGCAACCATAAAGCGCAATTTTCCCCGTTGGGCGCTTTGCAGCGTGTTAGAAAGCACGTGTCCGATCAGTCGAATTTTCGATCAGTCCTGCACTATGCAATGAAACGCTTCCGGCTGCCGTTTATTTTGTTCAGGCGGTCGACCCAATCCAATGGTTGTTTTGGTTTGGTGCTCGACGTGGCCGCTTTCCGCTTGCCATTCCTTTTGAAGGCTGCGCACAACGTCCGCGAAACGAGTTGGATTTTTGCGGGTGGCACCAACTTCAACAGGTTCGCTGTCGTCGTTACATCTCCGATTTCAGCGGCATAGATAAGGGCATTCCTGCAGTTCGCTCCGTGATTGCACAAGAGTTCAACGATATCCGCATACTCGTAGAGCGCGGCATTTCGCAGAGCATTCTCGTATCCAGTGTGAACGTCTGCACCTAGAGAGAGCGCATTTTGCGCACCTACGATGTCTCCGGTGATCACACACTCCATAAGTGACTTGTGGAGTTGTTCCTGGTTCTGAGGACCGTGATTCTGTGACTCATTATTCGGCATGCTACAAAATACTCTTCATTCCTTTGAAACTGCGTTGTGATTTATAGAATATACAGTACACGGACGATATGCATTGGCAACAAGTATTCGGGAAACATTCTTTCGTTTTGTTTTCCGTATTTCTAAAAGAACCGTTGTTACGAACTCGCGCATGTAGCGCGCGCCGGGCTCTACTCGGCTTGCGATCAAGCCTCACCGAGCCAGCGCCAATGCGCTGTCTCGGCCTTGCGGTGACGATCCCTTTCGCTAAGCCGCCCCGCGATAGTGCGGAAAATCATCAGGAGTTCCGATGACTGTGCCGCGCCGATAGTTTCCGCCTTCGTGAACGCTGTAGTGACATGACTGGCAAAGCACGACGCAATTGTCGATGTGGTTTGTGCCGCCAAATTTCACGTGCTTGATGTGGTGAGCGTGGTGTCCCGCGAGAGACGCGCGAGGTTTTTCGTCTGTCTCGTCGAAGACGAAAAGAGGTAGTCCGCACGAGGCGCACAGATTCTGTTGCCGCAGTAGCGCGAGCTCTTGGGTTTTGCGGCTGAACCGTTGACGCCTATCGACCATCATTCTTCCCTACTCAAGTTAGGCGGAGTGTATTCTGGCGGTCATAGACGATATCATCGACTTCCTCGCACCACCGGAATCGTGCGATTATTTCACGGAGGCGGTTCTACTAAAGGAAAAGAAAATGGCGCTTGGTAAACACACAAAAACGCATGGCGGCAGGTTCAGGAGGGAACGCAACGATTCAACGGCGGGCACTCTTCGAGAGGGCTATCCTGAATTCTCCAACGTCCGTTCCGATGCGCAGCTAGGAAACATTAAGAAGAATCTTGGCCTGCCGCCCGACGCGTCGGTCGATGAAGTGCGCAAGGGGCTGAGAAAACTCGACAAGTAGAGTTCGGAAAAAGTGGTGCGCCGGTGCCACAATAAACTTTGCACGGAGCATCCGAGTGAAGATAGATCAGGAGTACCTGAAGAATCTTTTGGAAGCCTGTCAGGCATCCGAAAAGCCCACATTCGACATCGAAGACCTGAAAGCGGCGGGCTTTGACTACAACGACAAACAATTCGAATTTCACATGGCGATACTGACCGATCAGGGATTCATCGCACAGGACGATGGCGACTCTGGTTTCGGTCTCACGAAGAGTCTCGACGGATTTTTGTCATGGTCGGTTCTGCCTTTGCGGCTGACAGCATCGGGCCATCAGTTCGTTGAGGCATTGTCGAACGAAGAGGTCTGGGCGGCGATCAAGCGTGGGTTCAAAGACGCGAGCATAACGACATTGAAAACCGTGTCCCTCAAACTTCTGGACGCCTACGCCAAGAAGAAGATCGACGACCTTCTAAGCTAGACCCACGCTTTAGTAACGCGGGATGGGCAGCTCCCATTTTGGTGTGCCGACACGGTTCCTGTTCGTGGATGAAACAGGATTGAACGATGACCGAAGGGAAAAATCCTCCTCAGTGTCTGCGCATACGGGAGGGGCGGGGTTTCGACGGCCGAGGCGTTCGCTTGCCACAATCGCCCGCGCGCTTTCATCGCTCCATTCCAGCCGCTCGGGATTGCCCTTGACCAGCGTCCTGCGGCGGCGGCGCGTCTCGCTTTCAGTCGCGGGTAGTGGAACGTCGGAGGGGTTCCAGCCGGGGTGCGCGGACACCACTTGGCTGCCCCGCACGAGCAGGTGGACCCATTCGCCCCCGCCGCTGTCGTCCAGGACTTCAGCGATCACCAGACGCTCGCCGACTCGTGCCGGTTGCCCGCGCCGGCGGTTCTTGAACACCGGCTCTTTCCACCGGATCACGTCAGCTTCAATAAACCCGTCCCCAACGGGTACCCAGACCGCCATAAAACCCCTGACTTCTACGGTTCAGCCTTATTCTTAATTATCCCACAACTATTATGGAATTTCCGTTAATCGAATTCTTCGTGCCGCCGAACCCGGCTTGTTGCGTGATGCTCCGGGTATTCAGGCGGGTTACTCCCGTATGCAGTTTGGTGCGTGTTTAAGCCTGTGCGGGGTGGGCCTGTGGTATAATGCGTATGCGACTCGGGGAGATGTTCATTGGTCGCCGCACTCACACCCTTAACGACAGTTTAAGGCGAGTCTGATATTCTGATATCAGGGTGTGCAAGCCATGCGCGGTAACACCGCGCCGGGCTTGGCAAGGGGATTTTCCATCCCCGTTGCATCCCCAGAACCAAGGCGTTCCGCCCGTGGACCCTGACCGGGGCTTCGCCCTGGACCCGACCAAAGAGCCTTCGTGCCCTTTGGAATCCAGACCGGGGTTTGGCCCCCGGCGACAACCAAGGATGCCTCTCGCCCTTGGGCCCGAGTCGGCCTCGCGCCGGCTCCGCCAAGGGGATGCCCCTTGGAACCCGCGTGCTCGCGCACGCAAGGAAGGGGGCATGGCAAGCGGAAGCGACAAGCGTCAGCGAGGCCAAACTGTCACCGTCCGTCTTACGAAAGACGAACGGGCCACCCTCGATGCTTTGTCTTCGCGCAGCGGCCTCGCAGCCGGTGCTTTTATGCGCGCTGCCGCCTTCGGCGACAGCGGTCCCCGCGCCCAACGCCGCCCACCCGCAGACCATAAAGCCCTGCGCCAGTTACTCGGGGAATGCGGGCGCGTCGGCAACAATCTCAACCAGATCGCAAAGCGATTGAACGAGGGCGCGCCGGTTAACATCCCCGAGCTTCGAGAAGCACTGGCGGCTTATCTCGACATCAGGGCCGCCATCTTGCGCGCTTTGACAATGGAGACGATCGGGGAGAGTTCATCCGAAGGTTCGGCTCCCGATGATCATTAAGGGCAAGAGCCGTGGTGGGCCCGTACAGCTTGCGAAGCATCTGCTCCGCACGGATACGAACGAGACCATTCAGATCGTGCAGCTTGAATCACCGACTGGCAGCCTCAGGGAGGCCTTGCGCGACTGGCAGTTTATCTCCACCGGCACGCACGGCAGCAAAGGGCTTTACCACGCCAACATTTCTCCCGAAGCCCGTTACGTGATGACGCCCGAGCAGTGGAAGCGCGCTGTCGATGTCCTCGAAAAGGAGCTTGGTTTTGACGGCCAGCCCCGTGCCGTCGTGGTGCATGAGAAACATGGCCGCCAGCATATTCACGTTGTGTGGCAGCGCACCGACATCGACACGATGACGCTCGTTCCCGACAGCTTCAACTATGTCGCCCACGAAAGGGCGAGCATGGCGCTGGAGAAGGAATTTGGGCACGAGCACGTTCCCGGCAAGCACGCCAAGCGCGACCGAGAGAAACAGCCGGAATTCCCGAAAGCCGAGATCAATCACGCCGAATGGCAGCAGGCTGAACGCGCCGGAGCCGATCCACGCGCGTTCAAGGACGCGATCACCGCCATATATAAGTCATGCGATAACGCGCAGGCGTTTCTGGCGGCGCTTGAGGAACACGGCCTCTTAGTCGCCAAAGGCGACCGGCGCGATTATGTCCTCGTGGATGAAGCCGGACAAATCTACAGCCTGGCGCGGCAGATCAAAGGCATCACCGCCAAGGATCTGCGTGCCTTTATGGCCGACGTTGATCGGGAATCGATTCCGGCCACCGAGCAGGCCAAGGAGATTCAGGAACAGCGCGCGCGGGCACGGGAGCAAGCGCCTGCGGAGAGCCTTGAATCTGCACAGCCGACCGCATCGACCAAAGAGGAAACCGCCGCCCTTGAACAGGCGCTACGCGAACGTCATGCGGAAGAGGGGCAGCAGCTCCGTCTCCGGCAGGACGCCGAATATAAAGAGACAAGCCGTATCCTTGAGGATGAAGCCCGCGAGAAACTTGGCCACATCGATGCCCTGCAACAGGCGGCACGGCAGCGCTTTTTCCGGGAGACGTATCGGGCCAAGACCGGATTCGACGGCTTCATCGATGCGATCAAGGAGAAACTCAACCCGAAGCAAATGGCCGAGGCTGCGCGTGAACGCAAAGAAGCGGCGGATACGTTCCTGCACAACCAAAAGCAGGAGCGTGAAGATTATGTTGCACGGCTCGAAGCCGCTCGGGCAGCCGATCTTGCCAATCTGGCCGAACGCCACCATCAGCAGCAGCGGGAATACGGCGCGCGTTTCGAGGAAGAACGCGCTCGCTATTTGCGCGAGGCTGATGCCGCTGCGAAACTCCTTGCCGAGATTGAGGAGCGCCGTCGGCAGGAAGAGCTACGTGCCGAACGAGATCGAAACAGGGACGGCCCAGCGCCGCCTGGGCGCGCACGCTGAGCGGCTCTCGCTTCCTGCAATCAAAGCCGAGCCGCTTCATCACTAAAAAGATTGCCGCGCCTGTTTATCGGGGTTCCCGATACCTGACCGGCATGGCTCTTCACATGCTCGAATTGGCGCAAAGAAGGATTGCCATATCGATCAGGGTGCTTGAACGTCTTCTATCGAAGACGACGCCACCACCACCGCCCGCGCCACATCCGCCGATCACACCAGAGTTTTCCAGACGGGCGCGACCGCGCCGGAAGCCGCGGTAAAGAGTTCAAGCCGTCTGACTGTGTGACCGCACGGGGACTTGCCCACCTACACTTTGCGCCAAAAAGGAGATACAGTATCGTCTATTGCTTAGTCCAATTTTAATGCCGCGAAGTGGCGATTAAAATGAAGCTACTCGAATATCTTCCTTATGTCGTAGCTACAATTTTATTGGGTTGGTTTTCGCCTCACATTTTTAAAAGTGATCGATGGCCAACTCGTCACCAATGGTTATTCACCGCGATACTTACAGCAACGATGTTTGCTATTGCGGGAATTTATAGATTGGAAACGGGCGAAGACATTGTGGACAAAATTCAAGATGATGTTTTCTGCCCAATGTTTAGCTTTTCACATTGTCCGGGGCAGAAGATCGAAGATCACGTTGACATCGCCCGTCAATCCACAACAGGACGGCGATCCCAGAACGCGGTGAGCGCGGGACAAGCGCCTCCACCGCCGCCCGCAGCATCGCGGCAAGACGGTGCTCCAACTGAAGATGAACTCGATTTGGCATACTGGGAGTCCATTCGGAATAGCAGGAGCATCGAGCCATTCTCCTCCTATCTTGATAAATTCCCTACTGGCCGTTTTGCCGATTTAGCGCGCGAGCGGGTGAATGAATTTACCGCTGCGAAACAGCAGCACAAACACGACACCAAAGCGGCGCTAGACACAAGGGCTGTTTCGGCTACGCAAGTTCCGGCCGAACGAGCCTATTCGTCATCGTCTACAGATACCGTGGCAGTTCCGAACTCCGCATCCTCGGCCCCCAAAAAGCTATGCGTCGAATTTAACGGGAAGACAATCTGTGACACACAGCAGAATGATGGCGTTCGCCCGTAGTGCGGCGATGGCGCTTGCCGCAATATTTGCGAACTCCGGCACCGCGATCGCTCAGGGCAATACCTGCAATCTCAACGATCGACAAATCATTTATCAGATTGATGAGTGCATCAACGGCAACTGTCAAACCGGCGGCGAAATGTTGAAGTTCGTCGGTGGTACCGTGCTTCGCTACCACGCAAACGACGCGGGAACCGTGTATCGATTGGGTCAGACCATTCGCCTGGAGAGCGATCCGCTCAATTCGAAAGCCGGACAATTCATGGGACCGCTATCTGCCCATAATACGTTACTCACCGCCTCCTATGAAGAGAATGTTGTTACTTTGATTCAAGACGAAGCGATCAAGCGCTCAGGTGATGCTGATGGGCATGTCGTTAGCACGCAAAGAGTCAGGATCAGGCCGGATTGCACATTTTGCGATGTGATTGAGTTCACGCTTGTCGGCACGCTCGCTGATGGCACAGAGGTGGGCCGACGAACCATGTCCGGTTCGAAGTGCTACGTGTCAGATGTTCCGCCTGAGTGAGGAGCGCGCAGGCGTCTCGGAAGTGTATTAAGGGGGCCGTCATGAGGCATCGGTTAAAGAGTCCATTGTTGAATCGAATGACTACCGTCGCTGGCTTAACCGCCAGCTTGATATTCAGCACTCATGCCGTTGCAAATTCAGAACTTTGCAAGATGAACGACAGAGCAATCGAATATGCCACTCGTGCTTGCTTTAATTCCAATTGTGCGGACGAACGCCAGAAGATCGTTTTCTTAGGAGACAAAGAGCTTGTTTATTACGATATAAACGACCCCAAAGGTATCACCTACTATGATGGGCGCACCGTCGATCTGACCACAGATGACCTGCAAGAAGTTTTTCACTCAACGGCCCCACCGGGCACGACCGAGACAGGCACTGCGACAGCTTCGCGCAAGAATCTTGATTTCCAGTTCACACAGCATCGTCAGCTACGAGACGGCTCGGGACAGGTAATATCGAACTATTGGCAAGAGATTGGAATTCGAATTATTGACTGCAACACCTGCGAACTCGTGATGTACCGTATTCGCGGAAACTATTTGGATCACCCTGTGTTTTCGACCTTTGAGCCAGGTTGGTGTCGCTTCGTGAACTAGCGTAGTTCAGTCCCTTCTTGTTTGCCGTCCCTCGAATGGCAGTGTGCAGCGACCGTGCCGGACGCGGACGCTTTCCGCGTCAACTAAAAATTTGGCTCCCTCGCCGGCAGGCAATGCTCCGGTGACATCGCATTGCCTCCCCCAATTTTTTTGTGTGACGCCGCGTCCTCGCGCCCGGCCTTGGTTGCGCTGTCCCATCGGGGATGAACGCAAACACAAGGAGCATGAACATGAACCTCTACACCGAAGCTCAATTCGAGCAGTTACTCACCCAGGGGCGCAATCGCGATCAAGACCATCCGCCGGTCGTGAAGCTTTTCACGCCGGATGCAAACTTCACCTGGCTTCTGAGTGAGATCGATCCGGAAGAACCGGACATCGCCTTCGGTCTCTGCGATCTTGGTCAAGGCTTTCCCGAACTTGGCTGTGTCAGTCTCGCCGAGCTGCGTTCCATTCGCGGCAAGATGGGCTTGCCCGTTGAGCGGGACCTGTCGTTTGTCGCTGAACATCCTCTGTCGGTTTATGCCGAAGCCGCCCGTCAGGCCGAGGGCATCATCGAAGATAGCCGTGCGCTTTTGCAAGCCGCCGCCACTCTGGCGACGCGGAGGGACGCATGAATCGTCACATCGAAACTTTCCGCATTGTCTGGAGCGGCATCACCATCGAAGTCCGCTGGGAGCCAAGCTGGCTCAATATTACCGGTAGCGGTTACGACACGGCACATCTTGCTATCGAAAGCGTTTCGCCGGAACGGGCGCGACTTCCGATCACGGAAACCGGATACCGCTCGCATTTTACGTCGCCGGAGACCGTCGCCGCTTACGGTGGTCCTGTCGCTTACGTCGAAGCTTGGCTCGAAACCGAGAGCCTGGCCCCCGACTGGCGGCGCGAGGAACAGGAGCGGCGGCAGCTTTCGCTGTTCTAGGCTTGCGGCTTCCGTCCGCCACGCAGAGGAGCGGGGTATTTCTCTCCCGCCTTGGGCGTAACGAAGAACGCGCCGATGTCGCTGTCCAGGGCAGCAGCCAGCTTTTCCAGCACGGCCACGGTCGGGTTTTCGATACCCCTTTCAAGCCGGCTCACATAGGTCCGGTCGATGCTGGCGTCGACAGCCAGATTCTCCTGAGAGAGACCCCGTTTGACTCGAAGCTTCCGAATATTGTGGGCGACAATCTGTTGAGCCTTCATCCACCATAGCAAGACCGCTTGAAGTCTATTAACCCACGCACTATAGTCCCACGGTTATTTTGCTTCTATTTCGCGGGAAAGCGGTCATGGCCCTGAGCATTATTTCCGGATCAGTGAGTCACGTGAGCACTGAAACGACAGTGTCGGGACAAATGTATGCTGGTCGGGGTACGGTGAGGACCTCACACAAGTTGTTCTTTCGTGTGAATGGCCGTCCGGCCGTTTTTTCGGGCACGCCCAATGTCTCGGACGGTGATCTCGTGACCCTCTCAGGAGTTGACACGGGAGGAGATTTCAAAGCATTCGCTTTGCGCAATGATTCCACTGGCGTCGCTTATCCGGGTCAGACGACATTGGTTTATGTGGCGGGAATCCTGTTTCTAATCCTTGGCCTTCCATTCTCGGCAATTCTCATCGGCATCCCGTTTGCCCTTTTTGGCGGTTGGCTGCTCTACGCGGGTTACAGAAACCAGCAAGCCAACAGTTTGCTTCAGGCATCAGCACCGTCGCCTCGTTCATCGGTTCCAGTCGGGGCTGAATAACTGTTCGGCTCTCCACAAGCTGCGCTTGAACCCGGAGATACTTGCAAAATGGCGCGTTTTACTGGGGACGCTCAATAGAGCGCCATGTCCTTTTAAGTAAAACAAGCGCCTTTGACGACGGGGGCTTGGAAATAGGGTATCCTCGCATTGAGAGGATATGCCGTGGCACAGGACCTGTTTGCATGGGCCGAGAAACAAGCCGACTGGGCGCGTGATGCCCTGCGGCGGCATGCCTGCGCGCCGAATTTCGAGCTGGGGGCAGATGATAAGGCGCAGGTGCTTCACCGCGTGCGCAGCGCAGCGGGGATCGTGGATGAAGGCTCATGCGAGAATGCCCCGTTCGCCACCGAGCACTTCAAAGGGAGTGCAGGAGAAAGCAGCCGAACGTTGCTCGTATCACTGGGACCCGTGAAGAACCTGGCACGCCTTGCGCCAGATCAAAGGCTCAGCTTCGCACTCGACGGCATTACACTGATCTATGGCGACAACGGCAGTGGCAAAACCGGCTACTGCCGTATCACGAAGAAGGCCTGCCGCAGCCTTACTGCCGACGATTTGCTTGGCGACGTGTTCCAAAAGGGTGACAAGCCACCAGCCGAAGTTGTCATACGCTATCGCGGCGACGGCGAGGAAGAAGTGACAGAACAGCTCTGGACGGACGGCACGCCGCCGCCCGCAGCCATCGCGGGCATTTCAGTTTTCGATTCCAGGAATGCGCGCCTTTTTGTCGATGCTGAAAACAGAATCGGATTTCTGCCACGCGAAGTCGCACTGCTGGAGCAACACGCCCGGCATTGCGGCGAAATGGATTCGAAGATCGAAGGGGAAGTGAAAGCGCTCAACGCGCGGCTCAAAATCGCGCTGCCCGGCGGTTATGCGGCGGGCGGAGACGTCGCAAAGCTCTTCGCCCGCCTAGTCCCAAAACAAGTCTTGCCATCCGAAGCGGAAGTCCGCGCCGCCGCTGCCTGGACGGAAAAGGATCAGAAAGACCTTGAGGATTTGGAGCGCCTTTTAGCGCAGGACCCGAAGGCGCTCGCCGACCGTTACCGGCGCGCAGCCTCTCTTCTCAAGGGATATTCGACCGACGCGAAGGCTATTGCAGACGGTCTCTCAGCCGAAAATGCAGCGAAATTCGCAGAAGCACAGGCGTTGGCTAAAACCACAGCCGAAGCGGCGGCGCTGGCGGCGTCGGATCGTTTCAAGGACGAGCCGCTGGCGGGCGGGGGATTGCCGCCCTGGCGTCTCATGTACGACTACGCGGAGAAATATGTGCAGTCGCTCGGCAGCGACGTGCTTTCCGCAAAGGAGGGCGACCCCTGTGCCCTCTGCCAGGAACCTCTTTCGGCGGACGGCGCGGCGCGCATGCAGCGGTTCGCAGATTTCGTCAATGACCAGGCTTCCAAAACGGCAGACGCGGCGGCGGAAGCGCTGGGCGTCGGGGTTAGTGCGCTCCGAGACCTGATTATCCCGAAGGTCAAGGATATCGAGAATGCCCTCGCCGACTATCGAAAGATCAACGACGGAGCGGAACAGCTCTTTACAGCGATCACCGCGTATTTCAGTGCCGCCGAAGCACGTCGGAGCGCGCTCATCGATGCGGCTGTGACGGCTGCATTTGATGCCGTTCCGGCCTTGCTGGACCCGATTGAGGAAAAACTGGACGGTGAGGCCACCCAGCTCGAAAACGACGCGGCTAAACTCGATGCAGCCGCTGCAGCCGATGGTGCCCAGCGTATGGCCGAACGTGAGCGCCTCGCGAAGCTGAAAGATCGCAAGAAGCTCGCCGACGACCTCGAAACGGTGTTGGCGCGGCTGAAAGACCTGGAGATGGCGGGAAAGCTTGCGAAGTGCCGCGAGCTTCTGAGCACCAAAGCCGTATCCGTCCAGATCACGACATTGCGTCGGGATCTGGTGACCACCGATCTTGAGAAGCGCATCATGGAGGAGATCAAGACGTTCGATCTTCTGCACCTTCCGTTCCGTGTCACTGACCGGAGCGATGGCGGGAAAAGCAATTTCAAGGTTGTGCTGGATACGCCCGTCGGCGTCGCCAACGACAAGGTGCTCAGTGAAGGTGAGCAGCGCGCGCTGGCGCTGGCCTGTTTCCTCGGCGAATTGGGCGGCGATACCGTCAAGCACGGGGTTGTAATAGATGACCCCGTGTCCTCGCTCGATCACATTCGCATCCGGCGCGTCGCCCAGCGCGTCGTTGACGAGGCAGCGAAGGGGAAGCAGATCATCATCTTCACGCATAATCTGCTGTTCTACAATGAAGTGTCGGACGCCGCCGCGCGGGCGCAGCCGCAAATCCCCGTCGCCAAGCGCATTGTCACCAAATCGGCAGAGGCAGGTTTTGGCATTATCGCGAATGATGACGAACCTTGGATCGCCCAGGCCGTTAAGGACCGGCTCAAACGCCTCCATGAGACCTTGAAGGCGATGGAAACGCGGACGGACGTTGAAACGGATGCTTATCGACGCGCAGTGAAGGACTTTTACACCGACCTCCGGGAGACATGGGAGCGGCTCGTCGAGGAATTGCTGCTTGGCAAGACGGTCGAGCGGTTCAACACGGATGTCAAAACACAAAGCCTGAAAGGTGTTGTCGTTGAAGACGACGACTACAAAAAAATCTATTGGGCCATGAAGCGCGTTTCCGAACGCTCCGGCCACGACATGGCTGCTGGGAAGAATCTTCCACCACCGAAGATCGACGACATGAAGGCGGATTTGAAGGAGTTTGAAGATTACCAAAGCGCGATCCGAAAGCGGAAGAAGGACACCGAGGAGGTGCGCAAAAAACTTGAGGAGCCGCCGAAGGCGGCAACTCAATGAGCGGGCCAGAAAGCAAAACGGTGGTCTGCTTCGCCTATGGTTCGAACATGGATACTGCACGGCTGCGCTCGCGCGTTGGCGAGTGCAAGTCCCTGGGCGCTGCAACATTGCCGGCGCACCAGCTGCGCTTTCATAAGCGCAGCATCGACGGCACAGCGAAATGCAACGCGCATTTCACGGGCGATAAGAGCGACCGTGTTATTGGTGTGTTGTTTGAGGTGTCCCGCGAGCGAAAGCCCGATCTGGATAAGGCTGAAGGCCTGGGCAACGGCTATCACGAGCAGGTCATAGAAGTAATGCTTGTCGATCAAAGCACGCAAAAGGCTCTCGCCTATATCGCAGACGACACGCATATCGACGATCAATTGAAGCCAACCACCGAATATCACGGCTACGTCGAAAGAGGGGCAAAAGAGCACGGTCTGCCGGAGGATTATATCGCGCAACACATAATGTCCGTTCAGGCGGAATAAAGATTGTTATCGGGGGAACCTGACATGGATGACATTCGCTTTTTCGATCTCAATATCGAGAAGATTCTGGAGGCTTGGGATAACGCCCATGCTGTACGCGAGCTGATAGCGAATGCGCTGGATGAACAGGTTCTAAGTAACACCAAAGAGGTGGAGATCAGCAAGAACTCAGCGGGATCATGGGTGATCAGGGATTTCGGTCGGGGGCTGCGCTACGAACACTTTACGCAGAACGAGAATCCGGAAAAATTGAAGGTTGTCGGTAAGGTGATCGGCAAGTTCGGCGTCGGCTTGAAAGACGCTATGGCAACGCTGGATCGAAACGGCACTGGCGTAGAGATCGAGTCCGCCTTTGGCATCATTACGCTCACTCAGCGTGCCAAGCACGATTTTGGCGATGTCGCGACGCTGCATGCGGCAGTAGCCGCGCCGCGTGATCGATCTTTTATTGGAACCGCTATCCGGCTGCCAAAACTGTCCGACGGCGAGATGGCCCGCGCCAAAAGCTTTTTCCTGAAATTCTCGGGCGAAACGATCATTGAGGAGAACCGGGTCGGCCGCATCCTTGAGAAAAAGGGCGCCGTAAGCCGTATATATGTGGCAGGTCTTCTTGTTGCCGAAGAGGAAAACTTCGCATTTTCCTACGACATTACCAGTCTCACCGAGACGATGAAGAAAGCGCTCAACCGCGAACGCACAAATGTCGGTCGGACGGCCTACAGCGAGCGTGTTAAAGCGATGCTTCTGCAAACCGAAAGCCACGCCGTCGCCAAGGTCCTTGCAGACCAACTGATGGCGCTGGAGCAGGGAACCGGCTCTGATGAGGTCCGGTGGAAGGACGTTGCCGTGCACGCTTGCAAGATTCTGAGTGCAAGCGGTTCGTATCTATTCGTGACGGCCTCACAACTGATGGACAATGCCAGCGCTGTGAATCATGCGCGGGATGACGGGCTCAAAATCGTCACTGTGCCCGATAATATTCACGCCGAAGTCGCCGGCGCGAAGGACATTTCTGGGGCGCCGATACGCGATCTGGGCGTGTATCAGTCCGAATGGAACAATAGCTTTAAGTTCAACTGGATCACGCCCGATAAGATGACGGATGCCGAGCGTGAGGTGTTTTCCAAAGTATCTGCCATCGCCGGCCTGGTTGGCGGGCTCCCGGCAAAGGTGAAAGAAATCCGCATCAGCAAGACCATGCGGCAGGATTTTCTCAGTGGATCGGATGCGCTTGGATTGTGGGATTCTGGGAGCGCCAGCATTGTTGTCCGTCGCGATCAGTTGAGGTCTTTGGACGCTTTTGCAGGCGTCCTGCTACATGAAATTGCGCACGCCCGAAGTGGTCACGACGACGTTACGCGCGAGTTCGAAAACGAATTGACCGAACTGCTCGGCGTTGCAGCGGCGGCTGCAATATCGGCACATGGAAAAGCGCCACAGAAGCAGTCGTTTTGGCGTCGCTGAACGCGCTGCTCTTCCTTGCCTAGCTGCGTGGCGGAGGCCACTGTCGAATGAAACTCCCCGAACGGCTCGAAAAGATTCGCTTTATTATTTTCGAGATGCAGCTCGCCCATCTCATAGCGAAGCACGCCCCGGATTCCTTTATTGCGCGGACGATTGCCCGCCATGTGGTCATCAGGGCGGAGAATTTCATCGCCCACACCCGCGCCATCCGAAAGCCGCTCAATAGGGCGGGGTATGGCACAAGTGAGTTTCACACCGCTAAAGAGGCTTATGCGGACTTCTTCGATGAATATTTCCGCGTGTCCCGCAATAAGCTTGGCGCGCATGTGCAGGACTTCGACTTCGGCAAGAGGATCGAGCTTTGGAACGATATCGAGGTCACGAAGCTGTCCTTTTTCGTCGATGGGGCAATTGAACTTTACGGAAAGCTGGCGCCGCTGAATATTCCCGGCTTCGTCGCATACACCGCGCCGGTGGAGCTTTCCGACGCCGCCATCCTTGCAAGTCTGGCAGACTTCAGCCGCGTTCGCGAGGACAAGCGCTGGGTTGAGACCAGCGCAGACCCGCTCGCAATGACCCGCGATAATACGACCGCGACCATGAACTTTGCCCCTGCCAGTCTGCGCGCGGGGCAGCTTGCCCTTATCCGCCGCTGGATCGCGCTACAGCTACCACTGTTGCAGAAGTTCTCCGCGTCGCCGTCGGTGACGCGCATATTCAAGGCGCGGGTCGTGACGGATATCGTCAGCTTCGCGGATTGCCTGGTCACGAGACCTGTTTCACCGACCGCGCCGCAGGCGATGGATGGCCTCGACAAGCTGATCGTCTCGGCAAGAGGATCGTCCGCTGCCATTGATGACTTTGTCGCCGCGTCGCAATTCACTCCCGAGACGGACCGGGCGCGCATCGTGCGCGACCGGATCGGTGCGCATTTCGATGACGTGGCAAATCTATCAAGCCTATTGAGCTTGCTGGACGGGTTCGACCTGCCGCGCGCCCTTACTATTTACGATCTCGCGACAGCCGCATTTATCAAGGCATGCCGCGGAACCCTCTTTCTGCGGTTATACGCTGCGGACGGCCAACGCATTTACGGCGTCACACCGGCGGGTCGTGCGGCTGTTCCATTTTCTCCAGACAGCCTCCAGATTGCGCCGCCATTGCCCGAGCCGTTCCGTGACGAGGATGACGCCTATCGTCATCACCTGCGGCTATGGCTTGACGGCGACGAGAAGCAGAAGGGAGACGGCAGACAGTATTTTGTAACGTCCTTCTCGGCTTCCGCCGTCATTGAAGATATCGACGAGCGACTGACGTTCGCCGGAGGCTGGAGGAACTACCGCCACCACTATCGCCGCGTTGATCTGTTCTTCGAGGGGTTCATCGGGGCGCAGATTACGGACGCCGATTATGCCGGTGTACTCGACCTGTTTCATACCTGCGGTGGAATCGATCCCTATGCCCTCTCCGAAGTATTGCTCCGGTCGGTGGACAAGGTAAGCGGGCCGAACCAGGCCAATTGCTGCTATATGCTCGGCGAGCTTGGCCGCCTGCCGCACGCAAGCGTCGAGGATTTTTTGAGACTTCGCCTTAAGCACCCGCTTTGGGGCATGCGGCTGCAAGCGCTCATCGCGCTTTTCAAAATGTTCATCAAGGCTGAAGGTCAATACCGGCTCAATCATGCCGGGAAGATATCGGTTGAATACTCTGCGTTCGTCGATACCCTTTTGAAGGGTCTGCACCCCAACGAGCTGTTCATCGTCAGGCTCGCGTTCGCGAGCCTGCTTAGCACCATCGGGCTATCGACTTATTTCGAGAAGTTCAAACCGGAATATGAAGCGCTTCAATCGGCGATTAAGGCCAATGCTTTGCAGTTTCTCCCGACGGATGGCAACGCGGCGAACGCGAAGCTCCTCGAACAACTCATTCAAACCCGCGACTATGTTGGCGTCGCGCTTCTCGTCGCCGTCGGGCTGGAGGCCGAACGCGACAAGCCTATGCGCGAGGGTGTGTTGAATGCCTGCATGGGCGGGGTCATACGCGCCGCCGAACATCCGCAAGCGCAGAGGCATCTTGCGATGTGTTACCTTGTGAGCAAGCAATATCCGCTGGCCCTCCAGCAGGCCCGCGCAATTGCCGGGGCAAATCCGGATAGCCTCTATCATCGGATGACGGTCGTCATGGTTCTGGCAGAGACGCCCGGCGCTGCCCGCGAGGTTCTCGGTGAAGCCGGACAGGTGCGACTGACCTACAAACTGGATGCTAAAGCCGAAGGGGAGCTATCCGCGCTTGAGGGCGCCGCAAACGCAGCGATTACAGGGTCTCGTCAGCCTGCCTAGGGCGCGCATGCCGGTGATCGATCCGGGCTAAATTTTGCGGCACAAAATTACAGAGAACAATCATAAGCATACGGCGAGGACCGTCGGCGCTTAGTCTGCGGTCGCATCCGGGTCGGGCATCATGATCGGCCAGGGCTTGCCCGACGCAAGGTCGGGATGGCGAGGCTCGGTTTCCGGCGCGCCGTAATCGTCCCTGAACTTGTCGATGAGGCTGAGGCAGCGCGCGGCGGGATCATCAGCCCCGCCGCACTTTGTCATCGCCAAAAGCTTCCGGCGCAGTTCGGTGGCGGGGACGGGCACGACGTTGTACGCGCCTTTCCAGTTTTCGGAGGGTACGTGTTCGGTGACGGCGCTCTGGATTGACTGCCACGCCAGATACGAGCGCCCGGTCTTGATCTCGATATCGATCAGCATGAGCAGTCCTTCAGTTCCGGGGGCTTGGGCGACAGCGTAGGCGAGGAGCGCGAGAGCTTTGGAACTGACCCCATCCTTGAGCAAGGCGTACACATAGGCGCGCACTTCCGCGAACGCCGAGATCAGGGCGCCAAGTTCGCGCCCCCAAAGCAACTCGTCCGTGGGCTTGCCGTCCAGCGTGCCGCTGACCGTCAAATCAATGAGGCGGCGCGCGGCTGATACGGTGCCGAGTTGCATGGCTGTCGCCCGCCATTGGTGGTTCAGGTAGAAGCGCGGGTCTTCTTCGGCGAGCTTGAACAACACATCTTCCGCCCCGGCTGAGGGCGCGTTCCCGAGGCCGCCAACCATTTCTTCGAGCAAATGCGGGTTACGCTGCGCGTCAGGCATGCCGCGCACGATGGCGGGCAGATCGGCGACAGGGTTCGCGAAGGGCAGGAGTCGCAACCATGCGCGGAGCTGGTAAGCGTCGCTCTGCGTTAGAATCCACGTCTCCTTCTTTGCCGCTTCAAAAGTCTCCGTAATGCCGTCTGCCACAAGCCTGATGTTGATGTGCTCGCCGGAAAGGACGAGCGCCAAAAGCAACGCCGCGCGCGCCTGTCGCGGCGCGAGCGCAATAAGCTTCTGAATCACCGCGTCGCGCTGGCCATGGGGCAGCCGCGCACCGACGATCCCGAGGGCTACCGCCAGTTTCCTTTGTTCGTCCGTCGATCCTTCGGCAATCAAAGTGTCAATCGCGCCAAAGATGGCTTCGGCTTCCGCCGATGTTTCGGCGGGATTGGCGGCGCGGGCGGCGCGACGTTCTTCGATGCGCGAGAAATCCGCGCCGCTGCGGAATTTCCTGTCGCCCTTGGGTTCGTTGGCCTCTGACCACTGGACGGCAAGCACCGTCGCGGCCAGTTGCCCGAAATGTTCGTCGGTTAGATAGCCGCTCATAAGCGCGGCGGTCTCCGGCGTCTTGATCGCGATAAACGCGCGTTGATATTCGTGCGTATGCGGCGTCCGGGCCTCGTTCACCGCCGCGCCCTGACGCCAGCCGTTGGCGCTGGCTTCTTCACGGAAGGCGCGATAGCGGCGCAAATTGTCGTCGAGCAGTCTCTTGAGCAGCGGGAGCAGTGCTACGGCCGGAGCGTGACCGATCAGGGAGGCGATAGAAGCCATTTGCCCGCGCGTGGCGTCGCCTGACGCGAGCATGCGTTCACCCCATGCCCGGGCCAGCTTGCCAATCGCGGCCAGGCCTTCGGCATTGAACGGCCGCGCGCGGTCGTTGTCTCCGTTAGTCTCCCGGGACAGAAGCCCGGCCAGCTCCACAATCTCTTCGTTGTCCGCCGTGCCGGCGCGCGACTGCACGGCGGCAATCAGGCTCGCTCCCGGCGTATGGCCGATGCGCGCACGAAGGTCGTGGTAACGATCACCCGCCGCTTGATCGTATTTGCCGCTGGCGTCGCGCAATACTTTGCGGGCGTCAAGATACGCGTCGATCATCCGGTCAACGGCCTTTGGCCCGAGCACCGAGGCGGCAGCCTCTGCGCGGTCATCAGGGCGGCGCGTCTCCCCGAGCGCGGCGTCGAGCAGCGCGTGGTCTTCAAGCGCAAGCCCGGCAGCCGCGAGAATGTCATCCGCGCCATAGAACAATGTGCGGTTCTCGCGCACACGGCGCAGCAGTCCCTCCGCGAGCGCTTGCGGGTAGCGTTTTCGCACTTCGTACAACAGGTGCATTTCGCCATCGCGTTTACGGTCGATCTCCATTTCGGCCACGATCCCGCTGACTTCCGCAGCGCTGTCATCGCCGCCCTTGGCGTAGAGGAGCGCCCGCAGGCGCTCGAAGGGAGAGACGCCAGCCGCCTGGCGGCGTTCACGCGCCGCCGCCAGACCTTTCTGAACGGCATCGACGGCAATGTCATCGATGTGGCCTTTCTCGGCCAGGATGTCATAGGTCGCGTCGCCCGCGTCGCCGAGCAGGTCGGCGACGTGGCGATCCGCCCGCCGAAATGAAAGCGCATCGACAACGGCCGCTTTCACATCGGGATCGCTGTCGGCCTTCGCGACGGCGGTCGCAAGGTCGAGGCCGTCCATGCCGCCCTGCATCGCGATTTCATGCAACACGTTCCTGCGGACTTCTGGGGGCAGCGCCGCGATCCGCTTCGGGGCGTCGCTCCCGAGCAAAGACGGACGGAACCGTCTCGCCGCCCGCAGGGCAGCCAGATGAACCTGATTGTTTTCATGCGTGATCAGGGGCCAGATCAGGTCACCGAATTCCGGTCTGCCCGACGTGGTCATGAACCGGACGGCGCGATCCACTTTGCCGGGCGCATGCCACTTATCGATGAAGCCACGAATCTTGGCGCTGATCGGCGCCCACACGTCGTCGGTGGCGCGAAAGATCATTTCGCCCGCGAGGACAGGATCGACCTCGAAGGCGGCGAGAATGGCCGCGCCGCAGGCGGCCTTCTGCGCGGCATCGCCGCGCGCGCTCCGTTCGACCGCGAACAGGATCGCTTCTTCCCACGGGCGCTGGTTGAGCACATCGGCCTTGAGCTTGTCGCGCGCCGCCATGTCGCTACCGGCGTCAGCCATCAGGCGTTCGACGCGGTGGGACGCATACCATTCCTGAAACTGCTGATGCTGAAATGAATAGCCCGGCGTGTCGCCGGCGCGCATCAGGACGTGATTGCTCACGAGGGTTTCCAGCAGCGTGCCGGGTTGTGTGGTGATGGTGATTTGCCCGTCCGCCAACAGCATCTGCGCCGTCGCCGAAACCGATTTCCGCGCGTTGCCGTCCGTAATGGCCGTGTTCGCCGTTGTCGTGGCGAATACGGCGAGGTCGTCCAGATAATCCCGCTGAAAGCCGTGCGTCACGGCGTAAAGCGCCGCCGCGCGCCCGGCTGCCTGTTCATGGGCGGCAACAAAACGCCGCAGCACTTCTTCCTTCGTCGCCGGAAACGGCGCGCCGTCCGGTAGCGAGAGCAATGCCGTGAGATAGAGCGGGATGGTCACCAACTCACGGACACCCGCTGTCCGCCACGCCTGATCGACGAGCTTTGCACCGTTATCGCCGCGCATCGCCCTGGCAATTTCCATCTGCTGTTCGTCGTTGAGCGGCAGCAGATCGACGCGCGTGCCGGCGAAAGGAATGTCGAGGGCCTGTTTGCGCGTGGAAATCAGCAGGCCGAGTTCGGGCAGTTCCGCTTTGAGGTTTGTGACCTGCACCCGTGCGCGATCACGCGCGGCGGTGTCAAGTTCGTTCCAGCCGTCGAGCAGAAGCACGACCCCGGGCTTGGCGGCGACGGCTCGGAAGTCCGTCTCCGAAACCCCGGTAAACGCGGGGCGCTTCAGGATGGACGCGAGCAACGCGTCGCTATCGGTGGCCCAATCACCGAGCGGCACGAGGAGCGGCGTGCCGTTCCCGATCTCCAGCACGCCTTCGGCGACCTGAAAGAGCGTGGTCGTCTTTCCCATGCCGGGCGGCGCGATAAGGATAAGGTCATCGAGCGTGGTGACGGCGTTCGCGAGCGCGCGCGTACTCAGCGCCTCATCCACATGGTCAATCTTGAGCGTCAGCGCGACAGCCGTGCCGGGCCATTTATCCGTCTGCCGGAATACCGCCAGATCGGCCGCCGCCGCCGCGCGCAGCCGATCTCTCAATGCGTCGGGCGTTAGCGCTTGCATCCCCGGTCCAAAAGGAGAGTTGTCCATGATGCTGCGCCACGAATCCCTGTCAGTCTGCGTTTTCCAGTCGCGCAGCAATTCGACAGTGAATATCGAATCCTTCGCGTCCACGGCGCGCGCATGGACATCACAAAGCCAAATGCCGTTTTCGATGGAGCGCCGTTCTTCGGGCGTCATGCTATCGTCGTAGCGCGGGCCACCCGGCGCGGCGGCGCAAATGTGCGCCGCTTCCCCGATGTTAATTTCGCCAGAAGCGTCGGAGTTCGCCGCGTGCGTTAGGCGGCGGCATGCCGGATTGGAGCAATGGCCGCGCGCCTGTCTCTCAAGGGCCTTCTTGGTCCGGTCTGTGAATTCGTCTCTGTTCTTGTTCTTGGCCATTAGGATGCGGACTGTTGGGACTTTCTGCCCCCCAACGGGGCGGCATAGCGCGACTATACCATTTCGCCGCGCCGTGCCGAACTACCGGATCGCCATGGTTTTCCGTAACCTCTGCATTACGTCATACGCTGCTTTGCGGTCGGCAGCGATTTGCGGAATCTAGGCCGCCACACCTCGGGCACCAACGGTCGCAATAGCGCACCCGGCAAGTTTGCAAATTGTGGCCAACGACTTGTCTGTAATCGCTTCATGGCATTCCGTACCACAGTGACAGGCTTTGGATTCAGTTTGTGCACGGGTGCGTCGCTCTGCGACCGGGCTCTATGCGCTGAAGCGCACCGAGCCGCACAGCGTCTCGGCCTTCGGTAACGATCCCTCGCGCAAAGAGAGTTGTTCGGCCGCGTAGACGCCGCCGGATCGCGCTTTGGCGCGAAGCTTATGCGCTGGCGCAACCGGGCCGTAAGGCGTCTCGGCCCGTTCGGGTGGCGATTCCTCGCGAAAGAGGGGGTGCCGGTTCCTGCCGCTATGGGGCTTCTGCGGTGCGCGCCACACCGCGTTAAAGGCGCCATTCTCTGCATATTTGCAGGGTGGTTGCATCATTCACTTGTAATGACAATGCATTATTGACTTGTAATGGTAATTCATTATATACTTGCAACGGTAATACACTAAAAACTTGTGATGACATGGCTCAACCAAACGAAAAACTTGCAGTATCCCTGAGTGAGCTTGCGCAATTGCAGGCTGAGGGAAGACGCGTATTTAGGTCCAAAGAGCTTTCCCGGGTCCATCGGAACGCCTGCTCAAGCACGGCTTCATTCAGGAGGTCATGAGAGGCTGGCTTATCTCCTCCAGCCCGAGCGCTGCCCAGGGCGATAGTACCCCTTGGTACGCCTCTTTCTGGGAGTTTTGCGCCCTCTATTGCAATGACCGTTTTGGAGAGAAATGGCACCTCTCACCCGAGCAGTCGATTTTTCTGCATGCCGAAAATACCGTTATTCCGACCCAGCTCATCGTCTACAGCCCCAACGGCACCAACAACACCGTCCCGCTTCTCTTCGGCACATCCATCTACGATCTCAAGCAGCCGCAAATGCCACCGGTGGCCGACGTAACGCTGCGCGACGGACTGCGGCTGTTCTCTCCGGCCGCCGCCTTGATACGGGTGCCGGAAGCTTTCTTCTCTCGCTATCCTATCGAAACACAGGTGGTGCTGACCGGCATTCGCGATGCCTCCGACATGCTGAGCCGTCTTCTGGCCGGCGGCCACTCCGTCGTCGCAGGAAGGCTTGCTGGAGCGTTCCGGCGGATTGGGCGCGCGGATGTTGCGGACGAAATCATCGCGACCATGAAAGCCGCAGATTACGTGGTCAACGAAACCGATCCGTTCGCTGCGCAGTACGTCTTTGGCGTACTGCGCAGAGATACACCGCCGATTGTCGGACGCATCGATGCCATGTGGAAATCTATGCGGCAGGCGGTCATCGACGCATTTCCAAAGGTGCCGGGTCTTCCAAAAGACCAGAAAGCCTATTTGAGTTTCATCGACGGTATTTATCAAAGCGATGCCTACCATTCGCTTTCCATCGAGGGATACCAGGTTACTCCCGCCCTCATTGAGCGCGTGCGCTCCGGTGCGTGGGATCCACAAAATCACGACGCTGACCGGCAAAACCGCGATGCCCTCGCCGCCAGAGGTTATTGGCAGGCATTTCAACTGGTAAAGGCGAGCGTCGCTGGAATTATCACCGGTAAAAATGCCGGTGCGATCGTGCGCACGGCCCATCGTGACTGGTATCGCGAGCTATTTCAGCCCTGCATTGCCGTTGGTTTGCTCCCTGCGACCGCGTTGGCGGGCTATCGCAATGATGCTGTCTATCTTCGCACCTCGCGTTACGTGCCTCCTCGTTGGGAAGCCGTGCGCGACGCGATGCCAGCATTGTTCGACTTGCTCGAAGCCGAGCCTGAACCGTCAGTGCGCGCAGTGCTGGGGCACTGGCTGTTCGGCTATGTGCACCCTTATCCCGATGGCAACGGGCGCATGGCCCGCTTCCTGATGAATGCAATGCTGGCGTCAGGTGGCTATCCGTGGACGATCATCCGTGTCGAAGATCGATCTGCCTATTTGAGCGCTCTGGATAGCGCTAGCGTCGATATGGATATCGCACCATTCGCCAAATACGTCGCCGGGCGGGTCAAATGGTCGATGGAACAGCCTGCAGCAACCCAATGAGCATTCCTGCGGACCAATACGAGCTGTATGCGGAGTTCGGTATCGCCTCGGAGAAAGCTCAAGTCCTCGAAGTGGAAGCAGGCAATGTCGCGCTGAGCTATCTGACGCTTTTCGTCAACACCGACCAAATCTGCGCAGAAGAAGGCGAAATGTTTCGCAAGGTCGTAGACGACGTTAATCGCAAAACGCTCGGAACGCTGCTGCAACACATCAAGTCTATCGGAACGTTCGATCCGTCCATTTTGCAAGTCGTGGATGACGCGTTGGAACGCAGAAACTACCTCACGCACAAATTCTTCCGCACGCACAACTTTGCCATCTTCGACGTGGCGGGCCGGAAGGCGATGGTTGAGGAGCTTAGAGATATCCAACGCAAGTTCGATATGGCCCACGCGATGTTACACGGCGTCTCAGAAACGCTCGAAAGTTTGGCGGGGAGGGGCGACGCGTGGAAGGCTCTTACTGAGCGGCTTCGAGTGGCGGGTAAGAAAGTAGATATTTAGCCGAAAGCGACAGGAGTGCAGACGTGACGGTCGATCAAATCATAGCTCTGGCTGCAAGTGTGGGAACTTGTGTTGCCGCGGTGTTCGCACTCTTGGCGCTCAGGGAAAGCGCGACGCAACGCAAAACTTCGTATCGGCCACAGTTCGCACTCAAACGCCAAACACTCTACGCCACCGGCTTTGACAGTCTGGAAAATTGGGCGGTCGAGAAATCCGAAGGGGCACCCCTTGAAAGTTCTCCGCGCTACAACGCGCGCCTGTTCAACATCGGACTTGGTCCGGCGAAGGCTATCGAAATCACTTGGAAATTTGACCACATCTCCCTCATTGAAGAAGTGAATAGGTTATCGAAGCAGAACGGCTCCAAGCGCGCTGCCATCATGAGGAATGAGCGAACTCTGGAAATACACACGGCAAGTGGGTCAAGAGCGGGTTTGTTTCTCGATGGTGACAGACAGACTTATGATTTTGCACTTCCGTATCACGTCGAGGATGCCGGGCTGCAACTGTTCGTTCCGTTGAGCTTCGTCTTTCTTGTTTCGATGTACTTCATGGAAGCGTTCGCCGAACAAAAATAAAAAAGGCGGGCCATTCAAGATCAGCTCGCTAAAGCGACAATTTCCATCAAATATAGTGACATTGGAGGTCAGCGATATTCTCAGGCATTTACAGCGAAAGTTGCCGTCCATGTTTTCGAACATCCGTCCGAAAACTCGGCCGCAAAGCTGATAGGTGAGATGGATTTTGTCAGTGCTGACTAGCTTCTCAATACCAGAAATTTGCGCATGAAACCGATCCGAGCCGTTGCTTAATGGAGTCTAATGACCGTTTCTAACCAAAACCTGGAGCGGCTGACGCGCGCCGTGGCGGCGCTACGCGGTAGGGAAATTCCGAATAGCAGCATATCGGCTAGCCTACCGCCGATGCGTGACCTGATCGATCTATGCATAGAATTGTTTCCAGTTGAGATCGGGACGGACAAAAAGGGTGACCCGTATCGTGAAGATGTGCGATGGGCGCTGGTCAATCTGTTTCGCGCGACGGGTATCCCCGGATCGCCGGGAGGGCCTGTGTCGGCGGAGCCGATGGCAAGGGCAATCTGCGAAGCGATGACGGCGCGGAGCATGCCGCTTCTGCATCTGTGTCCGCTTGATATGGCCGATGACTTACCTCGCCTCCGGTTCGGTCCCTGCGAAATCCGGACCTTCAGCCGGCAAGAGTTGGAAGACGTGATCCAGCTACCACGCCTTCGGAGGCAGTTTACGAGCCTGACTCTTGATACAGGCGGATTGTCGGACTTCACCTGGCTGGTGGTTCGTGAAACACCCGCGCTACAAAGTCGGATTGGCCTCCGATCAAATTTCTGGTGGAATCTTCGGCTGGATGAGGATTTGGGCGCGATAAAGCCCTATTCGCGCACATGGCCAGAAGCAGTCGAACGAGCCGTGTTCGGCCTTCTCCTGTTACCGTGGGAGGAGTTCGCCGCCTATCCGGATATGGAGTGGCGCGGGTTCAAGATTCCATGGGTCTACACCGTGGATTACGATCCTTTCGTCGCGCCAAAGATGCCGAAAGGGCCGGAAACATTGTCGCGCGAACCGGCAATTTATCAGGACATCCAGACGGGCGAAGAGGTTGAACTTGAAAAGCCCGTTCGCCTGCCGCTGAGAGACGATATGGACGGTGCCTGGGCGACGGTTTGCGACCAATGGTGGGAAGAATTGGGCAGGGCGGTTACATCGCCTATCGTCAATCCGCTTGTAGTACATTTTCTGGTGAGGGCCTTCATCACTGACGACATCGATGAATTTCTGGGCCATATCACGACGATTGAGGCGGCACTCGGCATGGAGCGCGACCACAACCGTGACGGTGCGAGGCCTAAGATAAACGGGGACAACCCGGGCCCCACGGAACGTATCGCTCGCCGCGTGTCTGCCCTGACGGGCGACGCAACTTCGGCGGAGAGATATCGTGAGCTATTCGGAATGCGCAGCGCGTTTGTTCATGGGCGCCGGCTCGATGTCATATCATCCGAAAAACGCAACCAAGCGCGCGCGATGGCTCGTCTGGTCGTAAACAATCTTGTTAGCGCCGCCATCACTGGCGCGCATAACAATCGCAAGGAATATCTTTCGACTCTCTGTCCGTAGCGATGCGCGTATGAGTTAGCCCCTCGCGTCTCGACTTTGCTGTCACGTTCTGCTATTGTTCTTTAGTAAAGTGAGAGCGTTTCACGTGATTATAGACTGGCAGGCATCGAAGGAAGACTGGATTGACCGTATGCGCGCGGACGTTGCCGCGCGCCTCCTCGCGGACGCGCGGTTCGTCGGTGCCGGGATCATGGTTAGGCGCTTTGATGAAGACGTGGCGCGCTGGCGTAAGAACGGTAGCTTTCGGTCCGTCATCAACGACGGCAATGAACTCAGTGCCGCCCTGGCTATCCTGGATGATATGAGGCCACAGGATCAGCTGCTCTACGAGCCGAAGCTGGCACAAACGCGCAAGTCGATAGATTTCTGCGTGATGTGGGCCGACGGCGCACGCAGCTGGATCGATATGAAGACGGTAGCGCCGCAGTGGAAGAATGATGCCGCAGCCTGGGAACAGTTCTCCCGTATCGCACGCGACTTTCCGGACAACGCTACACTAATCGTAGATCGTGATTTTTGTGGTGCCGCGCTTGGCACTCAGTTCCTTAAAGCCCGATGGAGTTTGATCCAGCGTACTATCGAACTTGAGGCCAAAGTGGCGTTATTGACGCCGGCTGAAAAGGGGTCGGTGAGGCTTCTCGTTTGCAACGAGGGTGCCTGGCATGAAGACGATCTAGAAGATTTTGCGGACCTCTATTTCAGCGGCCACTTCCGTGCCGATGATTGGGCGCAAAATGCCATTGCCCGATATATGACCGAGCGCAATCTTGCCTTTCGACGGACACTTGCCGGTTTCTGCTATTTGGAACGCCATCATGACGAGACCTCGGCAGGGCGTTTTACGGTTGATGTGCGGGGGCCAAGATTTTACGGCCCCGTGGCGGCATGATTGGCGCGATCAGCCGAATACTTTTGGTAGAGCCATGAATTTGGATCACATCCACGGATTGATCGAAAGACTCCGCAAGGCCGTGATCGGCGCGCCTGAATGGATCGAGGCGAAACAGACGTTCGAATACAAGAACCAGACAATCGAAGAAGTTGTAGTCCTGAAACTCATCCGGGCCGCCCAAGGCCTGACTGCACTCGATGTCCTGTGCCGCGCAGGCCTTTTTATCGACTTTGGAGCGAGCATTCGTTCGGTCAACGATTGCGTGGAGGAGGTCTATTTTCTGCTCGAAACCTACCCAGAAAAGCCGGGGCCAAAGGTCGAGCAATTCATGAAGAATTTTTTCGAGAATACCATCGACGGATATCTGGATGCTGAAACGCATCAAGTCAATCGCGATAAAATCAGAGCTGCTGTTGTCCGTGTCCTGAAGGGCGACAAAGACCAAGCTACTCAGCAGATGATAGAAAGAATTTACAAAACTTTTTGCGGCTATGTGCACGCGAGTTACGCGCACATCATGGAAATCTATAATGGCGGCAATGACGACTTCAATCTCGGCGGCGTTCCATCGGTGCCGGAGCGAGCGAAGCGAATGGAGCATGTGAAGCTCGTTGCGAATTCAGTGCTGATGGCGGCGGCGTTTGCAGCACACAAATTCAAGCAAGATGTTCTTTACGCAGATGTTCTAAAGTGCGTCGCCTAAACCACGACGCGATTTCAGTCTGCGGTAACATTCCATCGGACAGGTGCAATAGAGAGCACCAGCGATCACACACGGTCCCGCGACCTTGTCGCTCCTGCGAGTGTGCCATAGTGCGCGCCTGTCGGCATCGCTGGCGCTGACGGCGCTTCCCGCTCGCGCTTGTGCGCGGGCTCCTTGCAGCCTAGCTCGAACCGGGCGCGGCTAAAGCCGCATACCGCTTCGCGCTTCTGTTAGCCTTGCATTGAGACGGAGGGTTCCGATAGAAAAACAAAGGAAATCAATATATTAGAAAACAGCCCACGATTTCCGACTTCTGCTAACCAATTGATCTGTAAGCATAAAGTTGACTTTTCTTCTTTTTATTACACATTCAGTTACACATAAATCCAATTTATTGAATAAATCTATTGAAAATCAGATACTTAAAGTATAGCATAATAGACTCAAAATCTGGTTCCGCAAGGAGTGTCGGTTCGATTCCGACCGCCCGCACCAGCCTTCGCTGCTCCGCAGCGAAGGCGCATCCGCCGAAGCTTTAGCGTAGGCGGACAGCTTGGCATCGCAGCTACGGCTGGCAGGCTACCCTTCGCTTTGATAGAAACCCTCATGCCTCTCGAAACGCGCGCGGCCTGCGAGAAATGTGCGAAGCCGCTGGCGATGGACTCCGCCGAAGCGCGCATCTGCTCCTATGAATGCACCTTCTGTTCGTCCTGCACCGATGCGATGGACGGACGTTGCCCGAACTGCGACGGCGAATTACAGCCACGCCCACGCCGGATGAAAAAGTGAATTACCGACACTCCTTTCATGCCGGAAATTTCGCCGATGTCGTCAAGCATTTGGCGCTGGTGTCCGCGCTGACGCATCTGAAGAAAAAGGACAAGCCCTTTGTCGTCATCGATACGCATGGCGGACGCGGTCTCTACGATCTTTCCAGCCGCGAGGCCAAGCGCACCGGCGAACATGAAAGCGGCATCGGCCGCCTTGCGAAGATCAAGGACGGCGAAGGCGCGTTGGGCGATTATCTGCGCCTGGTCCGGCCTGCGCCCGATAGCTATCCTGGCTCGCCGCTCATCACCGCCAAGATGCTGCGCCCGATGGACCGTCTCGTCGCCATCGAAAAGCACAAGGAAGAGTTCGCCGCGTTGCGCGATGCGCTGCATCCGTTCGCCCGCGCCCGCGTGGTGGAAGGCGACGGCTATGAGAGGCTGATCGCGCTGTTGCCGCCGCCGGAACGGCGCGGGTTGGTGCTGATCGATCCGCCTTATGAGGACGACAAGGAATTCCAGCGCGCCGCGCAGACGCTGATCGGCGCCCATCGCCGCTTCGCCACCGGCGTTTACATGCTGTGGTTTCCGATCAAATCGAAGCCCATCGCCGATGCCTTCTGCGGCGAGATCGCCAATGCCGGCATCGACAAGCTGCTGCGCATCGATATCGAGACAAAGCCGCAGCCGAAGGACGAGAAAGAACGCCTCGCCGCCGCCGGTCTCCTGATCGTCAACCCGCCCTTCGGTCTCGATGGCGATATGCGCGACGGGGCGAGGATCATCGAGCCAGCGCTGGACGCGCGTATCGACGTGGAATGGTTGGCCGGGAAATAACCAACAATCGCCTACCCGAGAAAACCGGCGTGGCAAGGAAAACGCCGTCAAAACAGCCTCGGGGCGAGACGTTGAGACAATTCTTGCCTTCGTTGGCCGGGTTGGGTAGTCATCCGCCTCCGCGGACAGGTGGTCGAGTGGTTGATGGCACCGCACTCGAAATGCGGAGACCCTTTACGGGGTTCGTGAGTTCGAATCTCACCCTGTCCGCCACCCTGCGCCCCAGCGGAGCTTCGGGGTGGCGGGCCGTCACTTTCCAGCAGAAACCCAGCTAAAGAGAAGCCTGCTGGCAATCGCTAGCAATTATCTTTGCAACTATACGGATTTCCAATCTGCCGAAGCGTCTGGTTGCCCAAGGCTTTTTCTTGTTGCACGTTGCGGGCGGCGGAATTCGGGGACTTGGGATGAATAATTGGTTCAGCATTGTCGCATGCGCGGCACTTGCGCTTTTTCCCGTCTCCGCAAATGCAAAAACCGACACCATCGAAAAGATCGGTCAGGCGTTGGCCATCGCCGAACCGGTGTTCGCGGGCGGCGTGTCGATCTACAAAAACGACTGGACCGGCCTTGCCCAGATGACAGTCACCACCGGGGCCACGGTCGGCACGGCGTACGGCTTGAAATATGTAATCCACGAAGAACGCCCGGATCATTCGGACAACAAGTCGTTCCCGTCCGACACCGCGGCGCTCGCCTTCGCGCCGGCAAACTATTTGTGGGACCGTTATGGTTGGCAATGGGGCGTGCCCGCCTACGTCGTCGCGGGCTTCGTCGGCTATTCGCGCGTCGAGGCAAAGCAGCATCACTGGTGGGACGTCGCAGCCAGCGCGGGTCTTGCGTTTGGCTACACCAAGATTTTCACCACGCGTTACGTCAAGCCATACAATCTTTATGGTGACGCTTATGTCACGCCGCATGGCGCCTTTGTGTCGGTGAACTATCGCTTCTGACCAACGCTACGCCGCGCGCGCTTCGAGCTGATGCAGCTCGAACAGTTCCTGATGGCTGAATTTCAGGTGTGGCCAGATCACGAGCATTGCGGCGCGGCCGATCTTCTTTTCCAGCGCGTGCATCTCGGCGAATTTCGCGTGGATGTCCGGCGGGATTTCCACCTTCTCGCCGCTCTCCTTGGCGAGCAGCAGCTTCTCCGCGCGCAGGACGAGCTCGGTGTGCAGCTTGATATAGGCGAAGATTGCGGCCACCACCTCCTTGCTGAAGCGTGCCGACAGCGTCTGAATGAAGCGCCCCGCGGCGCTGTTCTGGTAGCGGCCGTTCTTGATGTCGTCGAGCATATGCTCGTGGGTTTCATAATCGTGGACGAGCCAGCTGTGGACTTCATGCTCGCTCTTGTCGAACAGAAAGAGCAGCACCAGCGGCAACGCCAGGATCGTTCCGGCCGCGGCATAGGCCGGGTAGTCGATGAACTGGTTGAAGATCGAATGGATCGACGCAGCTGCAAGGAAACCGGGCAGGAAGCCCCAAATGCCCATATGTTCGTGCCGCTCGCGCAGCGTCTGCGCCGAGACCGCGAAGAACGCCGCCGCTCCGCCATGCATCAGCGCCGTGCCGAGGCCGCGGATGATCCACAGACCCACATTCGCGTCCGGGAAGATGTAGGCGTAATAGACATTCTCGAACAGCGAGAAGCCGGCGCCCACCGCAAGCCCCAGGATCGCGGCGTCGATCATGAAGCCGATGCGGTTGCGACTGAACAGCCACACGATCACAAGCCCCTTGAGGCCCTCTTCGATCAGCGGCGCGTAATATTTGCTGTAGGTGGTGAATGCCATGTTCGTGGCGTCGATCAGCGCGCCGCCGGCGAAATAGCTGAACAGTGCTGCGAAACCGCCCATGATCAGCATGGCGAAGATGGTGCGCGCGCGAACGATCTTGAAGCTGTCGATGTAAAGAAGGCCGACCAGATAGAGCAGCACCGGGCCGAGGCCCAGCGCCGCTTCGATGCCGAAATTGGGCGGCATCGCGCCATTGAGGCCGGGCAGGGCGCTGCGCAGGAACCGCAGCGGCACCACCGCCCACGGGCTGTTCAGGATCTGCTGGATCGGCGGTACGGCGGCGGCTCTGCTCATCTTGTTGTCAATACGATACGCGGCTTCGGGGTCACAGGATTTTCAGCGATACCATAATTTCGTTCTGGTGCGCACGTCCGCCGTCGAATCCGACCGCGTCTCCAATGGAGAGCACCATCGGCAGACGCACCGCGACCGTGAAGTTCCAGTCCATCTGGAAGCCCACATCCTCCAGCATCTGGTGGCCTTCATTGCCGGGGCCGGCGAAAAGAACGCCGCCGAACGCAGCGCTGCGGATCGAGCTCAGATAGAAACTTTCCGTGCCTACATCGTCGAAGCGGATGGGCGGGAAATTGAATTCGCCAGTCAGTTTGCCGAAGCTGCGCGCGCTGATGTCGTCGATACCGAAGCCAGGGAAGCTGTCATAGTCGCGATAGCGCTTGATCTCGCGGTCATCGACATAGTTGTTCCCGAAGGCACCGAAGTAATAATAATCGAGCGCGTTGTTCGAAGGTCCGCCCGCCATGCCAGCGGCGCCATAGAACCAGACCGAGGCGTGATTCCACGGCAGCGCCCAGCCCACGCTGGCGTCGGCATGGATTTTGGTGAAGGCGTGATTGTCGGAATACTGCTCCCAGGCATAGATGCCCGCGGTGTATCCCTGCTCGAAGTCGATCGAGCCGAGCGACTTGTCCGCGTTCTGGAAGCTCCAGCCGAGTTTTCCTTCCGCGATATTGCGGTCGCGCAAGCCCGAGACGTTCTGCGCACCGGGCAGCGTGTCGAGGCCGGTATAGAAGTTGAGGTCCGCGGTGAAATCGAGACGGCGCGGCGGATCGTAGATCGGTATGTCGTGATAGCCGATCAGGAGCGCATCACCCTTGCGCGCGCGTTCGGTCGGCCCAAATAGATCGTAGAAGTCGGCCTTGTTGTGCCAATAGGTCAACTGCCACGACAATGTCTGCCAGGTGATGTCGCCGTGCAGTTGCTGGCCCTTGTTGAGGCTGCCCGATGGCGAATAGGAAAGATTCGCCGACAGCATGTCGTACTCCAGTGGGTCTTCCCATTGCACATGCCAGCCGCCGGCGACATGGCCCTTGTAGCCCGCGATGATGGGATAGGACCCGTTCATCACCAGCTCGTCCTCGGCGTGATAGGAGCCTTTGCTCTTCACCATCGAGTCGAAGTCCACCTTGTCCGGAGAGCCCACTGCCCATGTCTTCACGACGGGATGCTTGTCCGCGACTTCCGTGCCCAGGAATTTCACGCTGCTGAGATCGTCCAGCGGCTTAGGATTGATGCGCACCGGCTGAAGCCCGTGTCCCGAATAATCGAACACGATCATCGAGCCGTCGGCCATCGGAAGCGGATGGAAAAAGCCGGTAACGGCATTGGTGAGCGCGTCCCATTTTCCGGTCGCGATGTTGAGGCGATAGACGTTGGAGATGCCGGTGTAATAGCTCGTGGCATAGACATACTTGCCATCGTCGGAGAATACACCGCTTTCGGGGATGGAGCCCGGCAGGTCGAGCCTCGCAACGGGCGCTGTGGCATTCCCCGCCAGCAGGTCGCCAATCTTGAACACGCCCAGATGGCACTTGCCATCGATGCCGCAGATGGTGGCGAGCAGCAGAACCCCGTCATTGGACACGTCGAGATCCGTCCACATCGTGCCGTAATCGAAGGTGATGACCTGATTGGCTTGGTCGTGTGCCGCGCGGATGCGCACCAGCGTGTCCAGGCCGTTGAGGCGGCGAACGCCCCAGATCGCCTTGTCCACCGGATCGAAGGCGATGTCGCCGATGCGCGCATCTTCCATCAACATTTTGGTTTCGCCCGTATCGACGTTGACCTGCATGAGATCGCGCAGCGCGTTGTTGTCGGCGGTGTAAAAGGCGAGACGGTTGTCGGGATCGAAAGCGAGCGAGGTGGCGCGATAAAGCATCGGCCCCTTTAGGTTGGTCAGCTTGTGAACGCTGCCGTCCTTCAGCGAGATCGTGCCGATATTGGCAAGCTGACCGATGTTGCGAAAGCCCGCGATCAAGCGGTCATCCCTGGCGTCGTAGAACGCGCGCGACACCGATCCCAGTGCGGCTGGCGTCACCGGCTTTTCTTGCGTCACCGGATATTTCTGGATCGCCGCGAGATTTTTCTTCTGCCATTCATGTTCGAACGCGATCCAGTCATCCCATGCGTCGGGCAGTGGTTTTCCGAAGACCTTTTCGAACTGCGCCGTGTAATAGCCGTGCGAATCGTTGCCGCGTTTCAGCCATTCGATCAGCTTCTCCGGACCATAGGTCAGTGCGAGATAGGAGTCGAAGCGCGTGCCGTAGAGATAGGAGTTGGCGCCGACCTGGAAATCGACAGCATTGCCCTCGGACTCCAGGCCCACCGCGTCGAAGAAGCGCGCGTTGTCGCGCACCATCGCGCGGAATACCATTTCGTCGTAGCCGCCCTGGGCGCGACCGAGCCCGCCGCCCATCCACGTCTCCATGAATACGGCGCTGCCTTCCAGATACCAGCGCGGCACCCAGGAGCGCGGCTGCGACAGATAATTGTAGAGAACGGACTCCGGGTGCTCGGTAACGGGCGCCACCTTGCCGTGGAAGAAATTGCGCCAGAACGCATCGTCATCGTTCCAGACATCGAGCGTGGCAACGTGCACCATCTCGTGGTTCATCACCGTGAAGAAGCGTTCGCCCGGCGTCCAGGTCTCGAAGGTGGTCGCGATCGGCCCGACATCGACAGTGACGCCGTTGAAGGGCGTGGAGCGCATCGCCGCGCCGCCATTGTCCGACAAATCCTGCAGAAGGATCACCGGCTTGTCCCAGGCCTTCCAGTCGAACATCCGGCGCTGGAATGCGTAGGAGTTCTCATACGCTTTGCCGACATAGGGCGTCAGATAGGTCTGGATCGGATCGTAATAGACCAGCCGCAGATCGTCCGTCTGCATCTGTTTCAGATAGTCGTCATCGGCCCTGGCCGCGACGCTTTCCATGCAAAGAAGAGCCGCCAGCCCGAAAGCCGCCGTCCTGCAAATCCCCGCCAAAACTCTGCCCCGTGAAATTCCCCGCCCGGACATTGGCAGCATGGGGCCCAAAAAAACAGCCGCCGGTGGTTAACCGGCGGCTGCAGGATCAAAAAAGTCTGTTTAACGCTACAAAAGCCTTAGTGGGCAGCGCTGTGCGCGGCGCTGGAAGCGGCGGACTTCGCCGCGCTGTCAGCAGCCGATTTCGCGGCACTGTCAGCGGCAGACTTCGCGGCGCTCGACGCGGCCGACTTGGCAGCGCTGGAGGCAGAAGACTTGGCGGCGCTTTCAGCAGCCGACTTCGCCGCACTGGCAGCAGCCGACTTCGCAGCGCTGTCAGCCGCAGCCTTGGCAGCCGAGTCGGCAGCCGACTTGGCAGCGCTGGCGGCAGCAGACTTGGCTGCACTTTCCGCGGCGGACTTCGCAGCGCTGTCAGCGGCGGACTTTGCAGCCGATTCGGCGGCGGACTTCGCCGCGCTCGCGGCTGCAGCCTTTGCGGCGCTGTCAGCGGCCGACTTGGCAGCAGAGTCAGCGGCGGCCTTCGCGGCGCTGGCGGCAGCGGACTTCGCAGCCGAGTCAGCGGCAGCCTTGGCAGCCGAGTCAGCAGCCGATTTGGCAGCGCTGGCGGCAGCAGACTTTGCGGCGCCCGCAGCAGCGGACTTCGCAGCGCTGTCAGCCGCAGACTTCGCAGCCGAAGCCGCAGCAGCCTTCGCAGCCGAATCGGCAGCAGCCTTGGCGGCGGAGTCAGCAGCCGATTTGGCAGCGCTTGCGGCAGCGGACTTCGCAGCGCTATCGGCAGCGGCCTTCGCGGCGCTGTCGGCAGCCGATTTCGCGGCGCTATCGGCGGCCGACTTGGCAGCGCTGTCCGCAGCGGACTTGGCGGCGCTATCGGCGGCAGACTTGGCGGCGCTGGCATAAGCAGACTTCGCGGCACTGTCCGCAGCGGATTTCGCGGCGCTGTCGGCAGCAGCTTTGGCGGCGGAATCGGCGGCTGCCTTCGCAGCGCTATCCGCGGCGGACTTCGCGGCGCTGTCGGCAGCCGATTTCGCGGCGGACATCGCCGCCCCGGCAGCCGCGGACTTCGCCGCGCTGCCTGCTGCGATATTTGCCTGCGCATCGGCCTGTGCCTGTT
This sequence comes from Rhizomicrobium sp., assembly GCA_036488415.1. Taxonomy (GTDB): domain Bacteria; phylum Pseudomonadota; class Alphaproteobacteria; order Micropepsales; family Micropepsaceae; genus Rhizomicrobium. The sequence continues at coordinate 52,307 of DASXHQ010000125.1, forward strand.
GCGCCGCCGACGATGTCGTCGCCGGGCCCTGGAAGGAATCGGTCTGCATCATCTTCGCCGTGGACTGGTCGCCCGTCTTCACGTCGGCACTGCTGACCTGACTGTCCTGATAGCGATCGGCCGGCACGATGGTGCCCGCAGTTTCGCCCTTGGGCGGCACGATGCCACCCGCGACGAGCACGCCCGCCGCTGCAAGGACCAGCACCGAAGCGCCGACCCAGATTTTCGTTTTGCTGTTGTTAGCCATATCTGCCCCCAAGGGAGTTAATTACGGCGGGGAAGATGTGCGCGGGGGACCAAAGGGTCAATAGAAGTAGATCACACCGTCAATGCCCTGTTTATGGGCATTTTTGCGATTCTTCCCCTCTCTTTTGATTGACGGATTTGCCAGAATATTCTTCTTTCCCAAAGGCTTGAAGCGGGATCGTAGGATCGCGGGGCCAGATCACTGGCTGTGTGATCGTTTGCTATCCGCTATAGTGCGAAAAGAGTCGGGAGGGCTTTGGCGTGCCTTGGTTTTTCACCAAAACCCCGATCGTTAGGGTAAATCTGCGATTGCGCTGAGAATCGGGCAGGGGGATCATGACGGCCAGGGAAGCGGGCGACACGCTCGCACGCAATGCTGTTTTCGCGGTGCTTTCGCCGGCGCGCCGCAAGATGCTGGTGCAGAGTGGCGCGTCGGTGCAGCTCTCCAAGGGCGACAAGCTGTTCGGCAAGGGCGATGCCGCCAATGCCGCCTATGCGATCATCAGCGGCGAGATCGAAGTGACGATCGAAGGGCCGGATGGCCGCTCCGTCTATATCGCGCGGCTGGGCCAGGGCACGGTGGTCGGTGAGATGGGCGTGCTCGATGGTGTCCCGCGTTCGGCCGATGCGCATGCCACGCGCAAAACCGAACTTTGGCGCATCGACGCCAAGCTGGTGCACGATGCGCTGACGGAAGAGCCAGGTTCAGCGCTGGCGCTGCTCGGCGTGTTCGCGCGCCGTATCCGCGATACCGACGCACTGGTGGAACGCAACTCCTCGATGGATCTGGGCAAGCGCCTGGCGCGGCTTCTTCTGGAAGAAGGCGCGAGTGGCAAGATCATCTACAATCAGTCCGATCTCGCCCATCTCGTCGGCGCCACGCGCGAAGCGGTGAACCGCAAGCTCGCCAAATGGCGCAAGGACAAGTTCGTAGAGTTGAACCACACCGGGCTGCACATTCTGGACCGTCCGGCGCTTCTGGCGCTGTGCAAACGCAAGACCGCGCTTTAATTTCGCGGGCGTGACCGAAATCTATGTCGACGCCGATGCCTGTCCGGTGAAGCCGGAGATCGAGCGCGTGGCCGAACGCCACAAGCTCGTGGTTCATATCGTCAGCAATGGCGGCATCCGGCCGAGCCGCAATCCACTGGTGAATACCGTGATCGTGCCGCAAGGCGCGGACGCGGCGGATGACTGGATCGCGGAGCACATCACAAACACCGACATCTGCATCACCGCCGATATCCCTTTGGCGTCGCGCTGCCTGAAGAAAGGCGCGGTGGTGCTGCGGCCCAACGGCAAGGCGTTCGACGAAGCTTCCATCGGCATGGCGCTGGGCATGCGCGACCTGCACAAGCATTTGCGCGAAACAGGCATGCAGACGTTCAATGCGGGATTTACAAAACAGGACCGCTCGAATTTCCTCAACGCGTTGGAAACCGCGATACAATCGGCTAAACGCCGAACGGTGAAATAAAGATGCCCGGTAGCCAGGATTACGCGGCCGATCCGCGCAATGAGAATGCGCTTATCTATCTGAACGGCGAAATGGTGCCGCGCGCCGAGGCGAAGGTGTCGGTGTTCGATGCCGGTTTCGGCATGGGCGACGGTGTGTGGGAAGGCGTGCGCCTGCACAAAGGTAAGTTCCTTTTCCTCGATGCGCATCTGGAGCGGCTGTTCGCGGGCGCCAAAGCCATCATGCTCGACATCGGCAAGCGCGAGGACATAGTCGCGGCGCTGACGAAGACGGTCGCAGCCAACAAGATGGAGACCGGCGTCCATATCCGCCTGATGATCACGCGCGGTCCTAAGAAGACGATCAACCAGGACCCGCGCAACGCGCTCGGCAGGCCGACGGTTGTGGTGCTTGCCGATTATAAAGAGCCATCGCCGGACATCGTGACCAGGGGACTGAAGCTCGCCATCTCGCGCATCCGCACCACGCCGCCGGATATGTTCGACATGCGGCTCAATTCGCATAGCCGCCTCAACTTCATTCTGGCGATGATCGATGTGATCGACACCGGCGCGGACGAAGCCCTGATGCTCGATCCGCGGGGTTACGTCGCGAGCTGCAATGCCACCAACTTCTTCTTCGTGCGCGGGAATGAAGTTTGGACCTCAACCGGCGAGTTCTGTTTCAACGGCATCACCCGCGCCAATGTCATAGATTTGTGCCGCGAGAACGGCATTCCGATTCATCTGGCGAACTTCACGAACAAGGATATCGCCGAAGCCGAAGAAGCCTTCGTCACCGGCACCTTCGGCGGCCTCACCCCGGTGCGAGAAATCGACGGCCTCATGCTGCCCGCCTCACTTCCGGGACCGATGACCATGCGGTTGCGCGATCTCTATGCCGCGTTGAAGGAAAAGGACGCGGCGTCGTGAAAGAGCCCATCCGCATCGCGATGTGGTCGGGGCCGCGCAATATCTCCACAGCGATGATGCGCAGCTTTGAGAACCGCGACGATTGCGCGGTGAGCGATGAGCCATTCTACGCCGCTTATCTCGCGAAGACGGGCCTGGACCATCCGATGCGCGATGAGGTTCTGGAATCGCAGCCGACCGATTGGCGCGATGTGGTGAAAGCGCTTCTGGGTCCGGCGCCAAAGAACCGGCCCACCTGGTACCAGAAGCATATGACCCATCACATGCTGCCGGAGTTCGGCCGCGACTGGATCGCGCAGATGCGCAATGCCTTCCTCATCCGCGCGCCGGAGGATGTGCTCGTCTCCTACACGCAGAAGCGGGAAAAGGTGACACTCGCCGACATCGGCTTCGTGCAGCAGCGCGAATTGTTCGAGCAGGAAGCCGACCGCTTGGGCCACGCGCCGCCGGTGATCGAAGGCCGCGATGTGCTCGCCGATCCGCGCGGTACCCTCACCAAGCTTTGTAATGCACTCGAGATTCCGTTCTCCGAGAAAATGCTCGCCTGGCCCGCCGGGCGCCGCGACTCTGATGGCGTCTGGGCGCCCGCATGGTACGACGCCGTGGAAAAATCGACGGGCTTCGCAAAGCCGGATGACCGGGCGCCGCCGCAACTTTCATCCGAATTGCAGCACATCGCAGACCAAGCGCGGCCGCACTATGAACGGTTGGCGACGTTCAAGATTTAGTGCGGATTGGTCGCCTTGCGCGCGGCGGACTTGTCCAACACCCCTGGTTCGTCCCACGCGCCTTCCGGCCGCATCGACACATAAGGGTCGCTGTAGAGATTGATCGGGTCGGGGTGCTTGTCGAACTTGATCAGCACTTCGAGATATTCGTGATCGGAGAACGTGAAGGGCTTGTCGGCGCGTAGCGGCTCGAAGCCGTATTTGCTCCAGTAATGCACCAACCGTTTCTGCGCATAGCCGCATGCTTTCGTGTAGCCTTTGCGGCGGATCACTTCGAAGGAATATTCCATCATGATCTTGGCGCAGTCCGTAGCGCGGAAGCGCGATAGCACGGCCACGCGCTCGAACTTCGCGTAATCGCTGAACCAGCGCACGCGCAAGGTGCCGGCCGGTTCGCCGTCGATATAGGCGATGAAATGGGTGGCGGAGAAATCGTTGCCGTCGAATTCCTCGTCATAGGGGCATTTCTGCTCGCCGATATAGACCTGCGAGCGAATGGAGAAGGCCTGCGCCAACGCCTCGGGCGTCGTCACGACGGATGCTGTGATGTTCATGGCGATGACTATGCGGCGTTGGAGTTGCCGGCCGCAACGTAGGGCGGACGATCCATGCGAAACAGGTTACCAAGTCCTGCCTGCGTCTCGTGCGGAACGAATCCGCGGCCCTTGAGTGCGTTCAGGCCGCCGGTCGTGCCGGCCGTGGCGAAAATCGGCACACCGCCATAACGCTCCGCGCCCAGCGCGTTCGCGATGAGCCAGCCGGCGATGCGCGAAACTTTGCGCAAGACCACCACCCACATATAGATCGCTTCCGGCCGCGTGTCGGACGGCACGACCATACGCATGTCGGGATCGATGCCGTCGAAACGGGATTCTTCCAGCGCTTCCAGCCCCGCCTTGTTGAGGAAGATCAGCGCGACATAGCCCACCATCGTTTTGTCGGTGCGGGTCTGATCGCTGGCGCGATAGACGCCCCAAACGGTGTCGCGGTTGAACTTCTGCATGTTCTGCAGCGTTTGAAGGGAGGTGATGTGTTCGCCCACTTCTCTCTGCGTCAGCGCGTAGAGCTCCGGCAGTTCCTCCGGCTTGGCACGGCCCACCCAGATGATCCCGCCATCGGGATGCGATGACCATGGCTCTTCTTTTGCTTTGTCTGGCGCCAGGTCCAGAAGGTCTCCGAAGTTCTCCGACATCTGCCACTCCCCACAACGCATTACTTAACGAGGTCTTAAACCCCAGCCTGACGGTAACTATAAATTATCCATGATGGGAAATGAATCGAAGATGTTGGCCAAACTCCGTTATTTCGGGATTTCGTTAATATACACAGTCCGTTAGCTGCCGACGGCGCGACCCCTCGATCACACGCAATCGTTAAGATTGACAGGCTGGGCCTCCAGGCAAAGAAAAAGCGCCGGAGGGACCGGCGCTTTTCTCCGTTTCACAACGGAACAAAGGGAACCTAGGTGACCCTGCGGGCCGCCACGAGACCCAGCACCAAAAAGATTAGGAAGATCGCCAGGAAGACCCAGACCAGAGTCTTGGCAATGGCGAAGGAAGCGCCGGCAATGCCACCGAAACCCAAAACGGCGGCGACGAGCCCCAAAATCAGGAAGAGTATGGCCAGACGCAGCATGATTTTTGCCTCGAAATATACGCTGATGAAATGCGCATGGGACGTACGCAGTTCCGTCAGCCAAACCATCTGCGGCAGGCGCGGCTGAAGCTGGTGGGGTCGCGGTAGCCCAGCCTTTCAGAGATCTCGTCGCGTGAGAGTTTCGCATGGTGCAGAAGTTTCGCGGCGCGCGATTTCAGTTCGCCATCCAGCAGATCGCGAAATTGCGTGCCGGCATCGCGCAGCCTGCGTGCCAGCGTGCGCCGCGAAACGCCCAGCGCGCGCGCCACATCGTCCGCGCCCAATCGTCCATCGGGCATCGTCTGCAACAAACGCTCGACTTGCGCGCGCAGATCCACCGGATTGTCTAGGCGTGACAGCGCCGTCTGCAATTCGCCCAATGCGTTGCGATAAAGCGCGCTGTCCGCGCCGGTGGAGGGAATGTCCAACCACGCCTTCGGCAACTCTACTATGTTGATCCTGGCGTCGTACCGCACATGCTGGCTCAACGCCGCGCGCACTTTCGCATCGTAAGCGGGCTTTGGCGCGGCGAAGGAGAATTCCATCTCGTCCGGTGCGCGGCCGAGCGATGCCTGCACCATCGAACGCACGGCGACGAAGGCGATTTCCATCATCGGCCGCCATTGCGGCTCATCGAGCGCGACGGTGAGCTCGTATTCCAGCCGCACGGTGTCGCCGCGCGGTTTGCGCGCGATCTGGAAGAAGGGCGCGCGCACGTGTGCATACCGGCGCAGCACATCGATGCCATCGCCGATGGTCGGCGCCGACACCATCGCCGACGCGATGGCGCCATGCGCGGAGGGATTCCAAAGCTCCGGCTGCTTGAACGCCCAGCCCGGGCCATGAAGCGCGGTGACATTCTCCACCTGCCGCACCTGCTGGAAAAGGCTGATCTCGGCGGCCGGGTTGGCGAGGTCGCGTTCGTCGACGCCCGTGCCGGACAACAACGCCTCTCCGCGCGCACCCGCGAAGCAGCGATGGATGAGCCGGAAATAGCCCATCGTCATCGGCAGGCGTTCGAGCGTGGCATTCGCCATTGGCTCAAAATGCCACAATTTTGGCCGCGCCGGTAGTCGCCAGTCCGCCCGAACAGGCGCAGGCTTCCTCATCAGACGGCACAAAGCCGCAAATGCTGGGAGAGCCAAACGCCATGACCGCCATCAAGGACATCTATGCCCTGAGCACGAACGGTTCGAACTGGACAGTGCCGCAGGATTTCGACGTCTCGTTCAACTGGGATTACGACGACGGCCGCGCGGCGATGATGGGCCTCTACGCCAAGGGCAAGCAGATGCAGTGGGATGCGGAAACGCGCATCGACTGGTCGCAGGAGCTGGACGAAGAAAACCCCGAGCAGATGCCAGAAGAGTCGCTGCCGATCCACATGGCCGATTGCTATCTGAAAATGAACGCCAAGGAGAAGGCGACGGTGCGCCGCCATTTCCAGGCCTGGCAGCTTTCGCAATTCATGCAGGGCGAACAGGGCGCGCTGATCTGTGCCGCCAAGATCGTCACGCAAGTGCCCGATGCAGACTCCAAATTCTATGCCGCGACGCAGACCATCGACGAAGCGCGGCACGTCGAGGCGTACAAGCGGTTGCTGACGAAGTTCAAGGTCGCTTATCCGATGACCAAGCCGCTGCAGGATCTCATCGATCAGACGTTGAGGGACACCCGCTGGGACATGACCTATCTTGGCATGCAGGTGGTGATCGAGGGCCTCGCGCTCGCCGCCTTCCAGCAGATCCGCGACAATGCGCAGAACCCGCTCGCCGCGCAGGTGAACGCCTATGTGATGCAGGATGAATCCCGCCACGTCGCCTTCGGGCGCCTCGCGTTGCGCGATTATTATCCGCACCTGACGCAGAAGGAACGCGATGAGCGCGAGGAATTCCTGCTCGAAGCCTCTTATCTCATGCGCGACCGCTTCGACGCCGTCGAGCTGTGGCAGAACCTCGGCCTGCCGGTCGAGGATTGCGCCAAGGCGATGTACGAGTCCGGCTTCATGGAGAAGTTCCGCAACTCGCTCTTCACCCGCATCGTGCCCATCGTGAAGGACATCGGGCTTTGGGGCGACACCATCCGCAACGGTTACACCGAGATGGGCGTGATCGAATATGCCAAGTCCGATGTGCAGGCGCTGCAGGACAACGACGAAGATATCGCCAAACAGTTCGACGCCCGCCAGCGCGACATCCAGCGCGTCATCGACCGCGCCCAGGGCACAATGGCGGCGGCGGAGTAACCCCAGGCTCCTTATTACTCCCACGAGGAGCGGCAAAGCCGCGCATTCCTATGCGCGGCTTTTGCTTTTGTCCAAATGTTGAATATCCATACCCGTCATGGCCGCCCTCGTGGCGGCCATCCATTTTCCAGAGGCCCTGGGTCCGTGTTCATGGATGGCCGGGACAGGCCCGGCCATGACGAACGGATATCGATAGGGGCGAGAAGGGCCAATGTTGCTTTCCGCCTTCTGTCTTTTCACCGCCGCCGTGCTGCTCGGCGCGGTTCTTTCGCTTTCCTATTTTGGTCTGATGCGGCCGCGCTGGTGGCTGGGCGTTATTCATGGCGTGATCGGCTCAGCCGGGCTCATTGCGTTGTTCTTTTCGCTCGGTGGTCCCGTGCGTGGCGTCGAATATGGCGTGCAGTCGTTTGGCACGATCGCGGCTTATCTCGCGATGGCGGGATTGCTCATCGGCCTGGGCTTCGCGACGCTGCGATTCTTCGCCAAGCGGCGCGTGACATGGCTCATCGGCGCGCATGTCACGGTCGCGATTACGGCGTATTTCTTTCTGCTAGCTTATGTCGCGTTCTAAAGCGCCCACTCGGGCACGCCGCAGCCGATGTCGATGAAGTGGAACTGGGTCGCTGTTTCCATCGAGAACTTTGAATCGCCGGTGTGCAGCAGGGTGTCCGTCAGCCGCACATGGCAAAGCAGGAGCGGAATGCGGTCTTCGCCGGCACCCAGGGGAAAACCGGTCACTTCGATATATTGCCCATAGCCCTTCGGCGTGTGCATCGGCGTGATCTGCCACAGCCCGCAAGGATGGTTGGCCATCAGCCAGCCCGTCGTCAGCGCGCCGTCGCGATATTCCGGATCCAGGAAATCGAGATGATCCTTGCCCGAAAGGCATTGCCCCGCGACCTCCTGATAGCGCTCCCCGGCCAGACGGATGCGCAGCGACTGGCGCTCCGGCGCAGGCGCTTCCAGCAATATCAGGTCACGGATAAAACGCGCCGCGCGCGCCAGATTGAACTCGGCGCGGCGCGGAACGATGTTGCCGCCGCGCATGCGCTGCCAGAAATCTTCAAAGTCGCGGCTTTCCGCCGAGCGCGACAGCAGGTCCGCACGCGCCAGCACTTCCGCATGATCTTTTGTCGGCACCATTCCCATGCGTAAAAATCTAAACGGTCCGCCGTTAAAATCGGGGAAACTTGGCATTTCGCATTTTAGGGAACCAAATCTGAACGCAATTTAAGCCTGTTTCCCTTGCAACGCCGGGCACGGCGAATAAATTTTGCTCAGTGTCTGCAACCCCCAAGCGGAGACAAACATGAGAAAGTCCACAATCGCCCTGATGGCCGGCGCCCTCGCGCTGGCGGGCACCGCGGCGTTCGCCGCAAACAGCGATGTTCACCACATGACCGTGCGTCTGGCCGACGGCAGCGTGGCGAAGATCGAATATACCGGTGATGTCGCGCCGAAAATCAGTCTCGCCGCGCCTCGGCCGATGTCGTTGGCGGCATTCGCGCCGCAATTCGGCTTTGCGCCCTTCGCCAATTTTCAGCAGATCGATGCGATGATGGATGCGCAGATGCGCGCCATGCAGAGCCAGATCAATGCGATGATGGCGATGCCGCCCGGATTCAATATCGGCTCCAACGCGCCCATCGAAGCCGCCTTCGGCAAGATGGCGCCAGGTGCGCATTTCTGCGCCCAGTCGGTCAGCATCACCACCGATGCGAATGGCAAGCAGAATATCGAGCGCAAGACGGCTGGCGATTGCGGCGGCGGTTCTGTCGCGGCGCCAGCTGAACATGCCGCGCTGCAGCATCACGGCAACACGATCTGACGGGAACGTCACCGGCGTTCGATAAAGGGGGTGCCTATCCGGCGCCGCCTTTTTCGATTCCATCCTGCGGAACCGGAACATTCGCGCGAAACCGCGCGGCGGGTTCCCGCGTTCGTTGCGGAAGGGGTGGATCAGGAGACTTGCTATGAAGAAGAGCATTACCAGGGCAGCACTCGCCGGGTTGCTTGGCCTCGGCGGCTTGGCATTAGCGGCTACCAGTGCGTCCGCCTATATCGTCTGCAACGATGATGGCGAGTGCTGGCACGTACACGACCAGTACACTTACCCCACGGGCTTCGGAATCGTGGTGCATGACGACAGCTGGAAGTGGGACGCGGATCATGATGCGCGCGTTCACTGGCGCTGGCATGAACACGAAGGCCGTGGCTACTGGCGCAACGGCGTCTGGGTCACGTTCTAAAAGGCGTGATTGAAAAGGCGGTTCTTCGGAACCGCCTTTTTTTTGACCGCTGGAACGCTGCTTTTCTCGAAAAATATTCTCCCCCGGATAGGAATATACTTGACACTGGATGGGCTCGTCTTTATATTTGGACAAAACGGGAACATACTAATGGATTTCCAGCAATTCCAGCAAATTTCGAGAGAAGAGTATTTTCGGCCCGCCACGCGCGCGATGCCCTTTTCGAGGGGCCAAAAGTCGAAAACAAGTGGTGGTAGGTCTACGGTCCTCGTACCACAAGGCGCGATTTCGAGAGGGCAAATCTCAAACACAAATAGTGGTGGTGCGCTCTCTGCGGCACCACAAAAGAAACGGGGGCGAGGCGCGCCGAAGGGCAATCGCCATGCCGTAAAGACCGGGTGTCACACCGCGAAGATGCGCGCGCTGCGCGCGGCCGCCGGACTGCACCTGCAACAGCTTAGGATGGCGACGAATATGATTCGCCTCGAGGCCGCTCAGATCGAGCGACGCACGGCGGAGATGAAGCGCGACGCCGCAATACAGTTAGCCCTGCGCAATCCGGCGCAGACCCGCCAGATCGCGCAGTTCCACTCCCGCATAGCCAGGGCGGACAACGCCGCGCTTGGCGAGAGCCGTCAGATGCGCATTCGCGGTTTTTCGCGAAAGCCCGGTAAGCTCGGCAAGCTGGTGTTGCGTGACCTGCACGGCCGCGCCGTTTCGGGCTTCGGCGCCTGCGAGGAAGAGGAGCCTTGCCGCGATGCGCGCGCGAGGCGTCAGGTGAATCATATTCACGGCCAGTGCCGCGGCGCCGGCAAGCTGTTCGTAGAGCAGCGCGGTGATGTGGCGCGCAGTGTCGAGATGGCTGCGGCCAATCTCGCGGAGCGCATGATCGGGAACGAAGAGCAGCAGCGAATCCTCATTCGCCAGCGCGGTGACGATGCGTGGCCCCAGCGCCTGGCTGAACACGCGGCCGGCCGGCGCGATGTCGATCAACACGTCCTCGCCCGCGATGGTGCTCACCATCATGTCCACGCTGCCGCGCAGCACCGCGTAGAGCCCGGTGATCTCGTCGCCAGCGCCATAGACCCATTGCCCGCGTGCCACTTCGACGACGCGTCCCTTCTCGGCGAGGGCGGATTGGATCGCGGCGGGCAGGGCAGCGAACCAGCCGTTCCGCTGCAAAACGTCCAGAATTCCGACTTTTGTGGGCGTTCCCATCGGGTCCAAGACTGTAACGATCGTGACAATCCTGTCCAGCCGCCACGCGTAGCCTTCCTCTGTAAGAACATCGGAGGACGCCATGAACGCCCACAGCAAGATCGAAGGCCTTACAATCAATCCGCTGCCCAATTGCGGCGCGGAAGTTTTGGGCGTCGACCTCAACAATCTCAACGACGGCGAATTCGCGGCGATCCGTAAGGCCTATTCCGATTACGGCGTCATCTTCTTCCGCGATCAGACGCTGAGCGAAGACCAGCACATCGCGTTCGCCAAACGCTTCGGCGAGATCGACATCAACAAGTTCTTCCCGCATATCGACGGCTATCGCGAGATCGCGAAGGTGGTGAAAGAGAAAGAGCAGAAGACCAATATCGGCGGCGGCTGGCACACCGATCATTCCTATGACGAGATTCCGGCGATGGGCTCCATCCTCGTCGCCCGCATTCTGCCTCCGTCAGGCGGCGACACGCTTTTCGCCAATATGTATGCGGCCTACGAGGCGCTGGATGACGAGACGAAGGCGAAGATCGCGAAGCTGAACGCCGTTCATTCCAACAGTCACATCTTCGGCTCGAAGGCGTATTACAACAACGAAGAGCGCCAGGAATTCGCCAAGGACGAAGCGGTCGGCGAGGCGGTGCATCCGGTGGTCATCACCCATCCGCTATCGGGCAAGAAGGCGCTCTATGTGAATCCCGGTTTCGTGCTGCGCTTCGAAGGCCAGACGCAGGAAGAAAGCCAGCCGCTACTCCACAAACTCTTCGCCCATGCCATGAAGCCTGGGTTTCACACCCGCTTCCAGTGGAAGCCCGGCTCCATCGCCTTCTGGGACAACCGCGCCACCTGGCACTTCGCGCTCAACGACTATCACGGCCACAACCGCCTGATGCACCGGATCACGATTGCAGGGTGCGCGCTCAGTTAATCCAACCCGTCATGGCCGGGCTTGTCCCGGCCATCCATTAACTCAGGCCATGGGCCTCTGGAAAATGGATGGCCGCCACGAGGGCGGCCATGACGTGTTGTGATCGGTGTATTCTATGGCTTCACGAATTTATAGACGAACTGATCCGTATGTCCGCGGATCGACTTGTCGAACACCAGTTTGCTGTGATCGTCCGCCGGGTTGTGCAGCACCTTGCTCTCGCCCGCGAACTTGAATCCGGCGGCAAGAATTTCCTTCTTGGCCTGCGCCGGATTGATGCGG
>DASXHQ010000131.1:0-16820 GCA_036488415.1 Rhizomicrobium sp.
ATTTCCTGACAGTCCTGAATGCTTTGGTATACTGCTCCGAGGGGACTTCATGGACGAGACACAGACTGTCGCGTCGCCGATGCGACCGCAGGAAACTGAATCCGCCCAATTTGCGGGGTTTTGGCGGCGCATCTTTGCCGCTCTTGTGGATGCCATCATTCTTGGCATCGCGGGATGGGCCGTCGCGATACCGTTCTATAATCAGTTGATCCTATGGGGGCCTTATGGCCGCGCGCTGGGTTTCCCGGTAGCTCTATTATATTTCGCTATTCTCAACAGCTCGATCGGTGGCGGCGGGACGCTTGGCAAGAAGGCCCTTGGCATTCGCGTCGTCAGCCGCGATGGAAAAGCAATTGGGCTGCCTAGATCGCTTTGGCGCGCCGTTGTCTATCTGGTCCCCATGTATCTCAACGGCTTCGATCTTTCATTTCTCCAGTTGAATCCTTTTCAGAGCACTGTTGCGTCTGCGTTGCAGATATTTTTTGTGTTCGGCGTTCTGTTAGCCACGATCTACCTCTACCTCGCCAATTGGCGGACTCGCCAAGTCATGCATGATCTCGCTGCTGGCACGTTTGTAGTACGAAGCGCTGGCGTTCGCGTCACCCAGCGCATCAATCCCATACATCTTATCGTCGTTGGATTGCTTCTTGCGGCAAGTCTGTCAGCGGCGCCCCTAATTCTGAAATTTGGGCCCGCAAAATTGCAGAGTCAGTTCGGAAACATGGTGGGAACGAATTTCCCCGAACTTAACGCCATTCAGGCCGCCGTACTCAAAAGTCCAAATGTGCTTTCCGCCGCAGTGAATGATCAGACTTCCACTTTCTGGACAGACGGTCATGCCGTCACAACAACAAGCATCATCGTTACTGTTGTTTGGCGAGGTGCTCCTCAGTCACCCGAACTTGCGGCCGATGAAATTGCAAAACGTGTGTTGCAGGTTTCGCCCGAAATTCTAGACAGACAGAAACTGCTGGTCATCGTACGTTATGGCTTCGACATCGGCATAACGCAGAGTTGGAATAGTAATGGTTACCCATTCACGCCCGAAGAATGGCGAATGAGGATACAACGCGCTCTGCCCAACAATTCGATTTAAGCGAAGCGCCGTATCGAGCTACTTATTCGCGTCAGCCGCCTTCCCGGCGTCCGTCATCCAAATTCCAGCCCACTCCACCGTCATCAGGGCATCGACGGCTTTGTCATTTTTGCGGTGACGCTCCGTTTACGAAATCGCGGCACACTATAGGCGCGGCAGGCAGGAGCGTGCGGCCATGGAAAACGTACCGCCCAGCAAATCGACGATTGCGCTCGGCGTTCTGGGCGTCTTTGTCGGCGCGTTCGCATTTCTGGCGGTGTCGGGTGTGCTGCCGCAGGCCAATCATCCGCCCGCCGATCCTGCGCCGTCATGGATGGGCTGGCTCATCGGCGCCATGTTCTTCGGCGCCGGACTGATCGCCATCGCACGAGGCATTTGGGGCGGCGAGAGCGAGAGCAGCGGAAACTTGTCCGCGAACGCGCCTTATCCCATTCGCGCGATGCAGGGCGTTGTCGGGGCGGCCATCGCCTGTTCGCTCGCGGTGCTGTTCACATGGGTCGCCTTCGGTCCCGGCCCGCGCCATTTCTCGATGTCTTTCGGTATTCCCTTCCTGGGCATCACCACATCCGGCGGCGACACGCTCGGCCGCGCGGCATTCGGTTTCGGTGCTGTCATTTTCTGGTGCGTGATCGCCGCGCTGGCGGTGAGGAAGCTGAGAAGCTTGCGGAAGTAAACCGGCTACTTCCCATTCGGCTTCGCATCGCCGCTCTTACCGGAATCTTTATCCTCAAGACTCCAATCCACCTTCACGGTCATCAGAGCGTCGACGGTTTGGTCGTCCTTGATGGCGGGGCGGTAGTGCCATTTGCTGACGCAGTCCACAGCCGCGCTGTCGAGGCGGTCGGAGTCGCTGGATTTGGTGATCTTCACGTCGCTCACCGTGCCGTCGGCCAGAACCTTGAAGCCGAGTTCGGTCGTGCCTTCCTGGCCCAGCACGCGCGCGAAGAAGGGATAATCGTCGCGGCAGTCCTCCGCCTTGGATAGCGCGGGCGGGCGCGAGACGTGCTGCACCACAGGCACCGGCACGCGCATCACCTTGACGACCGGCGCCTGCGGCTTGGCCTCCAGCTTCTCGTAGAGATCATAGAAGAACAGCAGCGACGATCCCGTGGCGACGGCGCCCGCGATCACCACCGCCCATATCCGGTGATGAAAGCTCTGGCGATAGAAGACCCCCGACGACACGACGAAGATAATGAACTCGATGACGATCACGTCCGCTCCTGACCTGGAAGGGGCAAACCTTTGCCACAGGAGGGGGCGGGTTTGAAGATCGCCTTCACCCGCGCGGCGGCCTAACTCTCCGGCGTCTTCACGTAGGGCTCGACCGTCCCCTTGAGTTTGATCGTCATGGGATTGCCGAAGCGGTCCACGCTTTTGCCGGCGACGACGCGGATCCAGCCTTCGCTGACACAATATTCCTCGACATTGGTCTTCTCCGCGCCGTTGAATTTGATGCCCACGCCCTGCTCGAGAAGCTTCTCGTCGTAATGCGGGCTTTTCGGATTGACGGAGAGACGATCGGGCAAAGTGTCGGTCATGGCGCGGCGGAGCGGAGTTTCGCCGCGGGTCATACGCGATTTATGCGAGGCTTCCAAATCGGCTGAGGCCCGGAGTTGTCGTCCAGGCCTCACCGAGTTCGTCAATGCTCGCGGTGGAAGCCCGTGCCGTGGACATGATTCCAACCGGTTGCGGTCTCGCGGTGGAAATGGCGGTCGTCGTCGCGGTGCCAGCCGCGATTGGCATCGGTGTACCAGAAGTAGCCGTCGTCGCCCCAATAGCCATCGTAAAAGGGACCGTAATAGCCGTCGTAATAGGCGTCATAGTAGCCGGGACCAACACCCACGCCCACCGCCACGCGATCACCATGATCGTAGACGCAGCCGCTCACGAGAATCGCCGACAATGCGGCGCCAAGCATCAATATTTTGGATTTCATATCAGCCGTCTCCAGTTGTTCCGGACACGCCCCTCCCCGGCGCAGCAACGCGCAGGGTGCGCGCTTGGATGCGCGGCAGGGTAAATAAACTGAAACGGTGACTAGGCCGCGCGCTTGTGGGCGACCAGCAGGCGTTCGAGCGTGCCCGAATTCCAGCGGCGCTTATATCCCGCAACTGCGAGACCGAAATACACCGGATCGCGCAGCCAATGGACGAGCATTTTGCCGTCCATCGCATTGGGAAACCGGCCGCGCAGCAGGTTTTTCAGCAAGGCTTCCGGCTGACGCAGCTGGCCGTCGGCCACAGTGATGACCGGGCCATCCGGCCCGGCCTCGATCCTGGAGAAACGTGATTGGGCGCCATTGGCCATTTCGATCTTGGCGAAGTTCGCGCCCGCCACCATTGCGGCATCCATCGTGAAGAAAAAGCGCGGGTTGCACTCGATCAGCCAAACCGTGCCGTCGGCATCGATGCGGGCGTCGAAATTGAACACGCCGTCGAGCTTCAGGTTCGCGGCGATGTCGCCCACGATACGCGCCAGCTCCGGCTCGCGCTGGAAGGTGAAGGCGCCGTCGGGATAGCAATAAGTGACCTGCTTCAACACCGCGCCCTTGCGCGCGAAGATGCTGATCGAGCGATCGACGCCTTCCACGAAGTCCTGCACCAGGATGGGCGCGTAGTCGATCTTCGCCGCGATCTCGAGCGCGCTGTCGCTGTCGATCTTCACCACTCCGACGCTGCCCCAGCGATTGATCGGTTTGAGGATCGCGGGAAGCTTGATGCAGCCATTCTTGATCGCCGCGACCAGGGCTTCCCGGTTCGCGAGGATATGACCTTCGGGATGGCGGATATTATTGGCGCGGCAGAACTCCATGAACCGGTCCTTGGTGACCAGTTGATCGAAGGTGGCCAGATCGGGAATCGGAAATACCGGCGTCGTGAGGAGATCGCGGGTTCGGGCAAGCAACCGTGTCGCGATCGCATCGGCGGGAAGGATCATGTCGATCTTGTGCGCGCGGCAGAAGGTTTCGATTTCGGTGGCCGCGGCGTCGGGCGAAGGTTCTGGCTCGAAGGTGAAATCGCGATAACCCGCGCAGAAACGGGACAGCGCCAGCGACCGCGCTTCGTCATTGCAGAACAGAAAGACCTTCGCACCGGCCGCCGCAGCGCAGCGCATCACACGATACGGCGCCTGGAAAGACTGCGCGAGCAACAGAATGTTGCGCGGCGGGCGCGAGCCGGCGAGCGAGGCAAGTCTGTCGTGCGGAAATGGCGCGTTCATGCGCCCATTCCTGCAAAAGTGCTGCCAGGTTCCCGCAGCCTTTTTGGCACGACAGAATGTCTCAAAGCGGGAAAACTTGGTCAATCCACAAAGACAAAAGGCCGGGCAGGGCCCGGCCTTTTTCGCTAAGAATAAGGAGAGCCGCCGGCTACGATGCCTGCCGAGCCTTTTCATTATAAGGCACGAAATTTCCCAACTGGCAGATCGCGCCGCCGTTCAGAACCTTGATCGTCTGCGCGTTCGCGCAGAACTGATCGGGATGTCCCACCATTTCGAATCCCGACAACGTCAGGTTCACGCAAGCCGGCGTGAGATGCGTCTGCCAGATCTTGCCATCACGCATATAAAACAGAATGTTCGATCGATCGATGACGTGGGTATGGTCCACATCGACCGCCGCCAAACAGCGATTGCCGGACGCATAAGACATAGGCGTTTCCGCACCGGCGGGTGCGGCGGCGATCGCAACAAGCATGGCTGCTGCAACAAACAATTTCATCGGAACCTCCAACGAACGAGCGCCCCTCACGCGCACGCCTCATTATCGCGCCGCAACGGACGAGCAGGCAATCGAAGAGACGCTCTCAACCGTTCACATTTACATGTGGTTGTCCGGCGGCGCTTTGGGCACCTCGGTAAACGGTCCCAGCGAGCAGACTGCGTGCGTCTTCAGCACGCGAATGATCTGCATGTTGCCGCAGATATCGTCCGGCGGCGTCGCGGTATATTCGAAACCGTAGAACCTCAAACCCGAACAGGTTCCACGCAAATCATTGCGGTAAACCTTGCCGCCGCGCATGTGAAACAGAATGGTTTTGTCGTCGGGCGTCGTCGTATTCGAAATGTCCATTGACCGCAGACATACCGAGCCGTGCGACGCCGATGTGTCCTGCGCCTGCGCAAGCGAAGCCAGACCAGCCGTAACGGCAACAGCAATAAGAAGCGATTTCATCGTTTTCTCCATCTTGAAAGCGTTAGTGTTTTACCCGTCCTGGCCCGCCACTGGGAGGTGGAGGATTCGGTGTCCTGTCGCTTTCCGGCGGCGGTTGATCGGTGTCGCCCTGATCCGCATCGGCGGGATTGCCCAGCTCCGCCGGTGGAGCGACATCCTGAGGTGGCGCATCCGGCGGCGCGGCATAGGTCCCGCCACTGTCTGTCCCGCCATTATCGAGATCGGATGACGGAGGTGGCGTCGGCGGCGCGTCATAGCCGTTCGGGTCGCTGCCATCTGAAGGCATTGGCGGCAGCGGCATGAGGTCTTGCGGTTGATTGCGTGCCTCGACCTGACGCTTGATGAGCGTTGCCACGAGCGCCTGCATTTCCGGAGATGGATCGGTTTCTTCCTGGACACGCGCCTGTTCGAGACAGGAATCGACTTGGTTTGGCGGTGGATCGCTGCATTGCGCGAGAATGCGCCGGCTCTCGTCTTGCTGACCGCAGGCGGGCAACGTCGCACAGGCCAAAGAAACCAGGGCTATCGAACCCAGAACCGCCAGCCGCGCCATCGACAACTCCGTTCAGAGCCGGTTTGCGCATACATCTTCGCTCGCTTTGCGAAGACCGCAAAGAGCCTAGAGCCGGGCCTTCGCTTGACTTCCCGCCCCCCCTTCCCGATGTTCCGCGCCCAACCGATTTTGAGAAGAAAAGCCGTGTCTGCGCCCGCTTCCGCGTCCAATGTGACCGTCACCTTACCGGATGGTAAGGCGATGACGTTCACGCGCGGGATCACCCCGGGTGAGATCGCGGCGTCCATAGGGCCGGGGCTTGCCAAAGCGGCGCTCATTGCCGAAGTCAACGGCAAGGAATGGGACCTGTTCCGCCCCATCGAGGAAGACGCCCAGCTTCGCATCATCACCAAGAAGGACCCGGAAGCGCTGGAGCTGATCCGGCACGACATGGCGCATGTGCTCGCGATGGCGGTGCAAGCGCTTTACCCCGGTACCCAGGTGACCATCGGTCCGGCCATCGAAGATGGCTTCTATTACGACTTCGCGCGCAACGAGCCGTTCACGCCGGAAGATCTGCCGAAGATCGAAGAAGAGATGCGCAAGATTATCAAGGCGGGACTTCCGACCCGCCGCGAGGTGTGGCCGCGCGATCAGGCCATCGCGCATTTCGACGGCATCGGCGAGCACTACAAGGCCGAACTGATCAAGAGTATTCCCGAAGGCGAGGATGTCTCGATCTATTGGCACGGCGACTGGCACGATCTCTGCCGCGGCCCGCACTTTGCGAGCACCGCGCAGATCCCGGACGCGTTCAAGCTGACCAAGATCGCCGGCGCCTATTGGCGGGGCGACGCAAAAAACGCGCAGCTCCAGCGCATCTACGGCACCGCATGGCGCGACCAGAAAGAGCTGGATGCGTATCTGCTGAAGCTCGAAGAGCAGGAGAAGCGCGACCACCGCAAGATCGGCCGCGAGCTGGAGATGTTCACCTTCTCGCCCGATATTGGCGCCGGGCTTCCGCTTTGGATGCCGAACGGCATGGTGATCCGGCAGGAGCTGGAATTCCTGGCGATCCAGGAAGAACGCAAGGAAGGCTATCGCCGCGTCGCCACTCCGCACATCACGAAGGAAAACCTTTTTTACCGGTCGCGGCACCTGCCTTACTACAAGGACGACATGTACTCGCCGCTCGATATCGACGGCGAAAACTATTACCTGCGCCCAATGAACTGTCCGTTCCATCATACGATCTATGGCGCGACACGGCATTCCTATCGCGAGCTGCCGCTGCGGATCACCGAATATGGGCAGGACTATCGATACGAAGCCTCGGGCGGATTGTCGGGATTGATGCGCGTGCGCGGCTTCTGCATGAACGACGCGCACATCTATTGCCGCTACGATCAGGCGAAAGATGAGTTTATCCGCGTTCTGCATCTGCATGCCCGCTACTACAAGCTGATGGGCATTCAGGACTACTACATGCGGTTCTCGCTGCCCGATCTGGACAAGCTGGAGAAATATGTCGATCAGCCCGACAAATGGGTCGCCGCGATGAACATCATCGAAGAGGCCATGAAAGAGTCCGGCTATCCCTACGTGAAAGCCAAAGGTGAAGCCGCATTCTACGGGCCCAAGGTCGATTTCATGATCAAATCGGTGATCGGCACCGAATACGCGATCTCAACCAACCAGCTCGACTTCCTGGCCACCGAGACTTTCGATCTGAAATACATCGGCGAAGACGGCGCGGAACACCCGCTCTACGTCATCCATCGCGCGCCGCTCGGCACGCATGAACGCTTCACCGCGTTCCTGATCGAGCACTATGCGGGCGCGTTCCCGACATGGCTGGCGCCTATCCAGGCGCGCGTCATCCCAATCTCGGACAAGGTCAACGATTTCGCGCACAAGGTCGTGGACACGTTATTCCAGACGCCCGTGGTAAATGGCACAGCGGGCTTGCGCGTGGATATCGATACCTCCTCCGAGCGCATGCAGAAGAAAATCCGCGACGCCCAGTTGCAGAAGATCCCCTACATGCTGGTTGTGGGTGAACGCGAGGCGGCCGAAGGCAAGGTCGCCGTGCGCCTGCGGTCGGGCAAGGACTTGAGGGCTATGCCTCTGGAATCCTTCATTTCCCGCATCAAGGGTGAGGCGGAATCCCGCGTGGATGTGACCGAATAGGCCTTGCGAAACGGCTGGCGGTACCTATTCTCTGCCTAACTCCGGTGGAATCCCGCCGGAACGGCAAGTGCCAGCAAGGGTTAGCCCACGCCGGCGCGCCATCACGAAAGGCAAATCCGCTGCGCCACTGACCGAAACACGTTTCGCGAGGCCCGGTGCAGACCTTGCGAAGCGTGATTGCGCACGGCTTACAACAGGAGAGAGTCATAGTCGCCAGACGTTTTAATGCCCCGCAGGAACGCCCCTCGTCCAAGGACGGTCCCCGCGTAAACGAAGACATCCACGCCCGTACCATCCTTCTGATCGGTGACGAGGGCGAGAAATTCGGAGAGATCGGTATCGACGAAGCCCGCGCCATCGCGGAAGAGCGCGGATACGATCTTGTCGAGGTTTCGCCGGAGGCGAAGCCGCCCGTGGTCAAGCTCATGGACTACGGCAAGTTCAAATACGAGCAGCAGAAGAAAGCCGCCGAAGCGCGCAAGAAGCAGAAGGTCATCGAGATCAAGGAGATCAAGATGCGCCCGACCATCGACGATCACGACTACGAGACGAAGATGAAGGCGATGCAGCGCTTCTTCGGCGAAGGCGATAAGGTTAAGGTCACTTTGCGCTTCCGCGGCCGCGAGATGGCGCACCAGCATCTGGGCATGGAATTGCTGACCCGCATCACGAAGGACACCGAGACTTTCGCGAAGATGGAGCAGTATCCCAAGATGGAAGGCCGTCAGATGATGATGGTGCTGGCGCCTCGGTAAGCGCCAGAGGTCATGGCGAAACAAAAAAACGGCCCTCTCGCGAGGGCCGTTTTCTTTTATGTGACAACAATCAGAGGTTGGCGGCGCTGGAAGCCGTGCGCACGGCCATGCCGCCCAGGTCCTGGAACGGGCCCAATGGCGACACCTTGTCGTGGTAGTCCTGAATATTCGGGCGGCCGGACATGACCTTATAGGCGACACGGCCATCCTGGACCAGCAGGACAACTTCCGCCGCCCAGCCATAGTTCACGGTCGTGCGCTCGAAACCCATCACGTCGAGGAACCAGTTGCCGGTACGCTCCTGATGCAGGCGCTCGGGACGGAAGACCAGCGCGGTGCAATGATCGCGCGCATCGATGCAGGACCGCACCGCCGGATCGAGCGTGTCGTACTTTATGGAGTCGCGCGGCATGAAGCGCTCGATGATTCCGAGATAGGAAAGCATCTCGACGTTCGGCGTGGTCGATGCGTCAAAGCCGATCTCGGTGAGATCGGAGATGCGCGTGGTGCCGGGAGTGATGTGATCGTAAGCTTGGGAGACTTGCTTGTAGGATCTGAACTTCGTGTTCTGGATGTCTGTTTGATAGGGCAGCAGGCCAAGCCCACCGCATCCTACGAGCACCAAAGTCACTGCAAGACTGGCTACAATACGCGCATAACGGCGCGTGTCGCCACGGTTTGCCCCACCCATAAGACCCCCAACGCCCAAAAACGCTTATTTATTTTCAGGAATGTTAGCCAAAATGGGACAGCTTGAAAAGTGTCGCCGTGAATAATGGTAACTGTGGAAACGCTCAGGGTTGCGGGAAGCGGGCGCAGCAATCGGCAAGGGTCTCGGGATCGGCATTTCCACCCGACAGGACAATCCCAATCGTCTCGCCTTTATTGTGATGTTTGGATGACAAAACTGCCGCCAGACCCGCGGCGCCTCCAGCCTCTACAACGATTTTCAGCACGCGGATGGCATAGCTGACGGCGCGAGCAAGTTCGTCGTCGGACACCGCGACACCACCTGCCATATGGCGTTTTGCAACTGCGAACGGGACTACGCCGGGGGTCGGAGATTGAAGCGCGTCCGCCATTGACGGCTTGTCAGCCGGCGCGGCCGTTCGCGTTCCGGCCGCCAGCGAGAGGGCCATGCCCTCATAGGCCTCGGGTTCGACTGAGAACAATTTTGTAGCCGGACTGACATGCGCAAATGCGAGCGCGGTTCCGGACGCCAATCCCCCGCCGCTGGCGGGAACGAACAGCCGGTCGATCTTGGCACCTAACGCGCTGGCCTGCCGCGCCATCTCCAATCCCGCCGTGCCCTGCCCAGCCACAATGAAGGGATCGTCGAACGGCTTGATCAGCGTCGCGCCACTCTCGTCCTGTATCCTGCGCGCGATGGCTTCCCGGTCCTCACCCTTGCGATCGTAAGTGACGATCTTCGCGCCATAA
This sequence comes from Rhizomicrobium sp., assembly GCA_036488415.1. Classification (GTDB taxonomy): domain Bacteria; phylum Pseudomonadota; class Alphaproteobacteria; order Micropepsales; family Micropepsaceae; genus Rhizomicrobium. The sequence goes on from DASXHQ010000131.1 coordinate 10,149, forward strand.
GACCGGGTGCCATCCACCTTCGCGCGCGGCGCATCGGCAGGCATCACGATGGTGGCCGGGAGGTCGAAAAGGGCCGCGGTCGCAGCGACGCCCTGCGCATGATTGCCGGACGAGAACGCGACCACCCCGCGTTTGCGCTCCGCCTCCGGGACCAAAAGGATGCGATTGCAAGCGCCGCGGAATTTGAAGGAGCCGGTGCGCTGAAACGGCTCGGCTTTCAGAAACACCCGTGTGCCCATGCGCGCGTTCAGCGCCGGACTTTCGAGAAGCGGCGTCACCACGGCCCAGGGCGCAATGCGCTTGGCGGCGTCTTCGATGTCGGCAAAGGTGGGAAGTCGAACCGCGTCTGTCATGCGGCCACTTCGCCACAAGCACGGGGGCGGCGCCAGAGCGGAGCTGGCCTGCAAATTCGTCTTGCAAAATCCGCCGCGAGGGCGGAATACGGGATGGCGGCGGAGCGCCAAATCCGCCAGTTCCAAGATCAACCCTCAAACCCTTCGGTATCGCGCATGCTGAAAATCTATCAGCTGCAAAATGGCGGCCTGAGAGGCGCGGAGTTTTCGCCGGAAAGCGAAATCCCCGCGACTTCGCTCTGGATCGACCTGTTCAATCCCACGCTCGAAGAGCGCCGGGCGGTGGACAAATTCCTGCACATGGAACTGCCCACCCGCGCCGACATGGAAGAGATCGAAATCTCCAGCCGCCTTTACCAGGAAGACGACGGCGTCTTCATGACGGCATTGATCCTTTCCAATTCGGAATCGGACAGGCCCAAGGCCGATGTGGTGACGTTCGTGCTGGCGCACGAGAAGCTCGTGACCATCCGCTACATCGACCCGCAGCCCTTTCGCACTTTCGCCGCGCGCTGCGAACGCACCACGCACTATGCCCACAAGGCAGAAAACGTCCTGCTGGGACTGATCGACACCATCATCGACCGCATGGCCGACGTGCTGGAGCGCATCGGCAACGAGGTCGAGGCCATCAATCACGAGATCTTCAATCCCGATACGGCCGGTCCGGTCCGCACCAAGGACTTCCAGAGCGTCCTGGGCCGCCTCGGCATGAAGCACGGCGCCACATCGAAGATGCGCGAAAGCCTGCTCAGCATCGGCCGGGTCCTGACGTTCATGACACAAGCTGTCGAAGGAAAGGCCAGCAAGGACACCAAGGCGCACATCAAGACGCTCACGCGCGACGTGCAATCGCTGCAGGATCATTCGTCCTTCATCGCCGGCAAGCTGTCCTACCTCCAGGATGGGACGCTGGGGCTCATCAACAACGAGCAGAATAACATCATCAAGATCATGTCGGTGGCCGCGATCGTGTTCCTCCCGCCGACCCTGATCGCATCCATCTACGGCATGAACTTCAAGGTGTTGCCGGAACTGGATTGGGGCTTCGGCTATCTCTATTCGCTGATGCTGATGGTCATATCGGGCGCGGTGCCGTATTTCTGGTTCAAGCGCCGCGGCTGGCTCTGAAGCCAAGGCAACGCTTCGCCATTTGCTGAAAAGTATTTTTGGAAAATCCATACGCTCTCCCTGAAACATTGAGGGCGGTGCGGGACGCCTTTAAGGCGTGTGCACAAAAAAGGTGCTCTTCTTGCGAAGAGCGGATGATGGTTGGGAAGCCTTGTTCGGCATCCCGCACCCGGCGCTTTGTGGCCGCTCATCCGATTGCCACTTCGCTACTCTCACATCGCTCGACAGGTCCTGCTTGCTATCGCGGGATTATCCGGCTTTCGCCGGGCCTGTGGTCTTGGCGAGAATTTCGGGCTGCAGGACATTCTCCTGCGGCTGCCTTCCGGGCGATCCCTGTCGGGCGCGTGGCGGCAGCGGTATCGGTGGCGACCTCCGCTTCCAAAGCCTTCGTTAGGGGCTTCTTCCGTGGACGCCGATCCCACCCGGCGATCAGGACGGTCCGGACCGCCCCTCATGGGTGAGATGCTCGCAAAATAGAACATAAAAAGAACAAGTCAAGCGATTTTGTGAGAAAAATCATCTTACACATGAAGTATAGAAGTAAATTCTCAAAGTCCTTTTTGGATCAAATACTTATTGGATCGAATGACGCTTCTCATCACCTCCCCCTTGTGGGGAGGTGATTGCTTTGATTCAAGTGCTTGCTACGGCGGCCGGATGGTGGACGCGGATGGCATCGACCTCCGCGACAAAGGCTTGGCCAAAATAATAGGCCAACTCGCCGCGTAGGCCGTCATATAGCGATGGGCCTTGATCCACGCAGATGAGGGATTTGTCTTCGACCTCGCCGGATGCAACCAGTACCCCACCTTCGAAGGTCAACGGAAACAGAACGCTCACCAGCGGCTTGAGCTGGTGATAGTCGATATCGTTCGCGAGACAGTACGAATGGATTTTGCAGCCCCGCGCTTTGCGATCTAGGAAGACGCAGGCGCCGTTTTTCACGCGGGTGCGGGCCTGCGCGCCGCCGGGAAATTCCGGATCGGTCCAGCGTTGCTTTGTGAACCATTGCGAACGCGGCACGCCGACATGCGCATCGAAGTCGGGACCCAGCGCCTCGATCCGCGCGACGTTCTCGACGTCGATATCCACGCCGTAGGAGCAGCATTGGTCCTTGCAGAAGCCGCAGGACATGCAATGCGTGAAATAGCGATAGCCGAAGATCGCCGGATCGACGGCGCGGATCACCGGTTGTCCGAAAACGGATGCATAGTCCTTGGACAGCGCGATCACTGCAGAGCTGCAGCGATGATTTTCTCCAGCGCGTGTCCGTAATCGTAGCCGGCCTGCGCACAGGCGGCGGCGAAGCCGGCATCCACATCCAGCGACGGATTGGGATTGACCTCCAGGATCAGCGGATTGCCCTGCTCGTCCACGCGGAAATCAATCCGGGCGAAACCGCGATTGCCGAACAGCGTGAAAGCCTCGCGGGTGAGGCGCGAAAGTTCGGCGGCCAGCTTGGGGTCTTCGTTTTCGAAGCCGAACACACGCGCCGAGCGCTTGCTCTCCTCGCTGCTGTCGTCCCATTTGCAGGCATAGCCGACGATGCGGGGCTTGGCCGGATTCCAGTCGATGAACTGGATTTCCGCCAGCGGCAGTACGCGCAAATCCTTGCCGTCCTCGATGACCGAGATGTTGAATTCGCGGCCTTCGACATATTCTTCTGCGAACCAACGGCCGCCATATTCGCCAAAGCTTTTCTTTGCGCGCAGCGGCACGTCGTAGCCCATCACCACCGCGCCATCGTCCAATCCGAGGGACGCATCCTCCGTGGAGGATTTCACGATGTATTTGCAGTCCGGCTTTAGACCCCTCCAATGCGGACCGACCGCCCAATCGGGTGTCGGCAATCCGGCCGCACGCATGATCTCTTTCGCGAAGGGCTTGTCGCAGGTGGCGACGATCGAAGCCGGGCCGCCGCCGGTGTAACGCAGCCCCATCTGTTCCAGATAAGCGGGCGCAACGGCGGAAAGCTGATCCTGCCCCAGTGCATGCTCGACCATGTTGAAGACGATGTCGGGTTTTACCTTCGATACTGCGGCTGCAAACTTTTCGTAGTTCGCTTCAAATGGAGCCAGCTGAACGAAGTGGCCTCGCTTCGTCAGCGTCTCGCCGATCTGGCGCGCGGTGAGGATCGAATCCTCAATTTCCGGCGGCGCCTGCGAATCGGCGTCGAGATGCAGAACAAGTACACGCATGTAACGATTAAGCCGCGACTCGGCGCCTTGGCGCAAGTGCGGGGTGGCGTTTCAGGAATGACGCCATGATCTTGCCGATGAGCTGGCGATAGCTGACGCCTTCATAATTCGCGATCAAACACAGATCGGAATGGTCGGGACGCAGACCCGCGATCGGGTTCACTTCGATGAAGTGCGGACGGGCATTGGCATCGCAACGGATATCGATTCGTCCACCATCGCGGCAGCGCAGCGCGCGCCACGCCGCCAATGCAACGGTGCCCGCGCGCTTGGCTTCGGGCAGATGCGTCGCACGTTCGATGGAGACGCGCTCTTCCCAGCCAGTATCCTTGTTCTCGAAGCCATAGCCATCGCCGACCCAACCGGCGAGCGGCACGATCTCGGTTACGCCCAGCACCTTCGCGTCTTCCGCGGTGCCGGTGATGCCGACGGTGAATTCGCGTCCCGGCAGGAACGTCTCCACCAACACCGGCTGGTTGTATTTGCGCAGCAGTTCCCGCGCGGTCGCGGACAACGCTTTCTTGTCCTCTACCTTGGACCGTGCATTCACACCCTTGCCCGATCCTTCGGCGACCGGCTTCAGGAAGAGCGGGAACGGCAGATCGATTTTGGCGATGTCCGACGGCTTCTCGATCAGCGCAAACTCGGCGGTCGGCACGCCCTGGCTCCGCACGACATGCTTGGTCATCGCCTTGTCGAGCGTGATCGCCATCGTGACCGCATCGGAGAAGACGTACGGAATCTGATAGGCATCCAGCAGCGTCGGCACTTGTGCCTCGCGTGCCAGCCCGTACATGCCCTCGCAGAAATTGAACACGGCGTCCCAGCGTTCGCCGCGGACCAGCGCCTCGGTCAGCTTCTTGATGCCGCCGATCTTGACCGGCTCCCAGCCCTGATGGGCCAGCGCATCGCATATGGCGTCGATGGTGATCTCGCTGTCGAACTCGGCCGTGTCTTCCTCGCTGTAACCCTGCGCGAGGTAGTCGGATCTGAGATCGTAGCAGACGCCGATGCGCATTATTCGGCCGCCAGCTTGTGTTTCGGCTTGCGCTTGTCGGCGCCGAGCGTTCCGCCCGGATCGGGATAGGAGTAGGTGCCGCCTTCGAAATTGCGCAGCAGGAGATTGTCGCCGTCGCGGCCGACAATGCAGTCCGGCGCGATCTGGATCTTGCCGCCGCCGCCCGGCGCATCGACCGCGAAGATGGGCGTCGCATAGCCGGTGGTGAAGCCGCGCAGGCCTTCGATGATCTCCAGGCCCTTCTGGACATTGGTGCGGAAATGGCCGGAGCCTTTCACCGGATCGACCTGATAGAGGTAATAAGGCTTCACCCGGCGCATCAGCAGGCCATGCATCATCGGCTTCATGACGGAGATGTCGTCGTTGATGCCCTTCATCAGCACCGTCTGCGAGCCCAGCGGGATGCCGGCATCGGCCAGACGGTTCAGGGCCTCCGTCGTCTCCGGCGTGAATTCGCGCGGATGGGTGACGTGGATGCTCATGAACAGCGGATGATGCTTCTTCAGCATCTTCACGAAGTCCTTGGTGATGCGCTGCGGCAGCACCATCGGGATCTTGGACCCGAAGCGCAGGAACTCGACGTGCTTCATCTTGCGCAGGCGGGTCAGTAGGTAGTCGAGCTTTTCGTCGGCGATGGAGAGCGGGTCACCACCCGACATCAGCACGTCGCGGATCTCGGTGTGCTCTTCGATATAGGCCAGCGCCTTGTCCCATTGTTTGGGGGAAAGCTGGTACTCGCCGCCGGGATTGCCCACCGCGCGGGCGCGGGTGCAATAGCGGCAATAAGTCGAGCATGTGCCGGTGGTGAGGAACAGAACACGATCAGGATAGCGATGGACGATGCCCGGCGCCGCCGTGTCATGGTCTTCGCTTAACGGGTCGATCGACTCGCCAGGGAGAACAATGTCTTCCTTTGTGCTGATGACGTGGGTGCGGCGGAGGGGTTCGTTCTCATCCTCGCGGTTCATCAGGCTGGCATAATAAGGCGTGATGCCAACCGGGAGCGGCCCATTGTGACGCGCGGCGGCTATCCGCTCCTCTTCGGAGAGGACAAAGACCTTCTCAAGATCGGCGAGGCTGCGGATGCGGGCCTGGAATTGCCAGTGCCAGTCATTCCATTCGGCGGTCGTGGTGCCCGGATAGATGCGGCGATAGAAGTCGCGGGTCTCTTCACCCACGGGAAAACGCAGGCGCGGCTTGGCTTTCGCCTTACCGATCTGGCTCAACTGCTTCGCATTCTGGCTCTGGAGGACGGTACTGGCTGCTGGCTTCTGTTGGCCGGCTCGCAACGGGGACTTGGCGGTTTGCCCCCGCAACAGTTGGAGACTCATTGTAGGTCTCGTGACGCTCCTGCAAACACCTCGAAGATCCCAGCGATCTCAACCGGTGAAGCAATACACAGCGATATTTAGAGCGTTACGCGCCTTGTCAAGTGTAGGGGGGCGAATACTGGAATTCGCGACACGTTTCTCCAATAAAACATCCAAGTAAAAGGGATGCATTATTGAAGTTTATTCAAGTAAAAGCGGCATATGTCGCGTATCCGCGATGCATTCTCGTTTTCGGTCAATGTTGCGCGTTGCAAGACGAAACGACGTTCGCATGCGCGATAACTCGCGAAGCTTTGCGCATATACGCGACTCATATGCGATGATTCGTGTTTGCCATTTCCGAAAAGTGATTCAGGACTGACTCGCGCGCATCAATGCGAAGTCTGTGGACCACGATAATCGTGCGCATCGTATAACTGCGTGACGCGAATGTGGTGACCGCCGATAGGGACAGTGACGGCATCGGCGAGCGTATTCGAATCGAAACTGTTGAGGACCTTGCGAGCTTCCTCCGGCGCGACGACCATCAACACCCGATGCGCCGGCGCGGTCAGCCGCAGGGTCATCTGGAAATGGTCGTCATCATGCAGATCCCTGTCCCACATGCGGACAAAAGCCGTGCGTGGAGCGGCGTAATAGAG
>DASXHQ010000148.1:0-41536 GCA_036488415.1 Rhizomicrobium sp.
TATCCACCACGCGATGGCCTTCCTTGCGCGTGATCGAACCCGACCATAGCCGTCCCAGATGGATACGCGCCCACCACGCGAAAGCAAAACCGAGAAATGTCGCGCCGACGAGCGCCCAAGCAACGGGGATCGGCGGATACCAGAAAACATGTCCCAAAGGACCGGGCCATGGGCCGAGTTCCAGATGGCCGCCATGCCGCCGGAACACGCCACCCAGCAGGAAACCGAAACCTGCCAACGCCACGATGCGATAAAGCCATTCGCGGGCGATGCCGGGGCGTTTGACCGTGCGGTTCGCCCAAAGCGAGGCGGCGATCCAGGTGATCGCCCAGATCCACCACGGAATATAGATCGCGGTATCCGGCCACCAGCCATGCCACATATTCGTCCCCACCCAAGCGGCACCCGAGAGGTGGGCTGGCGAAACGGCGATTGCAAGAGCCTAGTGGCCCGGCGATGGCGCGGGACCGAGCAAAGGCGGCGCGGTGTTGCATTTCGCCTGTGCAGCATTTTCGGCCTTCTTGCTGCGCGCCAGGAAGGCGTCCACATCGGGCTGCTTCATGCCGCGCTTGAGCATGATGTCGGACATCTGCTTGTCGAAGGATTTCCGGTCCGCGCCGCTGGCGATCACGCTAAGCATCTTCTCATGCAGATCGTAATCGTCCGGCTTCAACAGCAGGTGAAGCTGCTTGGTGGCGCAGACGCAGGCATCCTTGTCCACATCATCCACTTTGATGTGATCCGCGGCGGCCGCAGCTTTCACGCATATCTCGACTTCAGGGTTCACCGGTACAGACTTCGTTGGCGCAGGAGCGGCGTACGCGACCGCGCCTGCGGCAATCAGAATCGGTAAAGCCAGAATGACGGAACGCAAGTGCGGACTCCGCGGGATCAGAAGCTCAGGGACTTCGCCATCTTAACCGGCGGGAGCTTGGCGATGCTTGTGAGGGTTTTGTCATCCACGCCCCCATCGACCTCAACCAGCGCCAGCGCTTCCTCACCCGGCGCGCTACGGCCCAAGGCGAAGGAGGCGATGTTCACTTTCGCGTCGCCGAGGATCGTTCCGAGTTTGCCGATGAAGCCCGGCTTGTCCTCGTTCACGACATAGAGCATGTGCGGCGCGAATTCGGCGTCGAGATTGATGTCCTTCACCTGAATGAGGCGGGGCCGTCCGTCGGAGAACACCGTGCCGGCGACGCGGCGCGTCGAGCCGCCATCCAAGGTCACGGTGATCTTGATGTAGCCGTCATAGATCCCCTGCTGCGGCTGCCGCGTCTCGCTCACCTTGATGCCGCGCTCTTTGGCGATGATGGGCGCGTTGACCATGTTCACGCCGCCCAGCGCCGGCTTCAGCAACCCCGCCAGAGCGGCCTGCGTCAGTGCACGTTGGTTCAGTTCGGCGGCAGTGCCCTCGTAGAGAATTTCGACGGACTGAATGCTGGAGTCGGTGAGCTGGCCCGCAAACGCGCCCAGTTTCTCTGCCAGCAAAATCCACGGTTTCACCTTCGCCGCTTCGTCTGCAGAGATCGACGGCATGTTGAGCGCATTGGTGATCGCGCCGGTCAGCAGGTAATCGGAGATTTGCTCCGCCACCTGAAGCGCCACATTCTCCTGCGCTTCGTTGGTCGAAGCACCCAGATGTGGCGTCGCCACGACTTTCTCGTTGCCGAACAGAATATTCGCTTTGGCGGGCTCTTCCTCGAACACATCTAGCGCCGCCCCGGCCACGTGTCCGCTATCGAGCGCGATCTTCAGGGCCGCTTCATCGATCAGTCCTCCGCGCGCGCAGTTGATAATGCGCACGCCTTTCTTCATCTTGTTGATCGCGTCGGCAGAGATAATGTTCTTGGTTTCCGCCGTCATCGGCACATGCAAGGTGATGAAGTCCGCGCGCGCCAGAAGGTCGTTCAATTCGACTTTCTCGATTCCAAGATCGGCGGCGCGTTCCGGCGACAGATAGGGATCGTAGGCGACGACGCGCATCTTCAATCCCTTGGCGCGGTCGGCGACGATCGAGCCGATATTACCCGCGCCGATCAGGCCGAGAACTTTTCCGTACAGCTCCACGCCCATAAAGCGGTTCTTCTCCCACTTTCCGGCCTGGGTTGAAGCGTTGGCGGCGGGAAGATCGCGCGCCAGCGCCATCATCAGCGCGATGGCATGCTCGGCGGTGGTGATGGAATTGCCGAAGGGTGTGTTCATCACGATCACGCCTGCGGCGGTCGCGGCCGGGATGTCGATATTGTCCACGCCGATGCCCGCTCGGCCCACAACTTTCAGCTTCTTCGCTGCCTTGATGACATCTGCTGTGATCTTCGTCGCCGAGCGGATGGCGATGCCGTCATATTGATCGACGATCTTGAGCAGTTCTTCCTTGCTCAAGCCGGTGATGGAATCCGCTTCCACACCGCGTTCCTTGAAGATGGCGACGGCGGCAGGCGATAGCTTGTCGGCAATCAGCACTTTGGGCATGGATTTAAGCCTTTACTTGCGCCCAGGCCCAATCGAGCCACGGCGTGAGAGCTTCGATGTCTTTTGTGTCAACCGTCGCACCGCACCAGATGCGAAGCCCCGGCGGTGCGCTGCGATAGGCGCCGAGGTCCAGCGCCACGCCTTCCTTCTCCAGAACCGAGACGAGCTTCTTGGCCATGTCGGCCTGCGCCTCCGCGCCGAGCGCCGTGAACGCCGGATCGACGATCTTGAGGCATACCGAGGTGTTGGAGCGGGTCTTGGGATCGTCCGCGAGAAAGGCGACCCATTGGCTGTCCTTCACCCACGCGGTTAGCGCGGCGAGATTGGCTTCGGAGCGGCCGATAAGTGCCTTCAATCCGCCGATGCCTTCGGCCCATTTCAGCGTGTCGAGATAATCCTCCAGCGCCAGCATGGAGGGCGTGTTGATTGTCTCGCCTTCGAAGATGCCTTCGACGAGCTTGCCGCCTTTGGTCATGCGGAAGATTTTGGGCAGCGGCCAATGCGGCGTGTAGGCCTCCAGCCGCGCCACGGCGTTCGGCGAAAGCATGAGCATGCCATGTGCCGCTTCACCGCCGAGCACCTTCTGCCAGGAGAAGGTGGTGACATCGAGCTTGTCCCACGGCAGATCCATCGCGAAGGCGGCGGACGTTGCATCGCAGATCGTGATGCCTTCGCGGTCGGCGGGAATCCAGTTCGCATCCGGCACGCGCACGCCGCTGGTGGTGCCGTTCCACAGGAACACGACATCGCGGTTCTTCGCGGTTTTGAGGTCCGGCAGCTTGCCGTAATCGGCCTTGTGCACCGTGGCTTTCAGTTTCAGCTGCTTGACCGTGTCGGTCACCCAGTCTTCGCCGAAGCTTTCCCAGGCGAAGATGTCCACTTCCATCGGCCCCAGCATGGACCACATCGCCATCTCGACGGCGCCGGTATCCGACGCCGGCACAATGCCGATCTTGTAATCGGCCGGAACGCCAAGGATCGCGCGGGTGCGGTCGATCGCTTCCTTCAGCTTGGCTTTTCCGGGTTTGGAGCGGTGCGAGCGCCCGAGCAGCGCACCTTCAAGAACTTGCGGTGTCCAGCCCGGCCGTTTGGCGCAAGGTCCGGACGAAAAAAAAGGCCGTGCAGGGCGCACGGCCGGCATATTACCGGTCATATCGACATTCCTTCCAGAATGTTCGCGCCGCGTTGGGGCGGCGTGGCCCGCAGCCGATATACGGATTCAGCCGTTGAAGGTCAACCGGCGGGGCGTGGTGCGATTGACGCATATCGGGACTAGGGGAACGCGGAGGCGGAACAATCGTTCTGTTTCGGCCGTCACGAAAGGAAACGCCATGCCGCTCACCACAGAGGGAAATCCGGAACGCGAAACCGAATTGCCGGAGCTTGGCGTCGCACCGGAGAAAGTCCGCTTCGTGATCGTGAAAGCGCGCCAGTTCGACGCGAAGGAAAGCGAATCCGATCCGGACGAAGGCTCCGATGCCATCGACGATGGCATGGCGGATGTTCTCGAAGACGATCCCGAGAATGACGCCGTTGAGCAGGAGCTGACGGCCTTCATCAACGGCATGGATGAGGAAGAGCAGACCAATCTCGTCGCGCTTGCCTGGCTTGGCCGCGGCACGTACGGGATCGACGAATGGGCCGAAGCGATCGACACCGCGAAGACCGAACACAACAAGCGCACGGCGCAATATCTTCTCGGACTTCCGCTTCTTGGCGACTATCTCGCGGAAGGTCTTGCGGCCTTCGGCGAAGATTTCGACGACGAGACCGAGGAGGAATTCGAGGAAGAATCCGACGACGAGGAAGATGAAGACGAAGAGGATCGCGAATAACACGCGGTGACGCGTTGGCGGCGTAATGCTAGTGTCGCCTCACAACGTCTTTGGGGGGCGATATGCGTTTTATTCTCGTGGCCGCGGTTGCGGCCTTTCTATCGACAACGGCCCAGGCGGCACCGAACGATCCGGTAGCCATTATCAAGGATATCTACGCGCACATAAAGGCAAGCGAGAGCTACGATCCACCCAACAGCGTGTTCACGCCGCGCATCGTCAAGCTCATCAAGGATGACGAAGCGGACGCGAAGGGCGAGGTCGGGCGGCTTGATGTCAATATCTGGGTGAACGCGCAGGACACCGTTGCCGTCGACAAGCTGATCGTGACCGCCAAGATCGATGATTTCCGCAAAGATCGCCAGACAGTGACGGCGCAAATCGTCAACAAGGATTACCCCGAAACCGCCGTCTTCTATTTCGAGAAGCAGAACGGCAAGTGGTTGATCGACGATGTGCGCTGGACGGGAAAGAACGGCTGGGTTCTTTCGCTCCTTCTAAAATGGAGCGATTACGGCGCCGGCGAGCAGTAGTCAGATTTCGATCTCGCCGCGCATATAGAGCGCGCAGTTTCCTGAGAGGATTGTGCGCGCGCCGTCATCGGTGCACAGAAGATTGCCGCCACGCGGGGAGACTTGCCGCGCCTTCAGTGTCTTCTTGCCGAGCCGTTTTGACCAGAACGGCACCAGTGCGCAATGCGCCGAGCCTGTTACCGGGTCTTCCGGCACGCCCTTGTCGGGCGCGAAGAAGCGGGAGATAAAATCGAAGCCGTCATCGCCCGGCGCAGTGGCGATCAGTCCCCAGATGTTTTGCTTGCGCAGCACGCCGCCGATATCGCCGGGACCATCGATGCCGCGCACGTTTTTCGGATTATCCCACACCGCGACGATATAGCGGCCCTTGAGAAGTTCGGACGGTGTCGTCGTGCCGAGCGCCTCGCCAACGGCTTTGGCGAAACCTGGAGCATCGAAAGGCGCGATGGGGTCGGAAGGTAAAGACATGACGAGTTGTCCGTCCTTGCCACGTTCCACCGTGAGCGTGCCGGAGCGGGTTTCGAAATCCACGCTCGACAAGGATGGGTCGAGTTCGCTGAACACAAGGTAGGCACTCGCCAGCGTAGCATGGCCGCAAAGATCGACTTCCGCTTCCGGCGTGAACCAGCGCAGGTCGTATTTACCCGGTGCGGTCTTCACGAAGAACGCCGTCTCGGCGAGGTTGTTCTCGTTGGCGATCTTCTGCATCAGCCCGGCATCGATCCAGCTTTCCAACGGAACGATGGCGGCCGGATTGCCCTCCAACGGCTTCGCTGCGAACGCATCGACTTTCCAGAGCTTGAGTTTCATCGCCGTCTCCGTGAAGCAGAGACTCTTATCGTGAGCGCCGTACTATAAGAACCGGCGATATGACATGCCGGTTCTTTCTTCCCCACATACCAAATTCGTCATGGCCGCCCTTGTGGCGGCCATCCATTTTCCAGAGGCCGAGGTCCGTGTTCATGGATGGCCGGGACAAGCCCGGCCATGACGAAAATGGAAGAGAGGAAAGCTACGCCGACGCCTGTGCGCCCGCGGACTGCTTCTGGCTGAGCGTTTTCTTCATCTGCTGCTGCAGCTTCTCGAAGGCGCGCACTTCGATCTGGCGCACGCGTTCGCGGGAGACGCCGTATTTCTGCGACAGCTCCTCCAGCGTGGCCGGTTCGTCGCGCAGGCGGCGGGCCTCGATGATATCGCGCTCGCGCTCCGACAATTCGCCCATCGCGTTGCTGAGAAGATCGTGGCGTTCGCCCATCTCTTCGGCTTCGGCCAGGCGGGTTTCCTGGTCCATCGTGTCGTCGGCGAGCCAGTCTTGCCATTCGGACTCGCCATCGGCGCGCATCGGGGCGTTCAGCGAGGAGTCGCCGCCGGACAGACGCCGGTTCATATTGGTGACTTCTTCTTCCGGCACCGCAAGCTGGCGCGCGATTTCCTTGGTGTGCTCAGGCGTAAGATCGCCTTCCTCGATGGCGCTGATCTTGTTCTTGGCCTTGCGCAGGTTGAAGAACAGCTTCTTCTGCGCCGCCGTGGTGCCCATCTTCACGAGGGACCATGAGCGCAGGATGTATTCCTGGATGGCGGCGCGGATCCACCACATCGCGTAAGTCGCCAGACGGAAGCCTTTGTCCGGTTCGAAGCGCTTCACCGCCTGCATCAGGCCGACATTGCCTTCGGCCACAACTTCGCTGATCGGCAATCCATAGCCGCGATAGCCCATCGCGATCTTGGCGACGAGGCGCAGATGCGAGGTGACAAGACGGCGGGCGGCTTCGGGGTCTTCATGCTCGCGCCACGCTTTGGCGAACATGTACTCTTCTTCCGGCTCCAGAAGCGGAAACTTCCGGATCTCGGTCAGATAGCGCGAAAGACCACCTTCGCCCTGTAATGCGGGAAGACCGCGACTGCTCATTGTGTAACCCCTTGTTGCCCGTCGAAACCGGGCCTTCGGAAGCTGACAGAAGACAGAGTCCAGCCCCCGAATGTGTTTAAAATATGGGTCGGAATCTCACGAATTCAAGCCTCGCAGATCGGTGACAAGTCCCTTGAAGTCATTGGGCCATTTGCTCTCGAAGCGCAGGGTTTTGTGCAGGCTTGGGTGCTGGAAACCCAGAAGCCACGCATGCAGCGCCTGGCGCGGGAACTCCGCGGCTGTTTTGAACGCGATTTCCTGTTCCGGCGTCTTGGCGCGCGGCGGCCGGTGCGCCTTGCCGTAAGTCGGATCGCCGATCAGCGGATGGCCCAGATGGGTCAGATGCACGCGGATCTGGTGCGTGCGACCCGTCTCGAGACGGCACTCGATGAGACTTGCGAAAGGCCGCGGGCCCTCGCCGAAACGCTCGATCACCTTGTAGTGTGTGCGGGCTTGTTTGCCGCCGCCGCGCAGCACTGCCATGCGCTTGCGGTCGAACGGATTTCGGCCGATCTGGCCTTCCACCATGCCTTCGCCGAGACGCGGCATCCCCCAAACAACGGCGTGGTAGGCGCGCTCGACGGTGTGATTGGCGAACTGCTTGGCCAGGCTCGCCATTGCGCGCTCGTTCTTCGCCGCGACCAGAAGTCCGCTCGTATCCTTGTCGAGACGATGCACGATGCCGGGGCGCGCCACGCCACCGATACCTTTGAGCGAATTCCCACAATGGGCGATCAGCGCGTTGACCAAGGTGCCATCGGGATTGCCCGCCGCCGGATGCACCACGAGCCCTGCCGGCTTGTCGATAACGATGAGGTCCTTGTCCTCATAAACCACGGTGAGCGGAATATCCTGGCCTTCGGGTTCGGCAGGCTCGGCATCGGGCACAAACACGGTGACGATCTCGCCCGGTTTGACCCTGTTATTGGCGTCTTTTATCGTCGCGCCGCTTTTCGACACTGCGCCGGATGCGATCAATTGCTGTATCCGCGCGCGGCTGAGATCGGCGAGCGCCGTGGCCAGAAAGCGATCGAGGCGCTGGCCTGCCTGTTCGTCCGCGACGGTCGCGGAGCGCGATGTTCCGCCGGAGGATTTTTCCGTGAGTGATGTTTCCACGAGCGACGCTATAGACCCGAAATCGACCATATCCTATCGCGGCGCGAAGGTGGCCGTCATCGTTCTGGGCGTGTTGCTGCTCCTGGCCTTCGTGATGGTGGTGGTCGGCATCGCCATGCGAATGAGCGGCCATGCGCCGGGGCAGTCCAACAGCACAGCCAAATTCGAATTGCCGGCAGGCTCGAAAATCGAGTCCACCGAAGTCGCCGGATCGAGCCTGGTGATGACGGTGAAGTCTCCCAGCGGCACCAGCGTCTATATTTTCAACGCCAGCGATGGCCATCTCGTCGGTCAGATCGCTCCCAAAAGCCCGTGACCACGCTCATCTTGTCCGCTGCGTTGCGCGAACAGATCGCGGGTCAAGCACTCGCGGCGATGCCGCGCGAATGTTGCGGCTTGATCGAAGGAAAACGTGACGGCGATGTCGTCCGTATCGTTGCGCTGCATCCCGCGAACAATCTCGCGGCCGACACCGACCGTTTCGAAATCGATCCTGTAGATCATTTCCATGCCATCCGCGTCGCGCGCGCGAATGGCCATGAGATCGTTGGCTGCTACCATTCCCATCCCAACGGCCGCGCCGAGCCTTCGGCTCGCGACGCCGAAGGTGCATGGGATGAAAGCTTCATTTGGCTGATCGCAGCGGTGTCCGGCACCGCAGTATCGGTCGGCGGGTTTCGGCGTTTGGCAAACAATTGGCAGCGGCTGGATCTGCAGGAAATCACTGAGAGTGCAGCCTGATTAGGCTTGCTTGATCGGCGCGGATAGCCAAACTATAAGCCGCATCCCGCGCGATGCTCCCATCGTCTAGCGGTTAGGACGCGGCCCTCTCAAGGCTGAAACCGGGGTTCGATTCCCCGTGGGAGCGCCAACAACAAAATCATCAAAGCTAGGAATGCCGGATGCGCCGCGCCGACCATGCAAGGAAGATCGCCGGCAGTACGAGTAGCGCCGAGACATAGAAGGGCGCGTTCACGCTGAGATCGGAAAAGGCGAGGGCGGCGATCATAGGTCCGACCAACCGCGCCAAAGCGCCGATGGCGTTGTTCAGTCCCAGATATTGCCCCTGATGCTCCCAGTCGACATTGCGCGAGATCAGCGCGGAGACGTTGGGCCACGCCACCGACTGGCCGAACGCGGCGGCGGCCAAACATATGATGACGGTCAGCGTTTCCCAGGACGATGCTTGCAACGCGGTGAACACCATCGTCAGCGCCATGCCCGCGGCCAGCATCCGCGCCTCGCCATATTTTTTGGAAAGGCGTCCGGTGAGAAATATCTGGTTGATCGCGGCGACCACGCCGACGACGGCAAAGGCGCTGCCGACTTGTTGCGGTCCCCAACTGAAGCGCGCTTGAGTCCACAGGCCGAACACATATTCGGTGCCGTTAAAGGCGCAGCCGGCGAGGAACGTCACCGCCATCAGGCGGCGGATGATGGGATTGGTGACGGCATTGCCCAGCACCGCCCAGCGGTTCGACTGATGGGTGAAATGTTCGCGCCGCACGCGGCTCTCGCTGACGAAGAGGGAAATGCTGATCGCACAAATTGCCGAAAGACACGAACAGACGATCAGTGGAATGCGAAAGCCCGCATGGCCCGCCGCGGGATGTGCCAGCAATCCGCCCAGCGCCGGGCCGACGATGAAGCCAATGTTGTATGCCGCGCCGAGCAACGACATGCGTCCCGAACGGTCGTCCGGCGAACTGACATCGGCGATGTAGCCCTGGATGACCGAGCCGTTGCCGCTCGCCATGCCGCCTAGAAGCCGCACGAAGAAGGCGACGTAGACATTCGGCGCAAAAGCGAGGGCGAGATAGCACAGGCAGTTGCCTGTCACCGTGCTGATGAGGATCGGCTTGCGGCCGATGCGGTCGCTCAAACGCCCCCAGAACGGCTCGCCGAAGAAGCCGCCGATGGCGTAGGCTGAGAAGATCAGTGCGATCTGCCAGGGCGGGGCGCTGAAGGATTTGGCGTAAAAGGGCAGCAGCGGCACCACGATGCCGAAACCGAGCAGGTTGATGAACATGACAGAGAGCAGGGTGGTCAGGGCCACGCCCGCGCCCTGATCGGGCTTTTCCGTCTGTGCTGCGTCGGCCATGAAGTGATTTATTGTCAATCACGAGGGGGAAACAACCATGAAGCCGTTTCGTCTGACCGCGCTTGTTGTCGCGTTGCTCGCCAGCGCTGCCAACGCCGCCGACGCGCCCAAGCCCGTTGAGCCGTCCGCGCAGGATTGGCGCAATGTCTCGCCGGACGATCTGGTCCTGATCGAAACGAAGTACGGCACGGTCGCGGTAGAACTGTCGCCGGAGTTTGCGCCCAATCATGTCGCCCGGATGCGCAAGCTTCTGCACGCGCACTTTTATGACGGGCTGTCCTTTTACCGTGTCATCGACGGTTTCGTGGCCCAGGGCGGCGCCGACCAAGACACGTCTGCTACGGCCGACGCGCCGGTCAATCCGGAGATCCTGAAGAAATGGCCGCCATTGAAAGCGGAGCTCGATGCGGCGTTGCCGGCCGATGTCGTGTTCACGCCGCTGGGCAATCCCGATCTCGTCGCGCCGGAGGTGGGCCATGTGAACGGCTTTCCTGCCGGGCGCGATCCGAAAGATGGTCGGGCGTGGATCGTCCAGTGCCCCGGTGTCTTCGCCTTCGCGCGCGACAATGACGAGAACACGGCTACGACGGAATTCTATATCGTCATCGGCGAAGCGCCGCGCCGGCTCGACCGAAATCTGACGGCCTTCGGCCGCGTGCTGTCGGGCATGCAATATCTGCAGAAGCTGGAGCGGGGCGACCCGGATGTGGATTCCGGCGTGATCGCCGATGTGTCCAAGCGCGATCCCATCATCCACATGACCCTGGCGTCAGACCTGCCTGCGAAGGACCGCCCGCATTACCAAGTGATGCCGACCGACAGCGCCGCTTTCGCCGATCTCAAAGACAAGAAGCGCCACCCCGCGCCGGAGTTCTATCACCACGGACCGTTCCCGAACCTCGACATCTGCGGGATTTCGGCGCCTGTCCGGACGGTAACGCCCTGAAACTTGCCGCCAAACGTCCTTGCCGCTATTGGTGCGCCCGCTTTGTGACAGGCCAGACCCATGCCGTTTTTGCGCTTTATCCCTGAGACCACCAATGTCGATTTCGTCGGCGCGCGCTATTACGCCTTTGCGGTGGACGGGCTGCTGCTGCTCGTCACCGTGGTTTCGATCCTGTGGCACGGCTTCAATCTGGGCATCGACTTCACCGGCGGCGTGAGCTTGGAAGTGAAATCGTCCGTCACCGTGGACGACGTCGTGACCGGCAAGCTGCACAATCTCATCGCGCCGCTGAACTATGGCGAAGTCCAGGTGCAAAGCTTTTCCGGCGGCGCTTGCGACACGCCCATCAATTCCTGCGCGCTGATCCGCGTGCCGCCGCAGGCAGGACAATCCGGCGATGCGCAGGCTGCCGCCATCAAGGCGAAGCTCGGCTCGACTTACACGATCCGCAACGTTCAGGTGATCGGTCCCAAGGTTTCGGCAGAGCTATTCCATGACGGTGTGATCGCCACGGTGCTCGCGATTCTTCTGATCTCGATCTACGTCGCCTTCCGCTTCGAATGGCAATATGGCGTCGGCGCGTTGATCGCGACGGGCCACGACGTCCTCGTCACCGCCGGTTTCTTCTCGGTCCTGCATCTGGATTTCACGTTGAACTCGGTCGCGGCCCTGCTGCTGCTGGCGGGCTACTCGATCAACGACACCGTCGTGGTGTTCGACCGCATCCGCGAGAACCGGCGCAAATACAAGCGCATGGCTCTGCCCGAGCTGATCAATCTCTCGACCAATCAGATCGCCACGCGAACCACGCTGGTGTCGGTAGCGACCGCTCTCACCATGGTGCCGTTGGCGCTTTATGGCGGCCCGGCATTGCGCGATTTTGCCGGCGCGATTCTGTTCGGCATCCTGGTGGGTACGTTCTCGTCCACCTATGTCGCGGCCGCGCTTCTGCTCTATCTGCCCGCGCCCGCCGGCTCGCGCAGCGAAGAAGCGACGGCGACCTAATCGCTCAGAACGGGTTGTAAGTCTTCTCGCGCGTGAAGGTGACGTAACCGGCGTTCACGCCGGCACGCAGCCCCACGCCGCTGCGCATCGGCGCCAGTGTGATGCCGTTGGCGCGCATATAGTTCACGCCCAGGCCCGCGACGAGATAGAAGCTGCCGTCCACGCCGGGGAATTTCTGGAAGATGCGATCAGGTTCGCGCAGATTGTAAATCAGCACGAACATTTTGGAGGCGTTGCCGCCGAAGTCCCACCCGACGCTCGGCCCCTGCCAATAGACGCGGATCGGATCGGCGCCCTTGCGGATCAGCCAGCCTTGTCCATAGCGCAGGCCAACGACGATCGCGCCGGCGCCTTCGTCGCCGGTGATGTAGGCATCGGGCAGGCCGTAATCTGAAAATACTTTCTGCACGCCCTTGGCCATCGCCTCGGTGGTGGTACCGAAGAAATTGGCGCCGGCTTGCACGATCTCGTTCTGGCTGAAGCTCTCGCCTTCATGGCCTTGCGCGCGCGGCGGCGGCTGATCGTCTTGCGCGCCGGCGGGTGCGATGGCCGCAAGACTCACGAAAGCCGCCACCAGGGCGGGATAAAGGCGCTGCAAGATCATGAATCTTCTCCACTAAGAGGCGAGCAAATCAGCCATGCGGATGGTTATCGCCTATCGTGACAATTCCAAGGCGGGGCAATCGTTCCACAGGGTCTTTTCCCGGCGCCTTGGCTTTCCCATCTTTGATGGACAGATTAGCCCTGCGCCGGATTCGCGCGGGGACTTGGGGAGACTTTCATGGACGGTGCAACGCTGTTCGTCTTTGCGGTTCTTTTTCTGGCCTTGATCACGATCTTCGCCGGCGTCAAATCGGTGCCGCAGGGCCGCGAATGGACGGTCGAGCGTTTCGGACGTTTCACCCGCGTCTTGAAGCCCGGACTCAATCTCATCGTCCCTTATTTCGACCGCATCGGGCGCAAGCTTTCGGTGATGGAAGAAGTCCTGGCGATTCCCAGCCAGGTCGTCATCACACGCGACAACGCCACCGTCACCTCCGATGCGATTGCATTCTATCAGGTCGTGGACTCGGCGAAGGCGGCTTATGAAGTGGCCAACCTTCAGGCCGGCATCACCAATCTCTGCCTCACCAATGCGCGCACCGTGATCGGCGCGATGGACTTGGACGAAGTCCTTTCCAAACGCGATGAGATCAATCAGCGGCTCCTCAGCGTCGTCGACAGCGCCACCAGCCCGTGGGGCGTCAAAGTCACCCGCATCGAAATCAAGGATTTGTCGCCGCCCACCGACATCACCGAGGCGATGGCGCGGCAGATGAAAGCCGAGCGCTTCCGCCGCGCCGAAGTCACGCAGGCTGATGGCGAGAAGCAGGGCGCGATCCTGCGTGCGGAAGGCGCCAAGCAATCGGCGATCCTACAGGCCGAAGGACGCAAGGAAGCCGCGTTCCGCGACGCCGAAGCGCGCGAGCGCCTGGCGCAGGCCGAAGCCAAAGCGACGCAGATGGTGTCGGACGCGGTGGAGGCGGGCAGCACCAATGCACTGAACTACTTCCTCGGTCAGAAATATGTCGATGCCTTCGCGCAACTCGCCAACGGGCCGAACCAGAAATTCGTCATTCTGCCCATGGAGTCGGCCGGACTTCTCGGCTCCATCGCGGGCATCGCCGAACTGACGAAAGAGGCCATCGCGCAGCAGGTAGCGCAGGCACCCGCGCTGGGCGCACGCACGCGATCCGGCTCCGTGCCGCCGGCGGGCACGACCGCGCCGCCTCCGGCTCCGGGCCGCCCCGCAGGGACGTGACGACCATGCAATCGCTGACCGATTTCGTGAACAACCAACCCGCCTGGCATTGGTGGGCGCTGGGTGCGGTGCTGCTGGCGCTCGAGATCGCCAGCACCACCCAATATCTGCTGTGGCCCGGCATCGCGGCGCTTCTCGTTGGCGGGTTGAAATTCGTCGTGCCATCGCTCGATGGCAGGCTTGCGATATTTCTCTTCGCGGTGATCGCCGTCGTCGCAACCGTGCTGTGGAAACGCTCGAAGCTCGGCCGTGCCGAACGCACCGGCCATCACGATCTCAACGAGCGCAGCGCGCAATATAAAGGCCGCCAGGTTCTGGCGCTGGACGATTTTCACGGCGGACGCGGCGCCGTGCGCGTCGATGACAGCCGCTGGAACGCACATACCAGCGACGGTTCCAATCCTCACAAGGGCGACACGCTCCTTGTTACCGGAGCCGACGGCGCCATGTTGGTGGTCAAAGCGGTGTAACGCTTGGCTGTCTGGCGCGTTATACTCGCACGATGACCGATCCTGTTGGCACACCATCGCGAAAACTCGGCCCCGGCGGCTGGTTCGCCATCATCGTACTGTTGGGATTTCTCGCCGCCGCAATCCTCTATGCCGTGCATGCGTGGAATGCGCTGAGCGGCGTCGGCATCTCGACCGCGGGCTGGATCTTCATGGGATTAGGGATCGTCTTCACCATCGCTGTCGGCGGCGGGCTAATGGCGCTGGTGTTCTATTCCAGCCGCCACAATTACGATCAGTAGCTAGGCGCCCTTCGCCACAAAGAACGGGTTGGCGAAATCTTCGCCGCTCTTGCCATACACAAAAGGCGAGCCGTCGATACGCGTGACGGTACCGCCGGCTGCGGCGAGCACGGCATGTCCGGCCGCGGTGTCCCACTCCATCGTGCGGCCGTGGCGGGGATAGATGTCGGCTTCGCCGGTCGCGACGAGGCAGAACTTCAAGGACGATCCGGCGCTGAGGAAATCCTTGATCTTGTAATGCTCCAGATATTCTTCGGTCTTGGAATCGCGATGGCTGCGGCTGGCGACCGCCACCATGCCGTCGGCGGGCGCTTTGCGCACTTGGATCGCGTGTGAGGCGTTGCAGGCGAATTTCGCACCTGGCGGCATCGGTACTTCCCATGCGCCCCCTGGAGTCTCGCCAAGCCAGAGCCGTCCCTTCGCCGGTGCATAAACGACGCCGCGCACCGGCTTGCCGTCCACGATCTCGGCAATGTTCACCGTGAACTCGCCATTGCGGTTGATGAACTCTTTGGTGCCGTCCAGCGGATCGACGAGAAAGAAGCGCGTTCCGATCTTCTGAATGTGCCCGGACGCAACCTGTTCTTCCGCAATCACCGCAACGTCCGGCGCAAGCTTCGCGAGTTCCTAGGATGAAGGTCTCGGCTTCTTCATCCGCCGCCGTGACGGGAGAAGAGTCGTCTTTCCTGCGTGTGGCCACTGCCTCTGCCGCGTAGTGCCGCATCACGATTTCGCCCGCCTTCGCCGCGACATCGGCCAGCGCACAGGCAAAAGAAGAGGGTGACGCAGTTGAAGCCATGTTAAGCATTCCTTAATAGCGGTCTAAGACAGTAACCGAATGCAAACCATTACAGCCGCCCGGGAGCACACGTCCATGAACGATCTGGAATTCGCCGCCATGCTGGTGAGCCGGGTATGTCATGACCTTGTCAGCCCTGTCGGCGCTGTGGTCAACGGTCTGGAAGTGCTGGAAGACGAGCGCGATGCGGGCATGCGTGCCGACGCTTTGAAGCTGGTCGCCTCCAGCGCGGAGCAGGCGGCGGCGCGTTTGCAATTCGCGCGCGTGGCGTTCGGTGCTGCCGGATCCGCCGGCGCGGAACTGGATCTGAATGAAGTCGGCCGCGTCGTGAAGGGCCTTGTGAACGGCGGCAAGGTCGAGATCGACTGGCAGGCCGCACCGCTCAACTGGCCGAAGGATTGGGCCAAGCTTCTGATGAACGCGACGCTTCTGGCGATCGACAGCCTGCCGCGTGGCGGCCATGTGAAGGTCGAAACAACCGACAATCCCACCGCGCCGGGCTTCACCGTGCGCGCCACCGGCACCAATGCGCGGTTGCTGGAAGAGGTGGAAAAGGCTGCGCTCGGCGAGCCGTCCGCGGCGCTCGACGGCCGCTCGATCCAGGCTTTTCTTACCCACAAGCTGGCGCGTGGCGTGAATGCCGGTCTGACGCTGTCGGCGCGCGAAGGCGTGGTCGAACTTGTTGCCGGATAGTTAAGAGATAGCGGACTTCGTTCAAGTTCAATTTACCGGTGTTCTTTAGAGTACGCGTGGGTTCGGGTCGGAAGGCCGCGCTGTGAAGCATTGCCTTGTCGTGGACGAAAGCCGGATCATCCGGAAAGTCGTCTGCCATCTCCTCGAAGAGATGAAGTTCTACGCCGAAGAGGCGGAAGAAAGCATGAGCGCGCTGGAATCCTGCCGCGTGCAAATGCCCGACGTCGTGCTGGTCAATCTCGGCAATTCCGGCGGGCTGGAATTGATGCGCGCGCTTCGCCGCGGCAAGACGGAAAAACAGCCGGTCATCATCGCCACCATGACCGAACACGACATCGGCCACATCGCCGCGGCGCTGAGCGCCGGCGCCGACGAGTTTGTTCTCAAGCCGTTCGATCTCCATTCGCTGCAAGAGAAGTTCGTGCAGACGGGGCTGATGTGAGGAGCCGCGCGTGAACGCCGCCGATTTCATTTGCCTTGCGGATCTTCTGAAACGGCGGGCGGGATTTCATCTGGCACCGTCCAAAACACACTTGGCCACGAGCCGGCTTGCACCCGTCGCGCGGCGTTACGGTTTCCGCAAGACCGACGAGCTGCTCGCCGAGCTTCGCGATGCGCCCGAAGATCTCGCGCGCGCGGTCACCGACGCGATGATGATCAACGAATCATCCTTCTTTCGCGATAAGTCCTGCTTCGAGCATTTCCGCGGCGTGATCCTGCCGTCGCTTCTTTCCGCGCGCGCCGCCAGCCGCCGTCTGCGCATCTGGTGCGCGGCCGCGGCCACTGGCCAGGAGCCTTATTCGCTGGCAATAATCCTGGACGAAGCCAAGATCGCCAAAGACTGGCGCATCGAACTGATCGCGACGGACATCAGCAGCGCGGCCATCGCGCGCGCCGCCGAGGGGCGTTATTCGCACTATGAAGTGCAACGCGGATTGCCTGCGCAAACGCTGGTGCGCTACTTCGCGCAGGACGGCGAGCATTGGCGCATCAGCGAGCGCATCCGCCGCATGGTGAGCTTCCACCGCTTCAACCTGCTGGATTCCTATGGCTGGCTCGCCGAGATGGACGTCATCTTCTGCCGCAACGCGCTCCTCTATTTCGAGCCGCTGGCGAAACGCGCTTGCCTTCGGGGGCTGTCGGACGTGCTCGCGGCGGACGGCTATCTCGCGCTCGGCGCCTCCGAAACGATGGAAGGCGCCAGCACCGCCTTCGCGCCCGACGACGCATCGGTGCGGGGCATCTACCGCAAGGCCCGCAGCGCGGCCTGGCCGATAGCGCTGGCGAGTTAGCGCTTCTCTATTTTCCTCCCCCGTTTACGGGGGAGGGCACCGCGCAGCGGTGGAGGGGGCTGTGCGGCGTGCCCCCTCCACCTCGTTCGCAAGCTCACTCGGCACCTCCCCCGCTTCGCAGGGGAGGAAAATCACTGCGTGAACCGGACGCCCGCGAAATATGTGCGTCCCGGCGCGCCATAGCCCAGCAGTGGCTCATAGTTCTCGGCGAACAGATTCTCCACACGGCCGTAGAGACTCCATTGATCGAAGTCATAGTGGCCGAGCAGATTCACCGTCGTGTGGCTGCCATTGAAGAACGCTGTCGGCGGCACGGTGGAGGTGTCGTATTGATCGATCTGACGATCCACATATGACAGGCTCGCACCCAACCCCCAATTTGACGGCGACCAGTTCACGATGGCGCTGGCCGTGTCGCGCGGGCGGCGATTGAGGGCGAGCCCGGTGATCCGGTCTTTCGCATCCATGTTGGTATAATCCAGCGTGACGCTGACCGTGTCGGTGATGTTGCCAGAAACGTCCGCTTCGATGCCGGTGACGCGCGTGTTGCCGATGTTGAAATAGAATCCGAAGGGCTGAACAGCGCATTGCACCGGCGGGCTGGCGACGAAGCAGCTCTGGAAGTCGATGAGGTTCTTCGTGTTGCGGGAGAAATAGGTCAGCGAGGCGTGCATTGCCTTGTCGAGGAACGCCTGCTCGCCGCCCACTTCCCAGCCGTGCGCTGTCTCCGGTTTCAGTCCCTGTGTGCCGAACTGCGAGAACAACTCGTAGAGCGACGGGGCCTTGAAGCCGTCGCCGTAATTGGCGTGCAGCACGGTGCCATCGACCGGCTGCCACGCGCCGGCGAATTTCAGCGAGGTGTGCGAGCCGAACTGGTCGTGGTGGTCGTAGCGCACGCCGCCGGTCAGCGTCAGCGTTTCGAACAGCGTCTTCTGATATTGGCCGTAGAAGCTGTAGATCGAGCTATGCCCGCGGTCGTTGCTGAAGGTGCCCACGCTCGAGAAGCGGGTGTACTCTTCTTCCGCGCCGAAGACGATCTGGTCGTCCGGCGAAAGATCGGCCGTGCCCTGATATTCAAAACGCGTGGCATCGCCCTTGTTCTGCGAATCCTTCTGGCCCGGCATGAAGTCGAAGAAGGAATTGTAGAAGCTGCGATTGGCGTCCGTCGCCATGACGGAAACGCGGTTGTGCAGCACGCCATCCAACAGATCGAAATTGAGCCCGGCATATCCGGCCAGAAAGCGGTTCTTGCTGTAGGCAAGAGAGTCCGCCGGTGGGTAGGGCGGCACGAATCCGGAATTGTCGTCGAAATCGGTGCGGGCATCGGTGTAGTAGCCGCGCAGATCCAGACTTACCGCATCATTGAAATGAATGCGGGTGTTCGCCGTGGCGCCGAAATTGCCGTAGCCGTCCGTTTCCGGATTGGCGTTGCGCTTGTCGGCGGCGGAGATGCCATTGCTGTGAATGAAATTTGCCGCCGCGCCATAGTCCACCGCGCCGGCCGTGCCGTTCGCCGCCGCATTCAGATGATAGGTGTCGAGTGAGCCGCCTTCTGCGCTGGCGGTCAGGCCGAGGGGCGAAGCGCCGCCGCGCTTGGAGAAGATGTCGATGACGCCGCCGATGGCGTCGCTGCCATAGAGCGTGGATTGCGGTCCGCGCAGCACTTCGATTCGGTCGGTATTGTTGACGAGCACGTCACCCAATATCGCGCCGTCATCGGTGCCGCTGGGATCGTTGATGCGCACGCCATCTATAAGGACGAGCGTCTGCCCGGTCTCCGCGCCGCGGATGCTGACGGTCGTCAGCTGTCCGATGCCGCCGGACTGGTTGACCACCACGCCGGGCGTCAGCGCCAGCGTGTCGGTCAGGCTCACAGTCTGTAGGTTCTGCAATGTCGCCGAATCGAGCACCGAAACTGATTCGCCGGTTTTGGCTGCCGGCTGTTCTGTGCGCGTTGCCGAGACGACAACGGTCTCGATGTCGTCCGCCAAGGCGGGAAGCGATGTGCTGGTGAAAAGAAATGTAGTCAAAACAATGAGGGAAGGCCTGCGCATGATTTTCTCCTGGGTTGGTTTCCAGGAGCCGGCACACGGGACGTGCGATTTGAATCTAGGCGATTTCTAGGCACATCAACCCCGCGACGACGACTCCAACATGTCGTCGCGACGGTTTCCCCCGCAGTCCCCGGCCATCCCCGACCGGAAACAGGACGACGGTGCGAGGCAGGTCTCCTGGCTCCCGGCTCAATCGCTTTCGCCCGCCTTCCCAAGGCGTTACGCGCCTTAGTGGCATGTTGGACGACCGCTTGCCGGTCACAGTTGCGGGGGCAGCCGCGGTCTCAAACCGCGTTCCCTTGAATCCCTTTCGGGAACCTCGCGCCTTCTCAAACGCTAAAGCTGACGCGCGCTGCCGTCAATTTGGCGCGGCAGCACGCGCGATTTGCGTGGAATACTCTGTATTCTCACAAGATTTTGAAATGTGCCGCCGCAGCAATGGCGGATTCACTGCGGAAGCTTCACATGCTGTAACGATTCGCCGCATATCGAAATTCCGCCAAATTGCGCGAGAAAATAGGAGAGGAAGCTTTGATGCGTGGGAATGTGACGGTCTCGACATTTCAATACAACCAGACCGTCATTTACCAATCGAAACGCTAGACCGAGCCGCGGAGCATGATTACGATGTATCAAAAGAACACCAAGAACGTGCGTGCCGTGACCCGCGGTACTAGGGGTGGGGAAGTGCAAGCCTGGTTTTCAACCACCGGGCCCGATGCAATGGCGTCGGGTCGGTTTTTGATTGGTTAGTGATAGGTCTATGGAACAACCGCAACACGATCTAAGGCCTTTCCAGGCCCAGAATACGCCACGGCGCGCAATGGCGTTCGGCGCCGCCGTCGTTCTTCAAGTGGCGATCATTTATGCATTGGCAAGTGGCCTCGCGTCTCAACTCGTCGAAAAGCTTCCGCAGGACATCACGACGGACATCGTGAAGGAAAAGCCGCCGGAGCAGCCGAAGACGCCGCCGCCGCCGCCGCCGGACATGGTCAAGCCGCCGCCGGCCGTCATCCCGCCGCCAGATATTCAGATTGCTGCGGAACAGACGACCAACACGATTACGGCCGTCACCAATGTGCCCCAGCCGCCCGCGCCGCCGAAACCGGCAGCCGTGGCTGCGACATTGGCCGCCGGCCGCGGCAACAACTGTGCGTCGAGCTATTATCCTGCGCTTGCGGTTCGCCTGAATCATGAAGGCGCGACCACGGTTGCGGTCCATATCGGCGCCGATGGCGGCGTGACGGGCGTGGATGTTTCCAATTCCAGCGGCTTTCCGGAACTGGATGAAGCCGCGCAGAAATGCGTGCAGTCGCGCTGGCACTTCTCGCCGGCGACCGAGAATGGCGCACCTGTGGCGTCGACCAAGCAGTACAGGATTGTGTGGAAATTGACGTGATGCCTTTAATCCGCGCGAGCGCGAAAAAAGGAAGCGTTTGGGTTTTCTAATTTTACGGAGTGTTGAAGATATGATCTCGAAGAAACTGGCGATTGCTGCTGCCGTCGCCCTCCTGGCCGGACTGAGCTTCGGCCCGGCATCCGCGCAGAACAATCAGCCACCCGCACCGGCGATGGCATCGCCATCCGGGTCGCCCGCCGATCAGTCGGCAACGCCTCCCGCCGGTGGTGACCAGACAGCGGCGCCCGCTGCTGCACCGGCTCCGGCCGCTGCTCCCGCCGCCGCGCCACCGCCACCTGCTGCCGCTGGTGCCGCGCCGGCCGCCCAGGCAAATCCGTACGGTCTGGGCGAGCTCTGGAGCAAGGGTGACTTCGTTTCGAAGGGCATCCTGATCCTTCTGTCGATCATGTCGGTCGGCACCTGGTACATCTTCTTCGTGAAGTGGTTCGAACAGAACCGCATGCTCGGCCAGGCCAACCAGGTCGAGAAGCGCTTCTGGTCGTCGAACAACCTCAACGAAGGCATCGACAAGCTGGCCAAGAACAGCGTGTTCCGCACCTTGGCCGAATCGGGTGTGCGCGCGGCCTCTGGTCAGGGCTCTGGAGGTCTGGTGAATCTCAACGACTGGATCGCCATGTCGCTGAACCGCCAGCTCGAAGAGATCAACTCGAAGCTGCAGGGCGGCATCGCCTTCCTCGCCTCGGTCGGCTCGACGGCGCCGTTCGTCGGACTGCTGGGCACGGTGTGGGGCATCTATCACGCCCTCATCGCGATCGGTCTTGCCGGTCAGGCCTCGATCGACAAGGTCGCCGGTCCCGTCGGTGAAGCGCTCATCATGACCGCCATCGGTCTTGGCGTCGCGATCCCGGGCGTGCTGCTCTACAACTACCTCGTCCGCCGCAACAAGGTGATCAACGAGAAGCTTCGCAGCTTCGCTTCGGATCTGCAGACCTACCTCGTCACCAAGGGCAAGTAAGCCAGAGCAGGCATTGGAGTAGCCCTTATGTCGATGAATGTATCCTCGCCGGATCATGACGACGCGGCATTGAACACGACCATCAACACGACGCCGCTGGTGGACGTGATGCTGGTGATGCTCATCATCTTCCTGATCACCGTGCCGGTGATCAGGAAGGTCGTGCCGGTCGAGCTTCCGAATGCGCGCAACATCGCGACGATCACGAAGCCCGAGAACATCGTTCTGTCCGTGGATAAGGAAGGCAACGCCTACTTCAACAACGAGCTGATCACCGACAACAACGAGATGATCCGCCGTCTTGAGGCAAAGGCCGTGATGAAGCCGCAGCCCGAAGTGCACATCCGCGGCGACAAGGATGCGCGTTTCCAGGATGTGGGCCGTCTTGTTTATGACTGCCAGCGTTCGGGCATCCAGAAGGTGGGCTTCCTCACCGAGCCGCAGAACAACGTGGCGCAGTAAGCGTATTCGAGAACAGATAAAAGGTATCTCACTATGGCAATGAATGTCGGAGAAGGTGGCGGCGAAGGCGAGGTGATGGTGGAGATGAACACCACGCCGCTGATCGACGTGCTGCTCGTTCTCCTCGTCATGCTCATCATCACCATTCCGATCCAGACGCATGCCGTGAAGCTCGACATGCCGCCGCCGAACGTGAAGCCGCCGCCGACCCCGCCGGTGGTGGTGGACATCAACATCGACTTCGACGGCACGGTGTACTGGAACAATCAGCCCGTCGACGGCAAAACGCTGGATGCCTATCTCTATCAGGAAGGCCAGAAAGATCCGATCGATCAGGACGAAATCCACATCACCGCCAATCGTCTGGCGAAATACGATGTTGTCGCGAAAGTGATGGCCAACGCCCAGCGTCGCGGCGCGGTGAAGATGGGAATCGTCAATACCGGTACATATGTCCAATAGTTGAGAGGGGTGCCCGCGGGGAACGGCCGTGGAGCACGGCTCCGTTACCTGCGACCTGTGAATGAGGAAAGTCATGGTTTCGCAGCAATTCCGGGCCGTCGCGGCAGCCCTTCTTCTGACCACCGCCGGCGTCGCTGGCGGGATGATTGCCACCACCACCGTCGCCGAAGCTGCCGCCCGTCCGCAGGTCGGCAAGCTTTTGCAGCAGGCGATCGATCTCGCCAGAAGCGGCTCCACCGGCGCGGCGAGCGCCAAGGTCTCGCAAGCCGAATCGGTTGGAGGTCTCACGCCGGGCGATCAGGCAGCTATCGCGCAGGTGAAGTCGTTCATTGCCGCCAAATCCGGCACCGGCGCCACGGGCGCACGCGGCAAATTCAACAACGACTACAACGCCGGCCATTACGCGCAGGTCGTAGGGCCGGATGCGGACGAGTTGCGCAAGTCCGGTCAGTTCTCCGGAAACGATGAGCTCATCGTCGCCCAGGCTTATTACCTGATGGGCAATTACCCGCAGGCGGTCAGGCTGCTGAGCGGCATGAGTGGCGATACGGCGCAGGGCCTGTTGATGTCCGCTGCAGCGAAGTCGGGCGATACCGTCGCCGAACAGAAGGCGGCGGAGCGGCTGATCCTGAACGGCCAGTCGAAGTACTGGACCTTCATGCTGGCCGGTGCCGACGCGACGCGCGGCCTAACCGATCACGAGACGCTCGACATCGCGCGGGTTCGCCTGATGACCGGCAACATGCGCAACGCCGAGGATTATCAGCTAGCCGCCGAGCTTGCGATCCAGTTTGGATTGCCGACGGAAGCCTCCGCCATCGCCCAGAAGGGCGTGGATGCCAAGGTGCTCACCGACGCGCGTTCGCAGCGCCTTGTCGGCTTGGCACAGGCCGCCGCCGCGAAGGACGCCGCCAATCTGCCCAATCTCACCAAGACCGCCAATGCCGCCAAGAACGGCGATCTGCTCGTGAAGCTGGGCGAAGATCTCACCGGCATGGGCAAGGCGCAGGACGCGATCGGTATGATCCAGGCCGGTATCAAAAAGGGCGTGACGGACGCGAACGACGCGCAGATGCGCCTGGGTCAGGCTTATCTCGCCGCAGGCCAGAAGGATCAGGCGCTGCAGGCGTTCAACGCCGTGAAGGGCGACCCCAAAGCCGAGATGGTCGCGCATATCTGGTCGCTCTACGCGCGCACCGGCGGCACGATGCAGACCGCCAATACCGCACCGGAGAAGCCGGGCAAGAAGCGGAAATAAGCGAGCGCTCTATCGTTTGCGAAAGCCGCCGGTCACCCGGCGGCTTTTTTGTTGAAAATATTTTTGCAGATTTTTTCCCCCCAAATCCATGCCGCGCGGAAGGGGATAATATGTTTCGATAGCAGGATCAAATACTTAGGCTAAATTCCCTGCTCTGAACTTATTTTTCCCAATTAGCTTGACACCGTGACGGTACCCCCGTACATTCTTCTCAATTCTAGAACTGCGCCCAAAATCCAAACCCGCCGCGAAAGCCGCGGGTTTCTTGCGTTTTGGGCCTGGTTCTCACCATCAACTACGTCGTCATCCCCGGCCTTGTGCCGGGGATCCATTTTCCAGAAGCGGTGATCGTTTTGCTCCGCCTCTGGAAAATGGGTGGCCGGGACAAGCCCGGCCATGACTTTATTTTGGAGAACAACGAAATGCCCAACCTCTAATCTCCCCTCACCCTGATCGCCTTTGGCCCGCCTGCCGGTGTTGTCCGCTGCTGACGCATGCGACCACCGGATGGGACGAAGACCGATCATCACCCGGTTCACCGCGCACCCTGCTAAGCCGCGCTGAATAGGACGCGCCTCATATCGCGCATGGTGTTGAGGGATAACTGCGAATACCGCCCCAGCTCGCCCACGAGGCTCGAAAGAGACGTGCGATGCGAGGGGGCAAAAGATCGGCTAGCGCGCCGCCACGCCGCGCTCTGCACCGGCCACGGAGAGAAGATAGCCGCGCGCATCGGTGTCCGGCGGCGAAGCTATGCCCTTGCCGGGGCCAGGCTCGCGCAATTCATCCAAGGTGAAATCCATCCTGGCTTCATAGGTACGGTCCAGCTGGTTGCGCAAATTTTGCTCCGCCGCGTACCACGCCTGTTTCACCGCGCCGTCATGGCAGGTGGAAAGCTCGTTGGCATCCGTCGCGCCCCAGCGCCGCTCGGTGCACTGATAAGGATCGAACGACATCAGGAACAGCCTGCGCCGCGCATCTTCATAACCGAGCGTCACCTGCGATCCATCGGTGCGGCTGTAGGTTATGCGGCACTTGGCGGCTTCCTGATCGTAGATGCGCAGCATATCGGCGACGAGATCGCTGCCCGCATAGACGAGCTTGGCATCGTTCGCCCGATACATCTTCACGAAGCGTTCGGCCTTGTCGCGCACTTCCTTGAAGGCGGTTTTCAGGCGCGCGTCGCGCGATGGCGTGGAATAAGTCTCCCAATCGCCGTCGGTGCCGTAGATGTTGGCGGGCAAACGCGCCGGCTGCGCGCGGTTCTGAAGCCCCGCATCGACCGCCAGCGCCACGGCGTCGGCGCGGTAATGCAGATCGGCGCAGTTGGAATCGACCGACTCGCGGATTTCCTTGATCGGATCGAATTGCAATTTCCCGCCCGCCATCGCCGCGCGCACGAAGTCGTAATAGGCAAAGGGTTCGCCATTGATCGCGAAACCGCCATCCGCCCAAGCGGCATCGTCCACGGGACGCGGGCCGGTGCCAAAATATTGCTCGTCGGAGAAGTCGGGAATGTCCTTGTTGCGCGCCGGAACGATGTGGCCGCCGATATAGACGCCGTCGGCGCGGCGCGTCGCCCCTTCGAGCATCAGCGGCCGCCAGTTCTTGAACCCCGCGCCCATGCCCGGCCGCGAACGCACGAAGCGTTCGTCGTAATAGCCGCGGGTCAAGCCATTGTCGGGATGGGCGTCGATGTAGCGGATGCTCCCGTCGGCATCGATCCTGAACACGATGCCGACATGGCCGTTGGGATCGTAGATCATGGTGCCCGGCCGAATCGATTTCGCATCGATCGCGGGCGAGTACATATCCGGCGTCGGCTCATCCAGATCGGGGTGCATGCGATAGGTGGCGGACGAAACTTCGTCGCGCATCTCGTCCAGCAATTCGTATCCCGAGATCGAGCCACTGAGGACGTCGCGCCGCCCCACGACGGCGTTGCCGTTCTTCGAATAGCGGATGTCGCTCGCCTGGCCGCGCGGGCTGACCGCGCTGACATAGGAGAACGGAAGCCCGCGCTTCCACGCATAATAAGCACGCAGCACGTAAGGCAGATCGGCGCAGTCCGACCGGAAATACATGCCCGGCGGATCGCTGGCGCGGAACGGATTTCCTGGCGAGTGCAGGCATTGGTCCACGCTGTGGCAACTGGCATCGCCAAGCCCGGTAACGAATTCGCCGAACCCGCGTTCGTCGGCGTCTGTCCAGCGGTCATAGCGGATGCGATATGTGCTGGCGCTGTATGCCGCCATGGGCGCTTGCGGCGCAGCGGGTTTGGACGCGCTCGATGATGGCGTGATGACCGGGCCGGACATGGGAAGGGTCTGCGGTAGCTGGTCGGCCCCGCCAAGAAGCGTGATCGTAAACGCGGCAAAACCCAGCGCCGCGGCGAGCTTACGCACCCGTCCCCCTCGAAGGCCCATCGTGATGAACGGTAAAGCGCCAATGTGTCAGGTCAAGCATGCGAGGGCGCTTTAACCATGCTAGATCGTCCTGCGTGTCTCTTTCGCTATAGTGCCCGCGCGGTACAAACGGCGCTTCATGCTCTCGCCTGCAGAAATCGAAGCTCTCCTGCTCAGTTTGCGCATCTCCGCCGTGGCGGTGCTGTGCGCGCTGCCGGTCGCCATCGCGCTGGCCGCGCTGCTGGCGCATCGGCGCTTTCCCGGTAAGGCCATCATCGATGGTGCGCTGCACCTGCCGATGGTTCTGCCGCCGGTGGTGGTGGGTTATCTGCTGCTGATTATGCTGGGCACGCGTGCGCCCGTGGGTGCGTGGCTCTTGGAGCATTTGGGAATCCGGTTCGCGTTTTCGTGGACGGGCGCTGCGCTGGCTTCGGGGATAATCACTTTCCCCTTCCAGTTCCGCGCGATCCGGCTTTCCATCGAAGCGATTGATTCCGGCATCGGCGACGCGGCGAAGACATTGGGTGCCGGCGTGTTCGACCGCTTCGTGAATCTCACTTTGCCGCTGGCGCTTCCCGGCATCATCGCCGGCGCGGTCACCGCTTTTGCCGCCTGTCTGGGCGAATTCGGCGCGATCATCACCTTCGTCTCCAACATTCCCGGCGAGACGCGCACCTTGCCGCTGGCGATCTACAGCGCGCTGCAATCGCCCGGTGGCGAAGTGGAGGCAGCGCGGCTGTCGATGCTTTCTATCGCGCTGGCTTTGATCGGCGTGACGCTGGCCGAGTTCGCAGACCGCCGAATCCGGGTCTTTGCCGGACGATGAGCATTTCGGTTCGTATCCGGCACGATTTCGGCGGCTTTGAACTTGCGGCGAAATTCGCCGTTGACAAGCCCGGCATCACCGCGCTGTTCGGCCCTTCCGGTTCCGGCAAGACCAGCATCGTGAACACCATCGCCGGACTTTTGCGCCCGCAAGAGGGAAACATCGTCATCGGCGGTGAAACGGTGCTCGACACCCAATCGGGCATCTTTGTTCCGCCGCAACAGCGCCGCGTCGGCTATGTGTTCCAGGACGCGCGGCTGTTTCCGCATATGAGCGTAGAACACAATCTGCGTTTCGGCTGGCGGCGCGCGCCGATCCCGGCGGAAGAATCCGAATTTGGACGCGTTGTCTCCCTGCTGGGATTGGATGCGCTGCTCACCCGACGCTCCGTCAAGCTCTCCGGCGGCGAGAAGAACCGCGTTGCGCTTGGCCGCGCACTCCTGGCAACGCCGCGCATTCTATTGCTGGACGAACCACTGGCCGCGCTCGACGCCGCGCGCAAGGCCGAAATCATGCCTTATCTCGAAAAGCTGCGCGATGAAGCCAAACTGCCCATGCTCTATGTGAGCCATTCGCTGGATGAAGTCGCCCAACTGGCCGACAGCGTCATCATCGTCAAGGACGGTCAGACGGTCGCGCAAGGCCCGGTGTTCGAGATGCTGGCGGATCTGGACATTTCCGCGCTTACCGGCGCGCCATCCTTCGGCGCGGTGATCGACACGCGCGTGTCCGCGCATCATGACGCCGACGGCCTCAGCGTCCTGTCTTTCGACGGCGGGGAATTGATCGTGCCGCTGCTCCGCCGCGACATCGGGCAACGCCTGCGGGTGCGCATCCGCGCCGAGGATGTAATGCTCGCCGCCGAGGAGCCGCGTACCATCAGCGCCAATAATGTCCTGCTCGCGACCGTCACAACCCTACGCGAAAGCGGCAGTACCCATGCCGACGTTCAGTTGCAATGCGGAAAGGCACGGTTTGTGGCGCGCATCACCCGGGCATCCGCGCACCGCCTCGGGCTCAATCCCGGCATGCCCATATTCGCCATCATGAAATCGGTGATCGTCGATCCACAGGCGCACACGGTTGCTCCCTGAGCGTTCCTTCCGCAGGATGGCGCCGACCAATATCGGAGGACACCATGCCGCTCATTCCTTACGCCGATACGTCCACGCTGCCGGAGAAAGCCAAAGAGGCGTTCGACCGCCTGCCGCGCAAGCTCAACATTTTTCGCATGTGGGCGAACGCGCCGGAGATGTTCACCTCCGGCCTGCGCTTCGGCGGCAACATTCTTGGGCGGCAGAAACTGCGCGCCGATTTGCGGGAACTCATCATCCTGCTCGTCGCCCGGCTGGAGCGCGGCGAGTATGAATGGGTGCAGCATGTTCCCATCGCCGAACACGCAGGCTGCCGCAAGGATCAGATCGCGGCGCTGGAAGCGGCGCGCATCACCGGCGAGGAATTCAGCGCCAAGGAACAAGCGATGCTGAAGCTCTCGCAAGAGGTGATCCGCGACGTGCGCGCCAGCGAGGCGACAGTCGCCGAAGCGAACAAGCATTTCTCGCCGCAGGAGATCGTGGAGATTATCATCACCTGCGGCTTCTACATGACGATGGCGCGGCTCACCGAGACGACCCGTGTCGATATCGACGGTCCGGGTGGGGCTGCGATCCTGGATGAGATCGTCAAATCCAGCTAGGCGCGGAACACGAAGCGCTTGGACAGCGTGAAATTGAAGACCAATCCGACCAGCGTTCCGAATGCGAGCGCGACATAGGGGCTGTTCAGAGGCGGCGGGGCGAAGGTCACCAGCGAGACATAGACCGCGTAGTTGGCGAGAAAGCCCAGCGTGTTGGCGGTGACGAATTTGAACCATTCGGCCGCCATGCCGCTTGCGCCATGCGCCGCTTCTCCGTGGAAGGTGAGCAGGCGATTGCCCCACCATGTGAAGGTGACGGTGACGACGAAAGCGAAAATCCCGCCGGCATAGGGGCCAAGACCAAGAAAGCGGATTGCCGCAAACAGCACTGCTTCGTTTACAAAGAAGCCAACGCCGCCGACCATGGCAAACCGCAGGAAGCGCGATTGGCGAGCGCGTTCGAAAAGCGTCACGGCTTCTTCAGGTTCTGCGGGCCGGTGATGGCGAGATAGGAAAGCCGCTTCAGTTCCCAGCGCCCGCGCGTGACCGTATCGAGGATCAGCCCGCTGAACAATGACAGGAAGGCAAGCAGCATGAGCGCGACGGCTAGAACCGCCGTCGGCAAGCGCGGCACATAGCCGGTCCGCACGAATTCCAGCACGACGGGAATACCGAGGATCAGCGACAATATCGCGAAGATAGCGAACAACACGCCGAAGAAGACGAAAGGCCGCTCCTCGCGCACCAGCGAGATGATGGTGAACAGGATCTTGAAGCCATCTCTGTAGGTGCTGAGCTTGCTCACCGAACCCGCCGGCCGCTCCTTGTATTTGGTATCAACCTCGATCATCGGCATCAGCAGCCGCACGGCATGGACCGTCAGCTCCGTTTCGATGGCAAAGCCCGTCGAGATCACGGGAAAGCTTTTGACGAACCGCCTGGACATGATGCGATAACCGGTCAGCATGTCGAGCAGGCGCACATTGAACATCAGCGCGGTTAAGCCTGTCAGAACTTTATTGCCCAGAACGTGGCCCGCCCGATAGGCATCCTTCGCCGTGGCGATGCGGCGGCCGGACACGATGTCGTAGTTGTCGTCCAGCAGCTGTTGCACCAGCGCCGGCGCGACCGTGGCGTCGTAAGTGTCGTCGCCATCGGTCAGGACGTAAACATCGGCCTCGATGTCGGCGAACATGCGGCGCACGACGGCGCCTTTTCCCTGCCGCGGCTCGGACCGCACGATGGCGCCGGCTTCTTTCGCGCGCGCAACGGTCTGGTCCTTGGAGTTGTTATCGTAGACATAGATCGTCGCCATCGGTAGCGCCGCGCGGAAGTCGGCGACGGTCTGCCCGATGGCGGCTTCCTCGTTGTAGCAGGGGATGAGTACGGCGATGCGCGGAAGCGTTTCGCTCATGGTTTTTTGTCCGTCAGGCGTTCGATGGGGCAGAACTTGTAGGGGCCGCCAAGATTGGCTTTGATTTCCTGGCAATCAAGATAGCGCATCGCAAGGCCGTAGTCCTGCAATGCCTCGCTGGCGCGGCCGATCTCGTATTCCTCGGCAATGAGATAGAGATCGCCCTTGAAATACTGCACCCGCTTTTTGGTCGAGGCGGTGAGGCGGGAGCCGTCCTGCGGCGTGATCATCCAGCCGTCGATTCGCAGCACCGGAATCTGATGCGGCAGCGAGCGCACGAGGTAACCCATCGGCGCTTCGCCAGCCATGAGGATCATGGTGTGGTTGGGATCGGGAATCGGTGGCAGTTGCACTTGAACATAGGGGTCCGTGACCGGCGCGCGTTCGAGCCAGCCGGGACGGGTCCAAAACATTGCCAGCACGGCGAGCACGCCGAGCGCCGTCAATTGCACGCGGCGCGGCAACGGCCACAGACCGATCGCGCAGACAATCAAAATGGGCGACAGCATTTCCAGCGCCAGGATGTAGCGATAGATGGCGAAGATCGCGATCCATGCGACATAGGTGATTGCCGCGAAGGCGAAGATCGGTGCGGCGGCGCCGGGATCGACCAGCGGCTCGCGGTTGCGCTTTGCGAATATGAGGATCGGAATCGTCGTTAGCGACAGAACGTAAGCCAGACAAACGCGAATATCGGAATAGCCCAGATCGTCCGCCACCCGCCAATCCAGCGTGAACAGTAGAGGATAGAGAAGCCGGTGTGGCCATGTCGTCGGAATGAAGCGCAGATCGCGATAGGACGCGCTCAAGGCCAAGGGCGAATCGAAAAACTGATTGAAATAGGGAAACAGGGGATTGCCGGTGACGTGGTACATCACGAGCCACCAATAGCCTGAGAACAATACGACACCCACGATACCGGCGACCCCGCCAGCCAACAGCCGCGTGATGCGGTGCTTCCAGTCGCCGCCAACAACCGCGAGTGCGCCGGCAAAGCCCAGTGCGTAGGGTGCTTGCGGCAGTTTCAATCCCACCGCGCTGCCGGTGATGAAACCACCGATGGCCGCGATCATCATGCCGCGCGCCAGCGTTCCGTTCGCCAGCGCATCGCGATTGGTCACGACGATGGCCAGACCGGTGAGCGTGAACACGCTCATGATATTGTCGTAATAGGTCGTGCCCGCGAGGCCGAGCGTGAGGCCGCCGGTCATGCAGAGCAGCGTCAGAACAGGCGCGAGAATCCACTTGTCGTCGCTGTCGCGCAGTGTGGAACGCGCGATCAGATAAAGCGGAATGACGTTCGATCCCTGCACCGCGCCCAGGATGCCCAGCGCCACCCACGCCGGAACATGCGTCGCCAGCAGATAGAACGGGATGTCGAGTGCCGGATTGTAGAACGTCGCCTGGTGCGCCACCGCGATGTCGAAACCCATGCGGTGGTTCAAGAAGGCGTAAGGGATGTACCAGTGATAGTTCCGGAAATCCCACGACGTATCCTTGCCAAGCGAAACCACCAGGATCGCCCAGGCAAGGATCACGGCACCAAGAAAAAGGGCCTCCTGCGGCGCGAGCCATGTGGCGCGGTCGGTGGGACGGGACGGGGTCATGGAGGCGTGTGGAACCGATGGTGGAGGCGCACTCTCTTACTTGGGGCTTCGCAGGCCCGCAACGCGGCGCGGTTGCACGCAATGGGCAGCCAAGGCACGGTCACCCCATGAAAGCCCTCATCGCGCAAAGACTGTCAGGCCTTGAGGCACTGGCGGCGGAGGAAGTCTCCGCGCCCGCGCCGGGACCCGGAGACGTCTTGATTGGGGTTGGCGCTGCGGGGCTTCATCTAGCCGATTTTGCGGCGCTGTCCGGCGAGCGCCACCCACGTCCGAATCTTCCGTTCACGCCGGGTCTGGAAGTGGCCGGGCTCGTTGCGGCGGCGGGAGCGGATGCGTCTGGCTTCAGACCGGGTGATCGGGTCGCGGGTTTTGTGGACTGGGGTGGGCTTGCTGAAGGTGTGGTCGCCAAGGCGTCGCTTTGCGCAGCCATTCCCGACGGCATGGGCTTTTCGTTGGCTGCAGGCCTGCCCGTCGCCTATGCCGGTGCGCTGCTGGCGTTGCGAGAAAGAGCGCGGCTCGCTGCCGGCGAGACGGTGCTGGTCTTAGGCGCAGGCGGCCATGCCGGATTGGCGGCGGTAGAGATTGCCAAGAAGCTTGGCGCGCATGTTATCGCCGTGGCCAGCGGGGAGTCGCGCGGTAGCGAGGCGGGCGAACGCGGCGCGGATGAAGTGATCGACAGTTCGGCGCAGCCGCTGTCGGAATCCGTCGCGGCGTTGACGAGCAATGAAGGCGCAAATGTCATCTTCGATCCGGTCGGCGGCGATGCGTTCGAGATGGCGCTTCTGACATTGGCCGATGGCGGACGGGTGATTTCTTCAGGTTTCGCTGGCGGACGTGTGCCGCGCATCAACATGTCCGCGCTTTATGCGCGCGATGCGGAATTGATTTCCGCCAACACGCCGCTGGCCGTTCAGGCCAACCCCCTGTTGGCGCAAAAGGCGCTGCGCGATGTCATTGCCTGGGCGAACGAAGGCGCGATCTCGCCGCGCGTCGCCGCGCAATTCACGCTCGCCGACATCAAGCCGGCGCTTAATTATGTGAAAGCGCGGCGCAACACCGGTTCGGTGATCGTCACCGTCGGCAAGGAAAGTTAGAACGCAACCCGCTAAGGCAGGTTCGACAGGAACTGCTCGGTGCAGTTTCGCCAGGATCGCGTCAGCGCGAAGGCTCGTGCCTTCTCCCGTGGAATCTCCAGCGCCCGCAAGCAAGCCGCGCGCAGATCGTCGTCCAACGCACCACAACTGGCATTGCCGATCACATCGAGCGGTCCCTGCACGGGATAAGCGGCTACCGGAACGCCGCAGGCCAAGGCTTCCAGCAGCACCAGTCCGAAGGTATCGGTCTTGCTGGGGAAGACGAACACGTCGCTGGCCGCATAGGTGCGCACCAGTTCTTCGCCGGTCTTGGGCCCTAAGAATTTCGCATCCGGATATTTCTTTTGCAGCGGCGTGCGCGCCGGCCCGTCACCCACGATCACCTTTGTGCCGGCAAGATCGAGAGCGAGGAACGCTTCCAGATTTTTCTCCACCGCCACACGGCCGACATAGAGCCAGATCGGTCCGGGGAACGGCAGCGACGCGTCCGCGATCGGGCGGAACTGATCGACATCCACGCCGCGCGACCAGATTTTGAGATTGTGAAAGCCATGGCTTTCCATCTCGCGAAGCAGCGACGGCGTCGCCACCATCATGGATTTCGCAGGACCGTGGAACCAGCGCAGGAAGGAATAGACAAGTCCGACCGGGATGATTGGAAAGCGTGCCTTCACATATTCGGGGAAGCGGGTGTGAAACGACGTCGTGAAGGGGATCTTTTGCTTTACGCAGATGGCGCGGGCGGAAAGCCCCAGCGTGCCTTCGGTGGCGATATGGATCGCGGTCGGCTTGAAGTCCGCGATCATCTTTTCCAGACTCCTGCGGGGAAAAATCGCCAGCCGAATTTCCTTGTAGGTCGGCATCGGAATGGTGAAGCGGCCTTCAGGCGTCGCGTAGCGTACGTCATGGCCAAGAGATTTCAGGTCTTCGCCGAGAATTTCGATGGTGCGGACAACGCCGTTCAGCTGCGGCTTCCACGCGTCGGTGACGACCATCACCCGCTCGTGCCGCAACTCGGCCGGAGGCGCGTTGGTCGCGCGCTCCGGCGTCAAAGCGTCAGGCTGGGACGGCCAGTCCTTCTGCGGGTTGGGGGACGAAAGCTGGCGCGGGCTCTGCTTGCGAAGGTGCCCAGTGGAGAATCTCCAGATTTCCGCGGGCATCTTCGGTGAGGGCGGTGCAGCTTTCAACCCAGTCGCCGTCATTGGTGTAGAGGACGCCGTCGATGTGCCGGATCGCCGCGTGATGAATATGACCGCACACGACGCCGTCGAGGCCGCGCGTGCGAGCCTCTTCGACAACGGCATTCTCGAAACGGCAGATATATTCGACCGCATTTTTCACCTTGTTCTTCAGGTAGGCGGACAGCGACCAATAGGGCAGTCCGAACGCCTTGCGGACCGTCGCGCAGAGTTCATTCATCTCCAGCGCGCGCGTGTAAGCCCAGTCGCCCAGGAAGGCGAGCCAGCGGGCATAGGCGATCACGCCGTCGAATTGATCGCCATGCAGAATCAGAAGCCTGCGTCCGTCCGCGGTTTCGTGGATCGTCTCGCGCATCAACTCGACGCCGGCGATCTCGCGGCCGCAATAGTCTCGCAGCACTTCGTCGTGGTTTCCGGGCACATAGATGACGCGCGTGCCGGTATCGATCTTGTGCAGAATCTCTTCCAGCACCTTGTTATGCGCCTCCGGCCAGAACCACTTGTGCTTCAAGCGCCAGCCGTCGACGATGTCGCCGACAAGATAAAGCGTGCGGCAGTTGTTCTTCGACAAGAAGTCGGCAAGCGCCTCGGCCTTGCAGCCCCGCGTTCCCAGATGGGTGTCGGAGATGAAGATCGTGCGATGATTCCGCATCTGCTGTGGCGGAGGATTGCTCCGCGCACGCCGGGTTGGGAGCGGGAAGGGAAGGGGTGAGTTGCCACGCAACGCGGCCTGACCGTTGTAAAGGTCTCTAGCCCAGGCAGTTTCAGCCATTTCGGTCTCCGAATCAGTGGAAGGCCTATAGCCACTGGGATGCCTGTGATTCACGACGTTCCTGTTGCATCGCGATAATCGTTTCGTGAATCCAGCGCGAAAGTGCTTGAAATCGTTAATTTATGCCGCAATGCACAAAATCTATGCTGCAAAACTGCCTATTATCTAGCTATCGGAAATTATTATGATATTTGCAATTTCCGTCACGGAAGACGCTTGGCAGGCCGATTTTAGGCTGCCATATTGTTGCAACGCAGTATGACACCTCCGGGTGAAATGCTGTGGCCCTTTCTGGGCGTTTCCTCCCTGAACTTGGCCGCTCCTTCGGGAGCGGCCTTTTTTCTGAGCCGGAACAGTAGCCTCACGAAGCTTTGCGGTTGACGGCCAAGCCGCCGCCCCGCAACGATGCGCCCTTCCTCTTCTGCCAAAGGATTGCACTGTGAAATACGAGATCGATTACACGTTTGTGGCCAAGGGTGCCTCGAAGGCCGAAGAAATCGGCACCACCGCAGATCTGGTTCTTGGCGATGAGGCGGGCTTCGGCCTGATCCCCAATGTGGGCGACTACATCGACATTCCACGCAGCCGCATGGGCGAGCGCGAGAACTATCGCGGCAAGGTCGCCCGTCGTCTGTTCCGCCATGTGCTGGGTTATTGCTACATCCGCATCGTGGTTGAGGAAGTGGACGAAGCGACCTGGGTGCAGATGTTCAGCTGAATTCGTTTCATCGGGAATCGGAAGAGGCCGCCGCATCCGTGGCGGCCTTTTTTATTCCGCCGCCAGCGGGCGCGCACCTGTCGGGCGCAGAAGCGATGGCGCGATGGCCGTAAGATCGTGCAGTGCCGCGCCGATGCGATGGGCCACGTCGGCAAAGCGCGCATTCGGTTCGATGCGCTCTTCATCGAGATAGAGCGCGCGATTGATTTCGATCTGAAGCGCGTGATGTCCGAGCATCGGGCGCCCATAGATGTTGGTGGAATAGCCGCCCGCATAGGGGGTGTTGCGCGCCACCGTGAAGCCGCGGCGCTCAAAATCCTGCTCGGCTTTGCGCATCAGGCTATGCGACGCGGCCATGCCGTAACGGTCGCCCAGGACCACGTCGGGAATGGCTGCAGCCGACGGCATGGAATGACAATCGATCAGCACGGCGCAGCCGAAACGCGCGCGTGTCTCTTCCAGCAATCGCGACACCGCAGCGTGATAAGGTTGATAAAGACGCGACAAACGGGTCGCAGCTTCGCTTGCCGGCAACTTGCCGCGATAGATTTCGGCACCGTCGCGGACAATGCGTGGGATTACGCCGAGGCCTGCATTCACGCGCGTGCCCGCCGGATCGACCGGCATGGCGAGCGCATCGTCGAACATCGCCCGGTCGAGTTCGCCCGGCGCGCGGTTCGCGTCCAGATAGGCACGGGGGAAACGCGCGGCAATCATGGGAGCACCAAGCTCGACGGCGCCCGCGAACAGCGTGTCGACGAACGCATCTTCAGAACGGCGCAAACCGAGCGGGCTGAGCCGGCTCGCCGCCGCAAAGCCAGGGGGATAAACGCGTCCGGAATGGGGCGAGGCGAAAACGAAAGGCACGCGCTGGCGTTGCGGCAGAACCAGATCGAACGGGTGCTCCAGAAGGCTCTCCAGCGTGAAATCCCCGCTGTTCTGTCCGTTCTCTGGCTCGTTCTGCTTCATGGCGCCGCCTAATTCCCATGCCTGTAAACCAAGTGGATCACCGCAACGGCCTTCCAATCAACCCTTTGCGGACAGTGGCAAAGTCGCGCGTTAACCGACATTTACCGCCCGCCGGTTATAGGGTTTATTCAGGGGAGGGGACCCGCGGCTATGGCGCATATTCTACTGGCAGAAGACGATGAATCACTCCGACGGTTCCTCGCGGCGGCGCTGGTGAAGGCGGGCCACAGCGTCACCGATTTCGGCGATGGCGACGAGGCGTTCGCCTGCCTCAAGGGATTCCGCTTCGATCTGCTGCTCACCGACATCGTCATGCCGGGCATGGATGGGATCGAACTGGCCAAGCGCGCCGCCGAAATGGATTCGCATCTGAAGATCATGTTCATCACGGGCTTTGCCGCTGTCGCGCTGCATCCCTCCTCGCAGGCGCCCAAGCAGGCGAAGGTGCTGTCCAAACCGTTCCACTTGCGGGAAATCGTGCAGGAAGTGGAACGGATGATTGCGGCGTAGCAAGCGACCTTCTCTACCGCTTCCCGCGAGCGCCATTCAAAAGCCTGCACATCGCCACATTTCTGAGTTCCCATAACCGGATCTCGCGGTAACGCCGGGGGAATAAGACCGGTGCGTTCTGTGGCCCGCGCAATTTTTTTGAACGGGAGCTCTTACAATGAACAACCCCGCTTTGGCGTTTCACACGTCAATCGAAAACACGAATACCCGCTGGCGCCGTTATGCCGGTATCTCATTGGCGGCATTATTGAATGGCGTTTTGATTTGGGCACTTGCGAGCGGCCTCAACATACAAGTGACGAAATATGTTGAGCCAATCTTCCACACGAAGATGATCGACCAAGCCAAGGTTCAGCCCCAACCGGTGCCGCTGCCGCCTACACCGCAATTTCAGAAAACGATTCGGACAGAACAAATACCGGAGCCACATCTAAAATTCGCTCCGGATCAGAATGCGCAGACCATTACAGTTCAGCCGCAACAACAGCCGCAGGTTCAGCAACAGCCGGATAGGTCGGCTTCCGGTCTGACGACCACGCACACAACGCCGCCGTATCCTGCCGTGGCGCGCAGGCTCGATCAGCAGGGCACGGTGGTCCTGTCAATCACCGTGGCTGCGGATGGTTCGGTGTCGGCAGCGCAAGTCGCCACATCAAGCGGTGTTCCTGAGTTGGACCAGGCTGCGCTCGACTGGGTGAAGGCGCATTGGCGCTACAAACCCGCGATGCAGGGTGGTGCGGCGGTGCCATCCACCACGCAGGCGGCCGTCAAGTTCGATCTGAAACAGGTGCGTTAGGCCCGCTTTTAAGGGCGGTTTTAGCCGGGCGGTCCCATCGGGCCGTCCGGCTTGCCTTATTCAGGAGCCGGAGGCTATACGTGCCGCCCCGTTTGGACGGGCGCGTAGCTCAGCGGGAGAGCACTTCCTTGACATGGAAGGGGTCACAGGTTCGATCCCTGTCGCGCCCACCACCTT
Source organism: Rhizomicrobium sp. (assembly GCA_036488415.1). Lineage (GTDB taxonomy): Bacteria > Pseudomonadota > Alphaproteobacteria > Micropepsales > Micropepsaceae > Rhizomicrobium. The sequence continues at coordinate 37,988 of DASXHQ010000148.1, forward strand.
TCGCGGCAAAGCCGAGAAGGGTTTCCTCCGGGCCCTTGGTGTAGGAGGGCTGGTGACGCTTCGCCGCTTTGGGTGGCAGGTCAACCTTCGCTACATTGTATGCCCCAGATCGGCACACCCGCCATGCCCACTGCGTAGCATTTTATAAAGTCCTAACAGCCTAATCTGGCGCCATGGCAAGGGCACGTATTCCAGGCTTCGTCCGGCATCTGGCGGCGGCCGCAGCGGTGACGCTTGCGGTGGCCGCGAGCATCGGCGACGCGCGCGCGCAGCAATCCATCCAGCCTGCTTCCTATCAGCCGTCCATCGCGCAAACCTACAAGCTCGGGACCGGCGACAAGCTGCGCGTCATTGTCTATGGCGAAGATGATCTTGGCGGCACCTTCGATGTCGATGGCAACGGCTACATCAGCCTTCCGCTGATCGGCCAGGTGAAAGTCTCCGGCCTTTCCGCGAGCGACGTCGAACGCGCCGCTACCGCGAAGTTTGCCGACGGCTATCTCAAGGAGCCACGCGTAAACGTGGAAGTGACGCAATACCGTCCGTTCTATGTACTGGGCGAGGTGAACCGTCCGGGCTCTTATCCCTACACCGACGGCATGAGCGTTCAGAATGCCGTCGCCGATGCCGGCGGTTTTACTCAGAAAGCAGTCGAAAGCGGTGTCTATGTTCGCCACGCGGGTGAGACAAAGGAAGTCTATGTGCCCGCCGATGGCGTGGCGCAGGTCTATCCCGGCGATGTCGTGCGCGTACAGTCCAGCGCGTTCTGGGATGCGATCTCGGTAATCGGTCCGCTGTCAGGCTTTGCGGCGCTCTTTGCCGCCTACCACCCCTAGCAATCAGCGCTTCGGCGCGAAGCCCTTGCTGGCGGCGTCGAACGCCGCGTCCAGAATCTTGCGCATGTCGCATTCCGGATCGAGCTTGCCGGCGAGCTGCAATGTCACTGTGCCGTGCAGGATCACCCAGAAGACATGGCCGATGATTTCGGGATCGCCTTCCAGCATGCCCGCTTCGACCATGGCCGGGATATGGCGCGTCATGGTTTTGCGCGCGCGGTTAGACGCTTGTGACAGCTCGGGATATTTCCCCTCGTCCGGCTGGCTCATGTCGAACATCAGTTTGTAAGACGCCGGGTTTTCGAGGGCGAAGCGCACATAGGCCTCGCCAGCCGATTGCGCACGTTCGCCGGCATCGCCCGGGACGGCATAAGCCTGCTCCAGCGTCACCGCGAATTTCAGAAAGATGCGCGCGCGCACCGCGGCAAGGATCTCGTCCTTGTCGTGGAAGTAGCGATACGGTGTCATGGGGCTCACGCCCAATTCGGACGCCAGTTCCCGCATCGTGAAGCCTTCCTGCCCGCGCTCGGCGAACATCCGCGCGGCGACATCGCAAAGCTTTTCGCGGAAATCCGCCACTTCGGCGGTCGATAATGTACGGGGCATGAAAAAATCCGGTTCCGGGGTTGAAACCACCTAGCACCGATCTTATAGATTTACACAGTAAAATGTAAATGAGATTTTCGGGAGATTCGTCATGAATGCCCCTATTCGCATCAATCCTTATCTGTCGGGCAATTTCGCGCCGGTCCGCAGCGAGGATGACTTCCCAAAGCTCACCATCACGGGCGAAATCCCTAAGGGCCTCGCCGGCAGTTATTACCGCAACGGCCCCAATCCCCAATTCGAGCCACGTGACCCAAACCATCATTGGTTCGCGGGCGACGGCATGATCCACGGCTTCCACGTCGCGGACGGCAAAGTCTCGTATCTCAATCGCTATGTGCACACGAACAAATACCTGCTGGAACACGATGCTGGCCGCTCGCTGTTCGGCACCTTCGGCAATCCGATGACGTCCGATCCGTCGGTGATCGGCAAGGAGAGCGGCGTCGGCAACACCAATATCGTGTGGCATGGCAATCGCCTGCTGGCGCTGGAAGAGGGGCACAATCCTTTCGAACTCGATCCGGTCACATTGGAGTCGCGCGGCTATCGCGATTACGCCCGCGAGGCATTGAGGTTCACCGCTCATCCCAAGATGGACCCCGAAACCGGTGAGATGGTCTATTTCGGCTATTCTGCCGGACCGGGTTTCTTCTCGAACAAGCTCGCCTATGGCGTCGCCGATAAGACGGGCGCCGTCACGCGGCTCGACATGTTCGAAGCACCGTTCTGCAGCATGGTTCACGACTTCTTCGTCACGCGAAATTATGTGATGTTCCCCGTGCTGCCGCTGACCGGCAATCTCAACCGCGCCATGAACGGCAAACCGGCCTTCGCATGGGAGCCGGAGAAGGGTAGCCAGGTCGGCGTCATGCGCCGCGATGGCGACGTCAACTCCCTCCGCTGGTTCACCACGGATGCCTGCTATGTTTTCCACCCCATGAACATGTGGGAGGACGGCGAGAAGATTTACGTCGACGTCATGCAATATGATGTGGCGCCGCTATTCCCGAACCCGGACGGGACGCCCGGCAAGCAATCCGGCGCGCGGCTGGCGCGTTGGACCTTCGATCTCGCGGACAATACCAACACCATCAAACGCGAATATATCGACGATCTGCCGGGCGAATTCCCGCGGCTTGACGAGCGCCGTGCGGGCCTTTCCTACCGCCACGGCTATTTCGCCGCCAATTCGCGCTATGGCACCGATGTAAAATTCGACTCCATCGCCCATATGGATTTCGGGACGGGGAAAAAAGCCCTTTACACCTTCAAGGACGGGATGCCGGGTGAGCCGATCTTCGTGCCGCGTTCTGCGAGTGCCGAGGAAGGCGACGGGTGGTTGGTGACGACCGTCTATCATCCTTCGACAGACAAAAGCGGCTTCGCGGTCTTTGACGCTCAGGATGTCGGCAAAGGGCCAATCGGCGAAGCGATGCTTCCCCGCCGCGTGCCTTTCGGCTTCCACGGCAACTGGCGCCCCGCATAGAGGAATCGATCCATGATGAACCTGTTGCGTGCGTTCCGGCCGCTGGTCGGAGACTTCCTGTCCACGATCATCTTTATCGCCATTTACGAGATCACGAACGACATCGTGGTCGCCACCGGCTCCGGAATTGTCACTGGCGTCGCACAGTTCATCTGGCTTAAGTCGCGCCGCCACACCATTGAGCTCATGCAATACGCCAGCCTTGTGCTGGTGCTGGTTCTCGGCACGGCCACGCTGCTCACCAAAGATCCGCGCTTTGTGATGCTTAAGCCCAGCATCGCCGGCTTCGCCATCGCCACGGTCATGCTCCGGCGCGGCTGGCAGCTTCGCTATATGCCGGCCATCGTAAAAGAGAATTCCAGCGAAGGCTTTCTGGTCGGCTGGGGTTATATCTGGTCGGCGCTTTATTTTGCGCTGGCGGCGGGCAACCTCTTCGTTTCCTACCGCTTCGGCTTGCCGGGCTGGGCGAAATACAACGCTCTCGTTCCGACCTTCGCGCCGCTGGGTCTGTTTCTCATCCAGTACCTCACCATGCGCGTCGTTGTGCGGCGCACTGTGATGGCGAAGCTGGCGGCAGGCACCTTCACGGCGCCTGCCGAATAACTCGCATTCGACGCG
>DASXHQ010000153.1:0-11116 GCA_036488415.1 Rhizomicrobium sp.
AGCGCGCAAATCGCTGGGCGAACTCGCCGCCAATTTCGCGCGCTGGACGGAGACGGCGAAAGTGTTGCCGCACACCGAGCTGGCCGAAATGGTCTTGGATGAGTCCGGCTACACAGACATGCTCAAACACGACAAGTCAGCGGAAGCGCCTGGGCGTCTCGACAACCTGAAAGAACTCGTCCGCTCGATGGAGCAATATGAATCCCTCGCCGGATTCCTGGAGCATGTCTCGCTTGTGATGGAGCTGGAGCAGAACGACAGCGGAGACCGCATCAATCTGATGACGCTCCATGCCGCGAAGGGCCTGGAATTCGACACCGTGTTCCTGCCCGGCTGGGAGGAAGGCCTGTTTCCGTCACAGCGCACGATGGACGAGAACGGCCTTGCGGGATTGGAGGAAGAACGCCGCCTCGCTTATGTCGGCCTCACGCGCGCGCGCAAACGCATTCTGGTTTACTTCGCCGCCAATCGCCGCGTGCATGGCAACTGGCAAAGCGCCCTGCCCTCGCGCTTCATCACCGAATTGCCGGAAGAGCATGTCGATACCATCGTCGATGAAGGCTTCTATGGCGGCAGCGTCGGCTTCCGCGACAACCAGCAGGCGGCAAATTTCGGCAGCACCTATGACTCGCCCGGTTGGAAACGCGCGCAAGCCAACCGCGCCGCGCAAGGCACCATGCGCACCCGCCCGCCAATGATCGAAGCGCAAGCCTACACGATCCAGACGAGCGACCCGGAGTCTTCGCAATACAAACGCGGCGACCGCGTCTTCCACCAAAAATTCGGCTACGGCCGCGTGGCGTTCGTGGAAGGCAACAAACTCACCGTGGATTTCGACAAGGCGGGCGAGAAAAAGGTGATCGACAATTTCGTGCAGCGGGCTTAGCGCCTTGGATCGGATGCAGCGAAAATGAGCGGAATCTGGGGATTAGTAGCGGGGATATTAATACCATCTGTTTTAGCGCTCGTTGGCGTAATTTTCCGAGATAGCCTTCGAGAATATATAACCTCAGGAATAAAACATTCATTCGAAGCTGAGATTGAGAAACTAAAAGCGGATCTCGCGCATAAAGAAAACGAAATTAATGCGCTGCGAGATGGCGCGTTATCCGGAATGTCAAATCGGCGCGCCCTGCTTAACGCTAGGAAGCTACAAGCGATCGATCGGCTTTGGGAAAATGTGGTTGCCCTGGGGAGACTCAAAGCTGCATCTCAGCAAATCTCTATTCTAAATATGGATAACGTGAATCGGAGGATAGAGACGGACCAGAAGCTACAGCATTTTTTCAAGATATCGAGTGATAGCTTTGATATGGAGAAGGTAAATATTTCCGAAGCCGAAAATCAGCGTCCTTTTGTTTCGTTGCGCTCGTGGGCACTATTCAGCGCTTACAACATCATAATTGCGAGCGCCGTTGGCACACTTAAAATGCTAGCAACAGGTACTGACACAACAAAAATATTTTTAGAAGAAAAAATATCAGATGTTTTGAAAGCGGCCTTGCCCCATCGATCCACTTACATTGATAATTCTGGCCTCGCCGGTAGACACTATCTTTTGGATGAACTTGAAGAAGCTCTCTTGGTCGAGTTAGCAGAAATGCTTGACGGAAAAGAGGACGACAAACAAGCGGTCGCAAATGCGCAAGACATCTTAGAAGTGGTTCGAAAAGCCAAATCCAAATTGGATTCAGAGAAGCCCCCTATTTGATCAATTTCTGCTGGTCATGAGCACAAACCCGCCCCTTTGGAAAGCCGAGATCGTCGTTCGCAAAGAAGAAGCGGGCGATATTTCGGCTGCGTTCGAGCTCGGCACGTCGCCGCAGGCGGTGTTGATCCACGAAGAGCCATTCAAGCCGGACGCAGTGGTGGAAGCGCTCTACACCGAAATGCCGGATGGCGATCTGCTCACCAAGCTCGCGGGCCGCGCGGTGCATGTTCAGCTCCTGCCCGATACCGACTGGATCAAGCTCAGCCAGGAAGGCCTGCCGCCGGTGCGCGCCGGGCGCTTCTTCGTTTATGGTGCGCATGATGCGGGCGCGGTGCCGCCGGGTGTCATTCCCATCCGCATCGAAGCGGGCATGGCGTTCGGCACCGGCCATCACGAAACCACATCGCTTTGCCTTGGCGCGCTGTCGGATCTCGCACGCCGCCGCCGTTACAACAATGTGCTGGATCTGGGTTGCGGCACGGGCTTACTCGCCATCGGCGCGGCCAAGCTGTGGCGCCAGCGCGTCGTCGCCTCCGATATCGATTCCGTCGCGGTGGCGATCACGCGTGAGAACGCCGCAGCGAACGGCGAAGCCACACTCATCCATGCCGTCATCGCCGACGGCCTCGCCAACCCCGCTCTCGCCGCGAAGGCGCCCTACGATCTCATCATTGCGAATATTTTAGCGGGTCCGCTCACCCAGCTCGCGCCCTCCATCGCGCATGCGCTGGAACGCGGCGGTGCGCTCATCCTGTCGGGGCTTCTGACGTGGCAGGAGAATCTTGTTCTCAGTTTCTATCGCCCGTTCGGCCTTATCTTGCGCGAGACGCGGCGCGATGGCCCCTGGACGGCGCTTGTGCTTGAGGCCTCGCGCGGGCGGCGCTAGGGTCGAAACCGATCCCCACCGAGTGCGATTTCATGGACAAAACACCGTCATTCCAGTCCTTCGAGGACCGTTCCGATGCCGCGACCGTTGCGCCGCGCCTTGCTGCTCTGCGCGCAGAACTCGCCAAGCGCGGACTGGACGGTTTCGTCGTGCCGCACTCCGACGAATACCAGAGCGAATATCTGCCCGAGTGTAATGAGCGCCTCGCGTGGCTGACCTCCTTCACCGGATCGGCGGGTGCCGCCGTGGTGCTGAAGGGCAAAGCCGCTGTTTTCGCCGACGGCCGCTACACGCTGCAGGTGCGCCAGCAGACCGACACCAAGCAATTCGAGCCGCGCGATCTAGTGGAAGAAGGCCCGAACGGCTGGCTCGCCGCCAACGCCCCGAAAGGCGCGAAAATCGGTTTCGATCCGTGGGTGCATTCCGCTGCCAGCGCCGAGGCGTTGCGCGCGGCCGTCGAGAAGGCTGGTGCAACGCTGGTGCCGGCCGATGGCAATCCCATCGACGCGGTGTGGCACGACCGTCCCGCCGCGCCCACCGCAAAGGCTGTTCCCCATGCGATGAATCTGGCCGGTGAAAGCGCCGAAGCCAAACGCACGCGCATCGCCGAAGAGGTGAAGAAGAACGGCGCGGATGCCGCCATTGTGTCGCTCGCGGATTCCATCTGCTGGCTGCTCAATGTGCGCGGCGGCGATACCCCGCACACGCCCTTCGTTCTTTCCTATGCCATCCTGAACGGCGACGGCGCCGTCGATTGGTTCGTGGATGAGCGCAAGATCACGCCGGACGTGACCAAGCATCTGGGCAATGCCGTGCGCGTGCGCGCGCCTTCCGAGTTCAACGGCGCGCTCGATGCGCTCAAAGGCAAAACCGTCGTCGCCGATCCGAACTGGACGGCCGCCGCCGCCTTCGATCGCCTTGCGAAAGCGGGCGCGACGGTGAAGCGCGGCGTCGATCCATGCCAGCTTCCCAAAGCGTGCAAGAACCCGGTGGAGATCGAAGGCACGCGCAAGGCGCATATCCGCGACGGCGCGGCACTGACCAACTTCCTCGCGTGGATGGCGCGCGAAGCGCCGAACGGCGAGCTCACAGAGATCGAGGCGGCGGAAGTTCTGGAAGGTTATCGCAAGAAGGCCGGATCGCTCACCGATTTGTCGTTCGATTCCATTTCCGGCGCTGCGCCGCATGCAGCGCTCCCGCATTATCGGGTGACCACGTCGAGCAACCGCAAGATCAACCGGAACGAGATCTATCTCATCGACTCCGGCGGCCAATATCCCGACGGCACCACCGACGTGACGCGCACCATGATCGTGGGCACGCCGACCGCCGAAATGAAGGACCGTTTCACGCGCGTGCTCAAAGGCCATATCGCGCTGGGCATGATGAAATTCCCCGCCGGCACGCCCGGCGTGGCGCTGGATGCCTTCGCGCGCAAGGCGCTGTGGGATGCGGGCTTGGATTACGACCACGGCACCGGCCATGGCGTCGGCTCTTATCTGTCGGTGCATGAAGGACCGCAGAACATCTCCAAGCGGCCGATCCACCAGCCGCTGATGCCGGGCATGATCTGCTCCAACGAGCCGGGCTATTACAAGGAAGGCGAATACGGCATCCGCATCGAGAATCTCGTGGTGGTGAGCGAGCCCAAGCCCGTTCCCGGCGGCGACCGCAAGATGATGGAGTTCGAAACCGTCACCTTCGCGCCGATCGACCTCAACCTCGTCGAGCCGTCGCTGCTGACGAAAGAGGAGCGCGAGTGGCTGAACGCCTATCACGCCAAAACGCGCGAGAAGCTGTCGCCGCTGGTAGATGACGAAACACGCAAATGGCTTGAACAGGCAACGCGGGCGATCTAACCCATGAAAACTCTTTCGCGTTGCGTTCTCGCCGCCGCTCTCTTCGCGCTCGCCGGTTGCCAGGTGTGGCCGGTCGATCAAGACCCCAAGGGCATGAACTATCGCCGCGATGCCAACCGCGTGGTCGACGCGATCCAGGCTTATCACCGCGACAAGGGCGTGTGGCCATCGTCGCTCGGCGCGCTAACGCCGCAATATATCGCCGCGCTGCCGGACGAGCCGCATCTGGACTACCACGCCTATGACGGCTCGTTGCTCTATCACTACATCCCGTCCTGGCCGCAGCTTCGCCCGGTGTGGTGCCAGTCCGTCGGCGCGACCACCGAATGGCGTTGCAAGGAAAAGACCGTCTAGGCGGGCCGCGCGGCACGCTCTACAGTTCTTGAGACTTGAGGAGAATCCCATGAAATCGCTCGCTGTCGCCGCCGCTCTCTCCGCCTTCGCGCTCACCGGATGCGCAACCGGCACCTCTGTCAGCAAGGACGAGAGCGCGCAGTTCCAGAAAGGCGTGACGACCGAGCAACAGGTTCTGGCCGCGCTGGGCGCGCCGAACGGGAAAGCCGAGCTCATCAATGGCGGCCGGCGCGATATCTATGTCTATGAATCCGGCGGCCCCAATCCGGTCGATTACGTTCCACTGCTCGCGCTGGCCGCGCAGAGCGGTTACGAGCACACCACCACGGTGAATTTCGACTTCAACGCGCAGGGCGTTCTGGTCGATGTGAGCCGCTATCGCGAGCGGATGTGAAGCGAAAAGAGAGCGGTTTCAAAGGCTTAAAATAATTATTCCTAGTTTCGAGAATAATTATTTGACACTTTCGCGGCGAGCGCCTATATCCGCTGCGAGCTTTGCGCTTCCGAATCGTCGAAGGTCGGGCTGTTTGCAGACATAAGAAAAAACCGGTCGCGCGTTTTCGCGGCCCCCAATCTCAAACACAAATAGAAGTATTTCACCTTCGCCGGCACACAAGATTTTAGAAATGCGTTTTTTGTCGAGCAAAAACTGAGGAACGACCTTCGAACGAATTTCGTTTGCAATCAAAAGCTTGATCGAAAACGGCAGAAATTCCTGAGCAGATTCAAAGCCCCTTGATCATCGCGAGCCATTGGTCTTCGTCGATCACCTTCACGCCGAATTTCTGCGCGTCGGTGAGCTTCGATCCCGCGCCCGGCCCGGCAACGACAAGATCGGTCTTCTTGGACACCGAGCCCGCTGTCTTCGCGCCAAGTGATTCCGCTTTCACCTTGGCTTCCTGGCGCGTCATCTTCTCCAGGCTGCCGGTGAAGACGACCGTTTTGCCCGCGACTGGCGATCCTTTGATCTTCGGCGCGGCGATATCCTGCACCTCCACTTCCTTGAGGAGATGATCGAGCAGTTTGCGGTTGTGCGGCTCGTCGAAGAAATCCTTGATGGCTTCGGCCACCACATCGCCGATGCCGCCAATAGCGTTGAGTTGTTCCAGTGCGTCGTCGCTCTCCATCGCTTCGATGAAAGCACCGATGCTGTGGAAATTGCGGGCCAGAAGCCGCGCATTGGTTTCGCCGACATGGCGGATGCCCAGCGCGTTGATGAAGCGGTCCAGCCCGATCTTGCGCCGCGCCTCGATGGACGCGATCAGGTTCTCGACCAGTTTGCCTTCACCCTCGTCCTTCTTTTTGGACTTGGTTTCGACGGCGTCTTTGCCTTCTTTCGCCCTACGTTCGGCGCTCTGTTCCGCGCGCTTCTCGGCCAGAACCTTGCCGAGTTTCGAAGGGTTCTTCGCCAGAAGGAAAATGTCGGCCGGCTCCTTCAGCATCCCGGCTTCGTGCAGCGTCTCGATATAGGTGCCGCCAAAGCCTTCGATGTCGAACGCGTCGCGCCCGACAAAATGCTTGAGGCGCTCCACCGCCTGCGCCGCGCAGATGAGGCCGCCGGTGCAGCGGCGATCGACATCTTCCTTGCCGGTCTTCTCGTCCACTTCGCGGACGGCATGGCTGCCACAAACAGGACATTTGCGGGGAAACTGGTAAGGCTTGGAACCGCGCGGCCGTTTGTCGGTGAGCACCTTCACCACCTGCGGGATCACATCGCCGGCGCGCTGAATAATGACGGTATCGCCTTCACGGGCGTCGAGCCGGGCAATCTCGTCTTCGTTGTGAAGCGTCGCGTTCTCGACCACCACGCCGCCGACATTGATGGGTTTCAGCCGCGCCACCGGCGTCAGTTTGCCGGTGCGCCCGACCTGGATGTCGATCTTCTCCAGGATCGTCTCCGCCTGCTCCGCCGCGAATTTGTGTGCAATCGCCCAGCGCGGCGAACGCGACACGAAACCAAGGCGCTCCTGCAAGGCAAGGTCGTCGACCTTGTAGACCACGCCGTCGATGTCATAGCCGAGCTTGGCGCGCTTGCTTTCGATATCATTGTAGAACTTGAGAACTTCTTTGACCGTCTCGCAGCGCCGCACGAGCGGATTCACCTTGAAGCCGAAGCTTTTGAACGCTTCCAACATGCCCCACTGCGTATCGGCAGGCATCTTGCTCACCTCCCCCCAGGTGTAGGCGAAGAAATTGAGCGAGCGCGAGGCAGTGATCGCTGGGTCGAGCTGGCGAACGGAACCCGCTGCAGAGTTGCGCGGATTAGCATAGGTCGGCTTGCCATCCTTCTCCTGCCGCTTGTTCAGCGCCGCGAAGTTGGAATGCGTCATGTAAACTTCGCCGCGCACTTCCAGAACGTCCGGTGCGTTGCCATGAAGCCGGAGCGGAATATCCTTGATGGTGCGCAGATTGGCGGTGATGTCCTCGCCTTCTGTGCCATCGCCGCGCGTCGCGCCTTGCACGAAGACACCCTTTTCATAGCGCAGCGAAGCGGAGAGCCCATCGATCTTGGGTTCGGCGGTGAAGACGATCTCTTTGTCGTCCTTTAGACCGAGGAAGCGGCGAACACGCGCGACAAACTCGATCACGTCCTCGTCGGCGAAGGCGTTGTCCAGCGACAGCATGGGAACGCGATGCACGACCTTCTTGAACTTGTCCGACACCTTCGCGCCGACGCGATGTGACGGGCTATCGGCGCGAACAAGTTTCGGGAAGCGCGTCTCAATCGCCGTGTTGCGCTTGCGCAGCGCGTCGTATTCGGCATCAGAGACGGTCGGAGCGTCCCGTTCGTAATATGCCCGATCATGTTCCGCCATCTCCGTGGCAAGCTGTTCCAGTTCTTTCCTGGCTTCGGCTTCTGAGAGCTTTTCGACAGGCTTGCCGCTCATGCCCGCTTCCGCTTCTTCTTTTGCGGCACGGCCTCGTTCATCAGCCGTTTCGCCGCGGCACGCGCTTCGTCGGTAATCGTTGCGCCGGACAGCATTCGCGCGATCTCCTCCGCACGCTCCTCATCGGAGAGCAGGTCCACCCGCGTGCGGTCGCCCTTGCGGGTGATGCGGAAATGCCGGTCCGCCCGCGCCGCCACCTGCGGCGCATGCGTCACAAGCAGAACCTGCGTGGTCTTCGCCAGCCGCTGCAATCGCTCGCCCACCGCATCGGCCACTGCGCCGCCGACGCCGCGATCGACTTCGTCGAACACCAGCGCGGCGGGTGGATTGGTTTCGGACAGCGCCACCTTCAGCGCCAGAGAGAATCGCGCTAGCTCGCCGCCTGATGCGATCCTGGTCAACGGCCCAAACGGCGCGCTCTCGATAGTGGCGACTTCGAAGGCGACACGCTCCAGCCCATTGGCGGACGCTGCTTCTTCGGACAGCGGCTCCAACGCCACACGGAATTTCGCATGCGCCAACTTCAGCGGGATCAGCTCGGAAACGACAGAGCCTTCCAGCTTCTTCGCCGCCGTCTTGCGCGCCGCCGAAAGCTTTCGGGCAACCTCCAGAAATGCCGCCCGCGCCTTTGCGGCATCGGCTTCTGCGGATTTCAGGCTGGTGCCGCCGCCGGCAAGGGAGTCGAGCTTCGTCTGGAACTCGGCGGACATGCGCGGCAATTCATTCGGCTGCACGCCATATTTCCGCGCAGCAGCGCGCAATGCGTGTAACCGGTCCTCCTTGCGTTCCAGCTCGCTGCCGTCATTGTCGAGCCGTGACAACAGGCCTTCGAGATCGCGCCGCGCTTCCTCGGTTTGCGCGAACGCCTGTTCCAGCGCGCCTTCCGCCGCCGACGCTGCCTTGCGCGCCTCTTCGTTGGTGCGGCTCAGCCGCTTGAGCGCACCGGCGAGCGAAGACTCCGCGCCGCGTTCGCCGCCAAGCAGTTCCACCGTCGCGGAAATATCCTCCGCGATCTTGCTGGCGTTCATCAGCATGACGCGCTCGGCGGCGAGCTTCGCTTCCTCGCCTTCCTCCGCGGCAAGTGCCGAAAGTTCGGTGGCAGCGTGGCGCACAAAATCCGCATCGGCCGCAGCGGCTGCCGCGGCCTTGCGAAGCTCATCGAGCCGGGTTTTGGCGGCTTCCAGCTCGGCAAAGCGAGCGGCAACGGTGACAACAAGTTCTTCATGAGCGCCGAAAACATCGAGAATTTGGCGATGGGTGGAAGTATCAAACAGCCCGCGGTCGTCCGACTGGCCGTGGATCTCTACTAGCATCCCGCCCAGATCGCGCAGCAGACCCACGCCCACCGGCTCGTCGTTCACAAAAGCACGGGTGCGCCCGTCTGCGCTGATCGCGCGACGCAGGATAACTTCACCCTCGGCCGGAATATCATTGCGCGCGATCAGCGCGAAAGCCGCGTGATCCTCTTCAAGATCGAAAATGGCGACGGATGAGCCCTGCGCTGCGCCGTTGCGAACGCTGGAGCGTCCGCCCGCCCGTGCGCCGGCGGCAAGGCCGAGCGCATCGAGCAGAATGGACTTTCCGGCCCCCGTCTCACCCGTGAGCACGTTGAGACCGGGCGCAAAATCCAGCGCCACGTCCTCGATCAGAACGAGGTCGCGAATCTTGAGCGTCGCGAGCATAGGCTCAGTTTATAGCTGGAATTGCCTTGCAAGCCACGAGCTCTGATCGACCCCCGGCTTCATATTGTGGGTCACTAGAAGGTCGTATGCGTCCTGATACCAGGGACTGCCCGGATAATTCGCGCCCAACACCGCGGCGGCCGTCTGGGCTTCGTTGTACACGCCCAAGGCGTAATAGGCTTCGGTCAACCGCTCCAGCGCCTCGGCGATTTGCGGGGTCTTCTGGTAGCGTTGCACCACGGTTTTGAACCGGTTGATCGCGCCGATGTAATCGTGGCGGGTGAGATAATAGCGGCCGACTTCCATTTCCTTGCCGGCAAGATGATCGAGTGTGAGATCGATCTTCAGGCTGGCGTCGCGTGCATATTCGGTGTTGGGGAAGCGCTGGACCACGTCCTGCAGCGCGGTGAGCGCCTGTTCCGTCGTCGTCTGGTCACGGCCGACGTCGACGATTTGCTCATAGAGGGACATCGCCTTCAAATAGAAGGCATAAGCGACTTCGCGGCTACCAGGATGGAGCGCGATGTACTGGTCGGCGGTATTGGTGGCGTCGGTGTATTTGTTGGCCTGGTAATAGCAGAAGGCGCTCATCAGCATCGCGCGGCGCGCCCAGACGGAATAAGGATGCTGACGCTCCACCTCGTCGAACTGCTTGGCGGCATTTTCCCAGTTGTGGTCGTTGATCTGCTTCCAGGCGTCGGCATAAATCTGCTCGACGGGACGCTCGACATAAGGGGCCTCCTTCTTGTCGTCGCCGGTGTCTGAACAGGCCGACAGGGCGATACCCGCCGCCGCGACAATTGCGAATGCCGCCCCGCGAAGGCGCATCGGACGAATATTGCCAAGGAAATTCAACAACATACCTACTCCCGAACAGGGCGCGGCCGGGGCCCAAGCGGCCACCTTATGCCATTGAGCCGGAACTCCGGTCCAGACCGGCGACGGCAAGTTTCCCATTCATGGCAAAGATTTGTGGGAAGGCTAGGCTGGCAGATATTCATAGTTGCGCGAATCGGCGAACAATGCACGCAACACCGCATTGTTCGTGGCATGACCGGACTTCACGCCTTCGAAGCGCGCGATGAGCGGCCCGCCGGCGAGGGCCATATCGCCAATAGCATCGAGGATTTTGTGCCGCACGAATTCGTCGGGGAAGCGCATCAAGCTTTTGTTGATGACAGTGTCGCCTTCGATCGCCAGTGTGTTCTCTAAGGATGCCCCGCGGCCGAGGCCCATTTTGTTGAGCGCATCGAGTTCATGCATGAATCCAAAAGTCCGCGCGGGCGCAATCTCGCGCGCGAAGTTCTCCGGAGTCAGAGTCATTTCGTAGAACTGCTTCCCGATTGCCTTGGTGTTGGAATAGTCGAGGGCGTAGGCATATTCCGGCGCGTCGGAGGGCAGCAGGTGGATCTGCGCGTCCTTGATGATTACCTCGACAGGCCGCGTCACCTTGATCGCCCGCCGTTGGCCGGGCTGTTCTCTAGTTCCCGCATCTTCAAGAAGGGTGAAATAGGAAAGCGCATCGCCATCAAGGATCGGCGGTTCGGGACCGTCGAGTGTCACCAGAAGATCGTCCATCTGCGCACCCGCGACAGCCGCCATCAAATGCTCGATCACGCCAACACTGGCTTCGTTTTGCACGATGACGGTGCCAAGCCGTGTCTCACCGACGCGATCATAAAGTGCAGGGATTTCCTTATCACCAAGATCGGAGCGACGAAACACGATGCCTGAAC
>DASXHQ010000008.1:0-9677 GCA_036488415.1 Rhizomicrobium sp.
CTTGCGGTGCGCGGCGGACAGACCCGCACGAGCTTTCAGGAAACCGCCGAGGCGCTCTTTCTGACGTCGGGCTACGCGTATGAGACGGCTGACGAGGCGGAGGCCCGTTTCAAAGGCCAGTCGGACGGCTATCAATACACCCGCTTCGGCAATCCCACCGTCACCATGTTCGAGCAACGCATGGCGGCGCTCGAAGGTGCGCCGGTCGCGCGCGCAACAGCCAGCGGCATGGCGGCTGTCACGGCGGTCTTCCTGAGCGCGCTACGCAGCGGTGATCATGTGATCGGCGCCAAGGCGATGTTCGGCGCGTGCCGCTACGTGATCGAGGAAATCCTGCCGCGTTTCGGCATCGCCAACACGCTGGTGGATGGCGACGATGTGAGTCAATGGGCGGCGGCGGTTAAGTCCACCACGAAGATGCTCTTCCTGGAGACGCCGGCGAACCCGACGCTGGCGATCGTCGACCTGAAAGCTGTCGCGAAGATCGCCGACAATGCCGGCGCATCGCTGGTGGTCGACAACGCCTTCGCCACGCCGGCTTTGCAACGGCCGATGGAGTTCGGCGCGCATATCGTCGTCCACAGCTCCACAAAATATATAGACGGGCAGGGCCGCGCGCTGGGTGGCGTGATCCTGTGCAAGCCGGATTTCCTGAAAGACCATTTGCAGATTTTCCTGCGCAACACCGGCCCTTCGATCAGCCCCTTCAATGCGTGGCTGCATCTGAAGAGCCTTGAGACGCTGGACCTTAGAATGCGCGCGCATTGCGAGAATGCGGCAAAGGTGGCCGATTTCCTCGCGACGCAAAAGAAGGTTAGCCGGGTGCTTTATCCCTTCCGCGCCGATCATCCGCAGCACGATCTCGCCCGCGCGCAGATGAGCGGCGGCGGCGGCGTGGTGACGTTCGAGGCCGAAGGCGGCAAGGCGGGCGCCTTCCGGCTGGAGAACGCGCTGCGGCTTATCGATGTTTCGAACAATCTGGGCGACACCAAGAGCCTGATAACGCATCCCGAAACCACCACGCATCAGCGCCTGTCGCCGGAGGCGCGGCTGGCGCTGGGTGTCACGCCGGGAATGGTGCGTCTCTCCGTTGGTCTCGAAGATCCGGACGATCTTTGCGAAGACCTTGAGCAAGCACTGAAGGAGGTCTGACATGTCCGAACATCATGCCGGCGTTCACTGGAAGCGCACCTCGGCGGATTTCACCTACGCGTCCTACAATCGCGCGCATGAGATGGTGTTCAAGAACGGCGTCATCACGCTCGCCGCTTCAGCGACGCCGGCCTACAAGGGCGACGCGGACCGGGTCGATCCCGAAGAGGCGTTCGTCGCGTCGCTATCCTCCTGCCACATGCTTACCTTCCTTGCGATCTGCGCGCTTAAAAAGCTGACGGTCGAATCCTATGACGATGAAGCGGTCGGCTTCATGGAGAAGGGTGCGAACGGCAAAATGCAGATCACGCGCGTGGTGCTTCATCCGGTCGTGGGGTTCGCGGACGGCGCGAATGTGACCGCGGAAATGCTCGCGGATTTCCATCACCAGGCGCATGATGGCTGCTTCATTGCCAATTCCGTCACAACGGATGTGACCGTCGCGCCACGCGATTCGCACAATTAACCTTTCCCTAACCCTAAGTCTTGCGTGCGCGCCGCGACGCATTTCATAGTGCGCGCATGTACGAGCGCGTCACCCGCCACATCCGCGTAGCCGTAAAACCGGCGTTCCTGGACGACCAATCCGATCCGGGCGAACGGCGTTATTTGTGGTCCTACACAGTGACGATCGAGAACAAAGGACTGGAAACGGTTCAACTGCTCTCGCGCTACTGGCACATCACCGACGCGGAAGGTCACGTACAAGAAGTGCGCGGTCCGGGCGTTGTCGGTGCTCAACCGGTGCTCGCGCCGGGGCAGAAGTTCGAATACACGAGCGGCTGTCCGCTCCCTACCGCGTCGGGCGCCATGCAGGGCCGCTATCTGATGCGCGCCGCCACGGGCGAGGATTTCGAGGCGGAAATTCCCGGTTTTGTGCTGGAAAGCCCGCACGAGCACCGCCGGATTCACTAGCCCTTACAAAACCGCTGGTTGATCCATACCTGACGTTCGGGCGTTAATGCCTCAATGCTATCGACGGGTTCACCATGTCCGAAGTGAAGAAGCCCAATCCCTTTATTGCCAGGGTTGTTGCGCCATCCGAACCGCGCCCGTCGCGGGAAGACGCGGAAGCAGCGGTACGCACCTTGCTGCGCTGGACAGGCGACGATCCGACGCGCGAAGGTCTGCTTGATACGCCGGCGCGCGTTGCCCGCGCGTTCGAGGACTGGTTCTCCGGCTACAACGAAGATCCCGAGAGTTATCTGGCGCGCACCTTCGAGGAAGTCGAAGGCTATGACGATATGATCGTGCTGAAGGACATTCGCTTCGAGTCGCATTGCGAGCATCATCTGGCGCCGATCATCGGGCGTGCGCATGTCGGGTATCTGCCCACCAACAAGGTGGTGGGCATCTCCAAACTGGCCCGCGTCGTGGAAGCCTATGCGCGCCGCTTGCAGGTGCAGGAGAAAATGACGGCCCAGATCGCCCATTGCATAGACACGGTGCTGCAACCCAAGGGTGTCGCCGTGGTGATCGAGGCCAGTCATCAATGCATGACGACGCGGGGCGTGCACAAAACGGGTGTTACGATGGTCACTTCGGCAATGCATGGTGAATTCCGCAAGAACCCGCTGACTAGGCGCGAGTTCCTGAGCGTCATCGGCAATCCGCAATCCAGCATGGACGGCTGATCCACGTTCCAACTTACATATCCTCGCAATTTACGAAAATCCCTCGCAATTTACGAAAACCTTTCAGAGTTTCCGCCGCGTTTTGCCGAGGAGCTGTCCAAAGTCTCCAAGACTCTCGTGCAAGGTCGGAACCCCAACGCCGCTGCAACATTAACGCACTGAAGGCTTGGCGCGGGCAATGCTCGCCGAAGGGTTCCAGTGCAGCACTTGGCGATTGCAGCGGCAGCAACAGCGGTTTTCATCGGCGCGGGGTCCGGCGCGGTCACCTCCATGACCAGCGCGGCCCCGACGACGCCCGTTGAGGCCTCCAATCCCATGATTGCAGGCACGGCGATGCTTCCGGGCGAAACCATTTTGCAGAATGCGTCCAAGTCGCCCGAACATGCGATCTTCATCTCGGAGATGAGGACAGCCGGTCTTTCCAGCACGCTGGACAGTGCGGGCGACTACACTGTTTTTGCACCGACCAATGCCGCCTATGCCGCGCTCGGCAAGGACAAGATGGCCGCCGCGATCAAGTCGGCGAAAAATGCGCGCTATCTGATCGTGAAGGGCCGCTACGACTCGACCAAATTGTTACAGCTCATCGGCGAGCAGGGCGGACAGGTGAAGCTGCGCACGCTGGAAGGCGGCACGATTGTCGCCAGCCTGAACGGACCGACGAACATCCTGCTGATGGACGAGAACGGCAACATGGCCGATATCGCGATCTATGACATCCACCAAAAAAACGGCGTGATGCAGGTGATCGATCGCGTTCTGACGCCGGGCAAGGACAGCCGCCAGGTCGCGGCGCGTTAGCCTATTTCGCCCATTGCGCAATCCAGTCGGCAATCGCCTGCGGCGTCATATGGCGCGAATCCTCCAACGCTCCGGTGTGACCCGCATTCACGACCTGGTTCGTGTTCGGATCGACAATCAGAATAGTCGGCGCGCCACCTTCTTTTAGCGCCTGCACCATTCCCCAGCGCGCGGGAATTTGCAGGTTGCGATTGAACCGGCCGACATCGACGACAGCCACGACATAATGCGCGGCGATGAAGCTCTTCAGCTCCGGCAACTCCATGAGCCCCGCCAGCACCCGGCAATCGCCGCACCAGTTTCCGCCGAGATCGATGAAGGCGCGCTTGTGTTCGGCCCTCGCCTTCGCAAGCGCAGCGTCCACGGTTTTGTCGGGGTCGGCTTTCTCGTCATAGGGAAATGGCAGCGGCGTGTGCAGTTGTGCGAGCGTGGAGATGCTCGTCACTTTCGGCGGCGCGACGGCCAAAGCTGGTGCCGATAACAGTAGGCTTGCCGCGAGACTGAACACAAAACGCTTCATCATTTCTCCTATGCCACGATCTTAACCCGGACTGTCGGCATAAGATTATCAAAGACCCGCGCGAAAGAGCGCAAGGCGAAACCTTAGAGACGTTCCGCCGCACTCATCACTGATTTGACTGCGCAGCTTGAGGTCTCGCCTAAGGTCCGCAGTACCCACTTCTTGAAGCTCGAGTTTTTCTTTCTCAATAAGAAGCAAGCGTGGCGCGGTAATCATCATAAGGGCGAGTGCGCCTCGACCAAGTTTCAAGTTTGTTTGTCGAAATGAGCTGAGATTGCTCACGAGATTTCTCGCCGTAACTCTCATCGCGCTGTAAGCTACATTTGGATCGCTTGAATCGAGGTCTTGGAATTCAAATTCAGGAAGTTGTCCGTAGCCGAAATCTCCTAGTGACTTTACCCGCTCATAGGCCGCTGCGAATTTCGCCATGTTTTGTTGGTATTGTTGCATGTCCCTTGCGACGAACATTTGAGTGTCGGGGCTTAGCGATTGAATGTCTATGTCGTCTTGATCGGGACCGCGCGGATGCACTGCGTACATGGGGTACACAATGTATTGCGCAGCACCATTCGCTGCCATGATCGAAAAATCGAAATCTCTAATCGCTGACTGACGTTCCAAAGCGCTCTCATATTCCGGCTTCGCTACCGCTTCGAGTGTAGCGTTTCTGTCCAGTTCACAATTGAAGGACGCCGCGAAGACCTTGCTGGGGGCTGACCAAAACAATATCGCCGAAATAATTGCGGCGGTGAGTGCGATTCCGGCGATGGCTATATTTCTCGCGCCCCAATTCCAAAACGAATTGAAAATCTGTTCAAGCTCCATGTTCCCCTCGACCTGGTGATCGGGGAGTTAAGAAGCCTCACATGGAGACCCGCATACGCCTTTAGGCTTTCGCCCTGAACATGCGCGTATGCCTCTCCGACCGCATGGTCGAGGAGTGCTGGTGACGGCGGCACTTGCGCCGCCATGTGAGAGGTTCTTAAGCCCCAGCTCGGTCTGTGGCCGATCCGACATCTTTATAAAGCGGCGTGGAATCTGGAGCAAATTCCCCGGCAGCCTACCAAAACTCGGTAGCTAGCCATTATCGCTTCTGCCCATTTTGCGCTTTTGGGGGCTTTCTGCGAATGGGTCTCTTAGGCCGCGGCCTTCCAGCAGAGCGTCGATCTTCGGGTCGCGGCCGCGGAACAGGCGATAGGCTTCCGCGTAATCGCGGGTGCCGCCCGCCGAATAGATATAGTCATGCAGGCGTTTCGCAATCGCCGCGTCGAAGGCATTCCCGGCTTCCTTGAAGGCGTAGAACCCATCCGCGTCCAGAACCTCCGCCCACATATAAGAATAGTAGCCCGCGGAATAGCCGTCGCCATCGAAGATGTGCAAGAAATGCGTTGGCCGGTGACGCATTGCGATCTCCTCCGGCATTCCGATGCGCGCTATGGACTGCTTCTCGAAGGCGGCGACGTCGATATCCTTGGGATTTTCCAGCGCGTGGAAATCCAGATCCACGAAGGCCGATCCCAGAAATTCCGCGGTCGCGAAACCTTGGTTGAAATTGCGCGCGGCATTGAGCTTTTCCAGCAGTGCTTTCGGCATCGGCTTTCCGGTTTCAACATGCACCGCGAATTTCTCCAGCACGGCGGATTCTTCCAGCCAATGCTCGAAGATCTGTGACGGCAGCTCAACGAAATCTCGCGCAACATTGGTGCCGGCGAGACGGGGGAAGCGCACATTCGACAACAGCCCATGCAAGGCATGGCCGAATTCGTGGAACAGCGTCTTGGCTTCGTCGAAGTTCAGCAGCGCAGGCGTGGATTTGGGAAAATTGCAGGTGTTGACGATGATCGGCGTCACCTTGCCGTCGATGTTCTCCTGATCGCGGAATGAGCTCATCCAGGCGCCGCCGCGCTTGGACGGCCTCGCGAAATAATCGCCGTAGAAAAGGCCGACCTGTTCGCCGCTGCGGGTCACCTCCCACACGCGCACATCCGGATGATAGATGGGGATGTCTTTGCGCTCTTTGAAGTCGAGCCCGAACAGGCGATGCGCAGTGTCGAAGGCGGCTTCAATCATCTTGTCCAGTTGAAGATACGGGATGATCTCGGCCTCGTCTAAATCGTAACGCTCTTTACGCAGCTTCTCCGCGTAGTAACGCCAGTCCCAGGCGGCGAGAGAGAAGTTGCTGCCTTCTTCGGCAACAACGGCCTGGAGATCGTCGCGCTCTTCCAGCGCCCGGGCGCGCGCCGCTGTCCACACCTGATCGAGCAATATCCGCGCGCTATCCGGCGTCTTGGCCATCGAATCCGCCAAGCGGTAATCCGCGAAGGTGGCATAGCCCAGCAGCTTGGCCCGCTCGGCGCGCAGCTTCACGATCTCCGCGATGAACTTCTTGTTGTCGTGGGCGTTGGCATTGTCCCCGCGGGC
This sequence comes from Rhizomicrobium sp., assembly GCA_036488415.1. Lineage (GTDB taxonomy): Bacteria > Pseudomonadota > Alphaproteobacteria > Micropepsales > Micropepsaceae > Rhizomicrobium. Next base: position 6,529 of record DASXHQ010000008.1, read on the forward strand.
GATGAGCGCCTTGAACACCTTTTCCCGAAGATCGCGGCGGGCGGAGAATTGCAGGAACGGCTCAGCGCTGGAGCGCGAGGTTGTGACAACATAGGGCGCATTTGCATGACGCTCCTTCGCGAGATCGCTCGCGGCTGCGCGCGCAAAATCGGGCAGGCCGTCTAAATCACTCTCTTGAAGAGGCAGCACGAATTCCTGTTCGTCCGCCAGCACGTTCTGCCCGAACGCGGTGCCAAGTTCGGCAAGGCGCTCGCCGATTTGCGCATAATTTTCGCGCGCGGCGCCTTCGAGCTTGGCACCGGCGCGGACGAAGTCGAGATGATAGCGCTCCAGCACGCGAAGACTTTCCATGTCGAGATCCAATGTCGCGCGCCGCGCGAAGATGTCGTCGACGCGGCGGAACAAATCCGCGTCCAGGAAGATCGCGTTCCAGTGGCGTGCATGCAGCGGCGCCAGATCGCGTTCGATGGCCTGGAGTTCATCATTCGTATGAGACCCGGCTAGATTGCCGAACACCAGGTCGATGCGCGACAGCGCACGCCCGCTTCGTTCGAGTGCGACAATGGTGTTCTCGAAATCCGGCGCTTCCGCATTGTCCGCAATCGCGGCGATTTCCTGCGCGTGTTCCGCGAAGGCGCGCTCATAGGCGGGGAGAAAATGCTCGGGCCGGATTTTGGCAAAAGGGGGAGCGCCGAACGGCGTATTCCAGATTTCAAAGAAGGGATTGGTGGACATCTTATCCTTGGCCTTGGCCCGCCATTGAACCGTGCCGCGCGGGCTCTAGGATGTTACTAGTTGGGCGGGAGCAGCGGCAACCGCAAGGGGAATTTCATGAAACGGGTGTTGGTCGGCGCCGTTGCTGTCGTCATCCTTGTCGTGGCCATCGTGCTGGTGCGAACCGCTTTGATTGCCGCACCGCCGCCGTTAGTGAGTTCGCCCCCGCCGATCAGCGTCAACTCCATGGATGTTGCGAAACATTTGGCTGCAGCGATCCGATTCAAGACGATCTCCTACGGCAATGGCCTGCATGACGATCAGAAAAACGCGCAGCTCGACGCGCTTCGCGCCTGGATGGAGCAGACCTATCCCGCATTTCATCGCGCGGCCACGCGCGAGATCATCGGCAAAAGCCTGCTCTTCAACTGGAAGGGCAAGAATCCGGATGCCAAGCCGATCCTGCTGATGGCGCATATGGATGTGGTTCCGGTCGTTCCCGGTACCGCCAAGGACTGGTCGCACGATCCGTTCAGCGGCGATATCGCCGACGGCTTTGTGTGGGGCCGCGGAGCCATCGACGACAAGGGCTGCCTTATCGCCTTGCTGGACGCAGCCGAGCGGCTGGCGCAATCGGGCTTCATGCCGGAACGCACCGTCATGTTCGCTTTCGGACAGGACGAAGAAGTCGGCGGTCACGAAGGCAACGGCAACATCGCCAAACTGCTTGCGGCGCGTCATGTGCATTTCGCCTGGGTGCTCGACGAAGGCGGCGCGATTCTGAACGAACCGTTCCCCGGCGTGCAGCAGCCCGTGGCGTTCCTGGCGGTGGCGGAGAAGGGCTATCTCACGCTCCAGCTTGTCGCGCATGGAACCGGCGGACATTCGTCGCGGCCAACGAGCGATCTTGCCATTGCGCGGCTCGCCGACGCCGTGCGCAGCGTCGTCGATCATCCTTTCGCATCGGGTATCGATGAGGTGCAGACAGAACAATTCAAGTTGCTGGCGCCTTACGTGCCGTTTTTGCAGCGCATGATGCTGTCCAATCTCTGGCTCGCGGGGCCGATCGTTTCGCGCATGCTGGAAAACAATCCGGAAGCGGCAGCGGCCATGCACACCACCATAGCGCCGACCATGATCGCCGGAGGCATCAAGGACAATGTGTTGCCGCCACAGGCCGTGGCGACGATCAATTTCCGGCTTCACCAGCGCGACACCATCGAGAGCACGATCGAGCATGTGCGCAAGTCAATCAACGATCCGCGCGTCGATGTGCGGGCACTGACCGAGACGCAGAACGAAGCCTCGAAGATTTCGGATTTGCACGACGCCAATGGGATGTTCGTCGCCGCGGCGATCCGGGATTCGTTCAACGGGATTCCGGTCGCCCCCAGCCTGACCACGGGCGCGACCGATTCACGCCATTATCTGCCGATTGCCGACGACGTCTATCGCTTCGATCCCTTTCACATGGGCCCGGACGACATGAGCCGCATTCATGGGACGAACGAGCGCCTTGCCATCGGCGATATCGGACCGGCAACAGCGTTCTATATGCGGCTGATGCAGAACCTGAAGTAGCTTCAGCGGATCGACCAGGTGATGCTCACATCCGCCGTCACCGTTTCTTCGCCAGCGGCAATTGGCGTCTGCGCGGATGCGCCGGCCATCATCGCCATGCGCATCATCGGACGCGGTTCGGCATAGCCGCCCTCGCTGATAGAAGTGATCGGCCCCAGTGTAACACCGGCCGCGCGCGCGAGCGTTTGTGCGCGGGCGACGGCATCGGCCACAGCCGCGGCGCGCGCCTGCGCCATCAACGGTTTGGGATCCTTGATGGTGAAGGCGATGTCGCCGATGGAGTTGGCGCCGGAGGACACCAGCGCATCGAGCGTCGGTCCGACCTTCGACAGATCGTCGACACGGACGTTGACGGTATTCGACACCTGATAGCCGGTGATGTTCTGCAGCGTGTTGCCATTTTTGTCGGTCGCATATCGCGGTTGCACCGAGAAGTTGGACGTCTGCATGTCCTCGTCGGAGACGCCGGCATGCTTCAGCGTGGCGAACACCTGGTTCATGGCCCGCGAATTGTCGGCAAGTGCGGAAGCCGCGGTGCGCGCGGCGGTGACAACGCCGGCGGACAGCATCGCCTGGTTCGGCGTGCCGTGCACTTCGCCCTGGCCGGAAACCGTCAGCATGCGCTGTTCGCCGCCGCCCATATCGGCACCGACGGCGGCTGGCGCGGACAGAAGCGCCAGCGCCAGACCTGCCACACCAAAGGCCGCAAACCGCGAAACCATTTTCCTGGAAATGCCCATTCGAAACTCCCCGAAAAGAACCGATTTCACGCTGGCTCGCTGCTACGGCAAAAAAACGGCGCGGCGATGTCGGATGATAGGCTGGATGGCCCTGTGCATCACGTCGCCGCGAGG
>DASXHQ010000029.1:0-3674 GCA_036488415.1 Rhizomicrobium sp.
TTGAGGCGGTCCCCACCGCCTCCATCCTGCGGCCGTCGGTGGTGTTCGGTCCGGAGGACCAGTTCACCAACCGTTTCGGGGCGCTTGCCAGGATGTCGCCGGCGCTGCCGTTGATCGGCGGCGGCGTGACCAAGATGCAGCCGGTCTATGTCGGCGACGTCGCCAGGGCGATCGCGGATGCGGTCGACGGCAAGACCAAGCCAGGGGCTACCTATGAATTCGGCGGACCCGAAGTGCTGGCATTGCGCGAGATCATCGAAATCATTCTCGCTATCACCGAACGAAAGCGGATGCTGGTGCCGCTGCCGTTCGGATTGGCCAAGCTCCAAGCGGCGTTCCTGCAATTTGCCCCCGGTGATCTGAAGCTCACACCGGACCAGGTGGAGCTGCTGCGGACCGACAATGTGGTCTCGGAAGCCGCAAAATCTGCAGGGCTGACGCTCGAAGGTCTCGGCATCACGCCGGATTCGCTGGAAGGCGTTTGCCCGCAATATCTCTGGCGCTTCCGCGCCGCCGGGCAATTCCAGAGGAAGAGCGCCTAAGCCCCGCGCGACAAAAAGGCCGGCCCCGAATGGAGCCGGCCTTAGAGCATCCCGTCTCAGTTGCGTGTTAGTGCCCCAGCGCCAGCGCGATCAGGCCGAGCGTGCCGACGATGACCCGCCACCAGGCGAATAGCTGAAAGCCGTTCCGCGTCACATATTCCAGGAACGTCTTCACGACGACAATCGCAGTGACGAATGAGACAACGAAGCCGATGGCGATGATGCCGAGGTGATCGGTCGTCATATCGGCGCGGCTTTTATAGAAGTCATAAGCGAAGGCGCCGACCATGGTCGGGATCGCCAGAAAGAACGAAAATTCGGCGGCGGCGCGCTTGTCGGCGCCGAGTAGCATCGACGCCACGATGCTGGCGCCCGAACGCGAGACGCCGGGAATCATCGCAAAACATTGCGCCACGCCGATCCACAAATAGGTCAGCAGCGGGAATTTCATCGCATCGTGCTCATGCGGATTGTGATCGAGCTGATCGACCCATAGCAGGATGGCGCCGCCGACGATCAGCGAGAAGCAAACCACCCACGGATTGAACAGCTGCTCCTTGATGAACTTACCCGCGATCAGGCCGATGACGACCGCGGGCAGGAAGGCGATCAGCAGGCCGATGACGAAGCGCCGGTCATCGGGGTTGGTGAACATGCCGAGCGCGACCTTCCACAGCCGCGAGAAATAGATCACGACGATCGCCAGGATTGCGCCAAGCTGAATCAGGATGTCGAAACTCTTCCAGAAGTTGTCCTCACCGAGGTCGAAGAAGCGCCCGGCCAGCAGGAGGTGGCCGGTCGAGGAAACCGGCAGAAATTCGGTGACACCCTCAATAATGCCGAGAATCACCGCTCTCAATGTGTCAGACATCATGCTGGCGCCCTGCCTCCAGAGTTTGCGCTATTGCTCGCTTGGGTGTCCCTGCTACGTGTTGTCGTAACGATGTGGGAACTTCAAACCGGTGGACCGTCCGGCGTTATGATGGAAATGCGTCAAAAAAGCCGCGTTCTTCTCGCTTATTCGCATCCGGGCCGCAATCGCAAAATGCAAAAACGCGGGTTGCCTCATTTCGCTTCTTGAGTAGTTTGACGCGCTTCTCGGACGGCCTCGCGCAAGTTTGCGCCGCGGTGAGAGATTCTTAAGCACCGTAAATTTATTAGGGACTGCATGTTTACGCTGTTTCATCACCCGTTCTGTCCGCATTCGCGCTTCGTCCGCCTGGTGCTCGGCGAATACAGCCTCGACCTGCAGCTGGTGGAAGAGCGGGTCTGGGAACGGCGCGAGGCCTTTCTGCTGCTCAATCCCGCGGGCACCACGCCGCTTTTGACATCCGACGGCATCCCGCCGGTTCCCGGTGCCGGCATCATCGCCGAATATCTCGACGAAACCTACGGCGCCAAGATGAATGGCCGCCGGCTGCTGCCGACGACGGCGGCGGAACGCGTCGAGGTGCGGCGGCTGATGGCATGGTTCAACGATAAGTTCTTCGAAGAGGCCTCCAGCCCGCTGGTCACCGAGCGCATCTACAAGCGCTTTATGAGCGAAGAAAATGGCGGAGGTGCGCCGGCCACGGACGTGATCCGTGCGGCGAAGGCCAATGTGCGTTATCATCTGGCCTATATCGGCTGGCTGGCGCAGACCCGGAATTATCTCGCCGGCGACAATCTGACCTATGCGGATCTCGCCGCCGCTGCGCATCTTTCGGCGATCGATTATCTGGGCGATGTGCCATGGATCGAGGACGAGGCAGCAAAGGCATGGTACGCGCGGGTGAAATCCCGCCCGTCGTTCCGCCCGCTGCTGAGCGAATGGCTGGCGGGCGTGCCGGCGTCTCGCACTTACGTGGATCTCGACTTCTGAACAAAGGCACTGACCGCTCGCCCGCAGAGCTCAAGGCTGCGCTCGCCAGCGAGGCCCGCGCACTCGGTTTCGACTGCATCGGCGTCACCGCTCCAGGCGTGCTCACGGAGGCCGCACAGCACCTCCAGACTTTCCTCGAAGCCGGTGCCCATGGCGATATGGACTGGTTGGCGGCACAACCGCAGCGGCGGATGGACCCGCGCGCGCTATGGCCGGATGTCCGCTCGGTGATCATGCTCGGCGTCAATTACGGGCCCGATGAAAATCCGTTCGCCATCCTGCAGCAGCGCACGCGCGGCGCGATCTCCGTCTATGCGCAGGGTGACGACTATCATGACGTGATCAAGAAGCGGCTGAAGACGCTGGCGCGCTGGTTCGTCGCGGCCTCAGGTGGCGCGGAAGTGAAGGTCTTCGTCGACACTGCGGCCGTCATGGAAAAGCCGCTCGCGCGCGCCGCCGGGCTTGGCTGGCAGGGCAAGCACACCAATCTGGTTTCGCGTGAATTCGGCTCATGGCTGTTTCTCGGTGCGATCTTTACTGCGACGGATCTGCCGAGCGATGAACCCACCACCGATCATTGCGGCTCCTGCCATGCTTGTCTCGACATCTGCCCAACCGCAGCGTTTCCCGCGCCGTACAAGCTCGATGCGCGGCGCTGCATTTCCTATCTGACGATCGAGAACAAGGGGCCGATCCCGATTGAATTCCGTAAAGCGATCGGCAACCGTATCTATGGTTGCGACGATTGCCTCGCCGCCTGTCCCTGGAACAGATTCGCGCAAGTGGGACGCGAGGCCAAGCTCGCCGCGCGTGACGAATTGCGCGCGCCGCCGCTCACCGAGCTGGTGCGGCTGGACGATGCCGCGTTTCGCGCATTGTTCACGAAATCACCGGTCAAACGCATCGGCCGCGACCGCTTCGTCCGCAACGTGCTGATCGCGGTCGGTAACTCCGGCGACGCCGCGCTGGCAAAAGAGGCCGAACGCCTGCTTGAGGACGAAAGCGCGCTGGTTCGCGGCGCAGCCGTATGGGCGTTGTCGCAGTTGATGGAGAAGGAGGCGTTTGCGGCACTCGCGTCCGACGCGATGGCGACAGAGACGGATGAGAACGTGCGGGCAGAATGGCGCCTTCTGAAGCCATTGACCAGCCTTCACCACTCTTGATTCTGCGTCACAAAGCCCGCCATGGTCTCGCACCATGACAAATCAGCCTTTTTTCATCCGAGACGGCGACGCTTTCGCTCCAACGCCTGCCGCCAGCGGCTGGTGGGA
>DASXHQ010000084.1:0-9873 GCA_036488415.1 Rhizomicrobium sp.
TATCGCTTCCACCGCCTGCGTTTCGCCGACGCATCACCGATGGCGCTGGAATATTGCACCATCCAGGCTTTTTGCCTGCCGTCCGTCGATACGGTTGCGTCATCTCTTTACGCCGCGCTGGAGAAGGCCGGCTATCGTCCCGCACGCGCGCTGCAACGGCTTCGCGCCGTGCTGTTCACGCGCGAGCAGGCCGAGCTTCTGGGTGCGCAGGAAGGCGATGCCGGGCTTCTGGTGGAGCGCCGCGGATTTCTGCCCGATGGCCGCGCCATCGAATTCTCGCAATCGCTCTATCGCGGCGACACGTATGATTTCGTCGCCGAACTCAGCATATCGGAGATGGAGCGGTGATGGCGGACAGCATTGCGCCAGCACGCGAATCTTCTGAACACCAGACTCAGATGTTCCGCGAGGCTGCCGAGGCACCCGACGCCGTCGCGCGCATGCTCTTGCAGAATCGCGAGACGATCGCGCGACTCGGCGCGGCGCTACGGGACGGAAAGCCACGCTTCGTTGTCACCGGGGCGCGGGGCAGTTCGGATCACGCCGCGACCTTCGCCAAATATCTGATCGAAACGCGCCTCGGGATTCTCACATCGTCTTTCGGGCTCTCGGTTGGCTCGATCTACGACACGCGGCCCGATTTTCAGGACACCATGTTCCTCGCAATATCGCAGTCGGGGAAAAGCCCTGATCTGCTGGCAGCCGTCGAAATGGCGAAAGCTGGCGGCGCTTTCGTGATCGCCATCGTCAACGATGATCTGAGCCCATTGGCCGCGCTGGCGCATGAAACGATCCCATTGCTGGCCGGACTAGAAAAAAGCGTGGCGGCGACCAAAACCTATCTGGCATCCGTCGCGGCGATCACCGCGCTGGTCGCCGAATGGTCGAACGATGAAGAGTTGACGGCGGCACTCGCACAGCTTCCTGGCCAAATGCGCAATGCCTGGAACGCCGATTGGTCCAAAGCCGTCGCGCAGCTCACAGCGGCGGGCGATCTTTATACTATTGGCCGCGGCGTCGGCTTCGGCTGCGCCCAAGAGGCGGCGTTGAAATTCAAGGAAACCTGCGGCCTCCATGCCGAGGCCTTCAGCTCCGCCGAAGTGCTGCATGGCCCGATGGCGCTGGTAAACAGCGGCTTTCCCGTCCTCATGCTGTCGCAAGACGACGGGACGCGCCCCGGCATGATGGCGCTCGTGGGAAAGTTGACCGGCATGGATGCCAATCTTCTTGTCGCGGGTTTCGACGCGACGGGTGTCGATACCCTTCCTACCGTTCGCGCGCATCCGGTCATCGAGCCGATCCTGATGGCGCAGAGCTGCTATCGCATGATTAATGCGCTTTCGCTGGCGCGTGGTTTCAATCCCGACCTGCCGCCCAACCTGAACAAGATCACCGAGACCACATGATCACCGCACTCACAAATGGCCGGGTGCTGAACGACCGCGGCGTCGTCGAAAGACACGCCGTGCTGATTGAGGACAGCCGGATCAAGGCAATTGTCCCGCCGCACGAGGTGCCGCAGGACGCAACGCGGCACGATCTTCAGGGCGGCTTGCTGCTGCCGGGTTTCATTGACACGCAAGTCAATGGCGGCGGCGGCGCGCTGTTCGGCGACACGCCTACGGTTGAAGCGCTGCGCGAAATCGCTGCGGCCCATGCGAAATTCGGCACCACGGGATTTTTGCCGACGCTCATCAGCGGCGATTTCGCGCTGATCCGCGCGGCCATCGCTGCCGTGGAAGCCGCAATCGAAACCGGCGTTCCCGGCATCCTCGGCATCCACATCGAAGGCCCATTCCTGAGTGTGGCGCGCAAGGGAATTCACGATGCCGCCAATTTTCGCCCGCTGGACGGCGAAGCCTTCGCGCTTCTGACGTCGGTGAAGCGCGGCAAAACGATGGTCACGCTCGCGCCGGAGCAGACCACGCCGGAAACCATCGCCGCGCTCGCCAAAGCCGGCGTGATCGTGTCCGCCGGCCACACAGACGGCACTTACGCGCAGATCCACGAAGCGCTGGCGCACGGTCTCACCGGCTTCACCCATCTCTTCAACGCCATGTCGCCGCTGCGCGCGCGCGAGCCCGGCGCGGTGGGCGCGGCGCTGGACGACGCGGAGAGTTATTGCGGCATCATCGTGGATGGAAAGCATGTCGATCCCGCCACCTTGCGCGTCGCGCTGCGCTGCAAGCGTGCGGATCGCCTGATGCTTGTGACCGACGCGATGCCCAGCGTCGGCGCGGCGAGCAAGCGCTTTGCGCTTCAGGGCCGCACGATCACGGTGAAGGACGGCGTGTGCGTCGCGCCAGACGGCACGCTCGCCGGCTCCGATCTCGACATGGCGTCCGCTATTCGCAACGCGATGGCGATGCTGGGTCTGGATTTGAAAACGGCGGTCAATATGGCTTCGCGCAATCCGGCTGCATTTCTCGGCCTTTCTGGCGAGCTGGGCACGATCCGCGCCGGCCTTCGCGCGAGTCTGGTTTGGGTCGACGACGCGCTCGCCGTGCGCGAACTCTGGATCGATGGCGTGCACGCCGCATGAGCAATGCTGCATCGATCAATCACGCGGCGCTTTCGTTTCGCGAATTCCGCACGCCCGGCGAGCTCTACGCCAATCTCGCGCATGACGTCGTGCGGCGGCTGACCGCATCGGCCGCGCGCAACGGCCGCGCCAGCCTGGTCGTTCCCGGCGGCACGACGCCCGGTCCGATGTTCGAAATCCTGGCCCAGCACGAAGCGCCCTGGAACGACATCGACATCACGCTGACGGATGATCGCTGGATCGAAACGACATCGGATCGCAGCAATGAAAAGCTGGTCCGCACCCGACTTTTGACCGCCAACGCAGCCGCGGCGAGGTTCGTCCCACTCAAAACCGCGCACGCGCATGCACGCGAAGCGGAAAAAGAAATCGATACCGCCGTCGCCGCCATGCATCGCCCTTTTGATGTGATCATGCTCGGCATGGGTACCGACGGGCATATCGCATCGCTGATTCCCGGCGCCGCAGGACTAGCGCGCGCGCTGGATCGCGGCGACCCGGCGCTCGTTCGCGCCTTGGATCCGGTGGATCTCGCAACGATGGGGGAGCGTATGACGCTGACGCTGCGCGCCATCCTGGACGCGCAGTGGGTCGTCTTTTTGATCCGCGGCGAAGAAAAACTTCGCGCTTACAAACATGCGCTCAGTGGCACCGACCCGCTCGAAGCGCCGGCGCGCGCCGTGCTGCACCAGCGCGACGTTCCGGTTTCCGTCTATTGGTGCGCCTGATCATTCCGCCGCGATCTGCGCCGCGCGACGCGCCGTTGCGGCGGATCCGGCAGGCCGGCGGCCGATGCTGATATATGTGAAGCCGTAGGCCTCCATCTGCGAGGGCTCATATATGTTGCGCAGATCGACGATAAGCTTGCTCTTCAGCAGTTCGCCGACGCGCACCAGATTAAGCGCACGGAATTCGTTCCATTCCGTGAGAAGCACGAGACCGTCGGCATTGGCCATGGTTTCATAAGCATCCGCGCACGTCTCCACATCCATCAGCCCGCGCGCCTGCTCCATGCCTTCCGGATCGTAGGCGCGCACCTGCGCGCCCATCGCCTGCAGCGCCGGCACAATGGCGAGCGCGGGAGCATCGCGCATATCGTCGGTGTTCGGCTTGAATGTCAGTCCCAGCAGCGCGACGGTCTTTCCACGCATATCGCCGAACGCGGCGGCGATCTTGTCCGCCATCGCAAGCTTTCTTGCGTCATTGACCGCAACCACCGCCTCCACGATGCGGCTTGGCGCCTGGTGATCCTGCGAGGTCTTGAGCAGCGCCAGCGTGTCCTTGGGAAAACACGAGCCTCCGAAGCCGGGACCGGCGTGCAGGAATTTCGGGCCGATACGTTTGTCGAGGCCGATGCCGCGCGCGACATCCTTCACATCGGCGCCCACCTTTTCGCACAGATCGGCCATTTCGTTGATGAAGGTGATCTTGGTCGCGAGCAGCGCGTTGGAGGCATATTTGACCAGCTCGGCGCTTTCGCGGCTGGTAAACAGCATCGGCGTCTCGCTGATATAGAGCGGGCGATAGACTTCGCGCATCGCGTCGCGGGCGCGTTCGCTGTCGCAGCCTACCACCACGCGATCCGGCCGTTGGAAGTCCTCGATGGCCGAGCCTTCGCGCAGGAATTCCGGATTCGAAGCCACATCGAAATCCGCATCCGGACGCGCCGCGCGAATGAAGGCATGCACTTCCTGTCCCGTGCCGACCGGCACCGTGGATTTGTTCACCACCACCGTGTAGCCGTCGAGATGGGTAGCGATCTCGCTCGCGGCTTCGAACACATAAGTAAGATCGGCATGACCGTCGCCGCGGCGCGCCGGCGTTCCCACGGCGATGAACACCGCATCGGCGCGGCGCACGGCACTGCTCATGTCGCAGCCGAAGGACAATCGCTTGGCGCGCATGTTGCTGGCGACGATCTCATCCAGACCGGGCTCGTAGATCGGAATGACGCCAGCCTCCAGCGCGCGGACGCGGCTCGCATCCTTGTCGATGCAGATTACTTCGTGACCGAATTGTGAAAAGCATGCCCCAGAAACCAAGCCAACATACCCCGCTCCGATCATCACAATGCGCATATTCGATTCCCATTTCAGATTGATGTTGCGAGACTAGATGAGCCACGCGGAACCCGCTGTGATTGCGCTGTGATAAAGGCGTGACATGTCCCGTATCGCGCGCGCGAAGTCTAGCATCGATGAGTCACGATGATAGAGGTAGCAGAGCCAGATCAATTGTAAGCTTGGTATCAGTCTTATGCGTATGAAGCATCTGGACACGCTTCGCGCTTTTGCGCTGTTGCTTGTCATGGTCGAGCATTATGGTGGCAGTGGGCTCAACGAACACATCCCGATCGGCGCTGGTTCCGTCGGCGTTGGCTGCTTCTTCACGCTGAGCGGTTTTCTCATCACCGGAATTTTGCTGGAAAGCTTCGACGCGCATGTCGAAAGCAAGCGCGCGGTGTGGCTGGATTTCTATGCACGGCGCCTGCTGCGCCTGATGCCCGCTTTTTACGCGGTGATCCTGGCGCTTGTGCTGATGGGCATCGAGCCCATTGCGAGCTCATGGCCGTGGCATGCGGCTTATCTCACCAATGTGTGGATCGCGCTGGGCCATCCCGACAATGTGTTCTGGAGCCTTTCGGTCGAGGAACAATTCTATCTTTTTTGGCCGTTCGTGATCGCCTTCGCGCCGCGCCGCTATCTGCTGCATGCGATTGCCGCGCTCGTCGTGTTCTCGCTTCTTTTCAAACTCGGCGTGTGGCTGGCGGGTTTCAACACCCGCGATGTGAACCGGCTGTTGTTCGGCAATCTCATTCTTCTGGGCGCGGGATGCGCGCTGGCCGTCGTCAGCTACCGCGCCGGCCGTGCCAATTGCCTGGACTGGTACACGGGGCACACCGCACGATGGTTCAAGTTTGCGGCGTGGACATGCCTGGGCGCCGCCGTTCTCTCGTGGTGGTTCTTCCCGAAGGATGGCGGCCTGGTGCGGTACTTCACCAACGACCTTTTGTGCGGGACCTTCTATGCATGGGCCGTGCTTCAGGCGGCGATGGGTGTGGGCGGCGCCTTGCGACAGATATTTGACAATGTGGTGCTGCAATATATAGGCCGGATCAGTTACGGCCTCTATCTGGTGCATAACTGGATGCCGGATGTGGTTCAAAAATTCCTCGGTCCAATGCCCAAATATGAGGCGGCCCCGATCGTGCTGGTCCTGACCTTCTCGGTTTGCATCCTGTCCTGGCATTTCTTTGAAAAGCCGGTCCTAAGGCTAAAGCGCTATTTTTGGAACGCGCGGCTTCCACGGCCAACTGCTTCCGCGCCGATGGAACCTGACGGCAGTGTCAACCGTTCAGACCAAAGTTCCGAGGGGGCGCGCGTCTATTGACCGGTTTTTCGATATTGTGAGAGTCAGCTGCAGGGGTTTGCGGCAGCAGCGTCGTCTCGCAAAAGGGGATTTCAACCTGTTCAATTTTCCGAAAATGCCGTTTGCGGCGGCGTTCCTGTGCGGCGCCTGCGCCTTGGCGACGCCGGCGCTGGCGCAGAGCTCGGTCAGCCCTTACGCCGCAGCGCAGGTGCCCAAGCAGAACCCGGTCACAGAACAGCTGGAAAGCGGCGCGCTGCTCGAAGGCGAAGGCGTCATGGACCGCACGCGGCCGGAATATAACGCCGCCGGCATTCCGGTCGGCGGTTTTCGGCTCTACCCGACACTGGCCGCGGGGTTTTCCGCGGACGACAACATCTATCGCGCCACGAATGCGACCAGCGATACGTTCTGGACGCTCTCGCCCAGGCTAGATCTGCGCTCAGGATGGATGAACGATTCGCTGCAGCTTTATGCCCAGCTCGATCACTATGCCTATGATGATCACGACGCGGAAAGCCACACCAACTGGATCGTAGGCAGCGCGGGCAAAGTCGGCATTGCGCAAGGCAGCTATCTCAGCGGCGACGCCTACTATTATGACACCCATGAATCGCGCATTTCGCCGGATATCTCCGAAGCAGCCCTGAGCCCGACGCGCTATCGTCAGGCGCATGCCGATACGACGGGGCTCGTCACATTCAACCGGCTCTCCCTGTCCGCGACCTTCGACTATGACCGTTACGATTTCGACGATACCAAGCTTATCAGTGGCGGCTTCATCGACAATGGCGACCGGGACCGCAATGTCTATGAGGCCACCGGCAAGGCTTCATACGAGCTTGCGCCCAACCAGGCCATCTTCGCGCAATTCAGTTATGACAAGCGGGACTTCGACCGGCTTCTCGACCGCAACGGCGAGGACCGCACCTCTGACGGCTATCGCATCGACGCCGGGGCCGCGATGATGGTGACACCGCTGGTGCAGGCAACGGCCTATGTCGGTTATCTGCAGCAGAACTATGTCGCGCCTCTGAAGGACGCGAGTGGTCTCGACTTCAATGCACAGATCGACTGGTTCACGACCCAGCTTCTCACCGTGCACTTCACCGCCTCGCGCACCTTGGATGACACGATCGTCGCTGGCGCCTCCAGTGTGGATGTCCGTGCCGTCGGCGCATCGGCCGATTACGAGCTTTTGCGCAATGTGATCCTGCGGCCGCATATCGGATATTCGGACAACAAGTTCGACGGCATTTCACGCGACGACAAGATCACGTCGGCGGGCCTCGAAGGCCGCTATCTGATGAACGAATATCTGAGCGCCTATGCCGGCTATGAATATCAGCACCGCGCGACCGATGCTGTGGGCCGGAAGTTCAATGACAATCTCTTCACCATCGGCTTGCGCGGACAATACTGACCGTCAGTGTATCGCCGCGCTATGCGAGTCGCGCGCCATCGCCACGGCGGCGGTGACATTGGTGGTCGCATAGCGCCAGCCGAGCCGCTGCGGCTCCAGCGCTATGCGATAGGCCCATTCCATGCCCACTGCTTGCACGGCCTTGGGCGCGCGCGAGCGCATGCCGGACAGAAAATCGAACAGCCCGCCACAGGTGCGTATCCAGGTAAGGCTGGGGATGAGCGTCTTGAAGCGGTGCGCCAGGAAGAGCTGCTCGGGATTGCCGACGCCGATCCACAACATATCAGGTTCGGTTCGCGCGATTTCGACGGCGACCTGCTCGATCTCGTTGCGGTCGAAATAGCCGTCGCGCGCGCCCGCCAATTGCAGGAACGGATAGAGCTTGCGGATGCGCTTGACCGCGCGCGTGTTCATCTGCGGCGTCGCGCCCAGGACGTAGAATCGCATGCCATGCCGCGACGCCGCCTTGGCCGCGGCATGAAACCAGTCCGTCGTGGCGACGCGTTCCGGCAAAGGCGTTTCGGTGGCCAATCGCGAGGCAAATACAACCGACATGCCATCGGCGGCGATGTGATCCGCTTCGAGCAATGCAGCGCGGTAGATCGAATCCTGTGTGAACAGGGAAACGACCTGCCCATTGACGGTGGTTATGACTTTGGGCGCTGCATCGCGCTGTTTCTTCCGCTGCCAGTCGGCGATCATCAGATCGCACCATTGCGCGGCCGTGAACCGGCTCACGGGAATGCCGCCGATCCAGACGCAATCATCAAGATGGGCCATGTCTACCTCCTTTCCGAAAATTGGGTGTGAAGTGCATTCTTGTAAGCCGTGACTGGCTGTGCGCATTCGGGCGTCGCGGGGCCGCCGACTTCCAGATGCCGCTCGCAGAGCCATGCTTCGATGCGCAGCAAACCCGCGATGCGCGATGGTGCGAAAGGTTGGTCCGGCACGTCCGCGACGGCTTTGACTTCCGGTGTGTCCGCGAGTCCTCCGACGTTCGATGGATTGTCGATGATCCGGCTCGTGCCATTGATCACGCCGTAGAGAATACGTTTGTCCTGCGCATCGCGCTGGCCGGGGCGCGAGCCGGCGTAGCGCAGTGTGTAGGCGCGCACATCGCCCGGCGGTATCATCGGTTCGGCCAGCACGACGGGTGGGGCGCTGGCGAGCGCGAAGTTTCCGCGGTTGGTCAACGCGCCGGCGGGCGCATCGTTATCTTTGAGATAAATTTGCGCATCGGGTACCGCCTGCGCCATGTCGTCGGGAATCTGCACGGCGGTTACACGCTCCGATGTGTCAGATCCCGCCTGCACCACATTGCCAATCACCGTCGCGCGCAGCGGCGTGGGCGCGCCGACATCGTAGAAATGAATCGCGTTCCGTCCGGGATTGACGATGTGGTTGTAACCGACGAAGGCAGACGAACCGCGCGCGATCACCGGATTGCGGAACATATTGCTGACGAGAAGATTGCCGGTGATGGCAACGCCCTGATTGTCCTTGTTGATGAGCAACCCCATGGAGTGATGGCCCTTGGGATGGCTGGCATTGTTCAGCGCTTCGGCGATGAGGGAATTGCGGATGGTGACATTCTGCGTTCCGCCGGCAACGTCGGCGTTCTCGTCGACCGACCAGCTCAGGCTCACATTCTCGACGCGGATGTCGTGCAGTGCATGCGTGCCGCCGCCGATGGTGATGGAGTCGCGGTTGCCGTTGATCTTTGGCGTGGGCCCTGGGCCGGGGCGCACAGCGATATGCTGCAGGATGAGGTTGTTGGCCCGCAGAAGAAGTGTGCCGTCCGTCAAAGTGATGCCCGGCGCGGGCGCCGTCTGTCCCGCGATGGTGATGTCGGGCACGGAAATCTTCAGGTCCGATGCCAGATGAATTACACCGGCGACATCGAATACGACCACGCGCGGCCCGTTTGCGTGTGTCGCCTCGCGCAGAGAGCCAGGTCCATCATCCGCCAGCGTTGTGACGTGAATGACCTGCGCGCCCGGCAAGGCGCCGCCATGTGTGATCGCGCCAGCCTTGATCGGGTCGGCATGCGCGGGCGGCACAATCGCGAACGTCGCGAGCAGCAGATATGCGCTATGCCTTGCCATGAACCCTCTCACTTTTCAGTTCGAGCAGACGCTCGAAGATTTTTGGATCGTTGGTGCTGGCATAGGTTGGTCCGCCTTGCAGGCAATAGGGCACAGCCATGCCCAGCTGCCGCACCAGCCGCGCCGCCCAGCCGTAGCGAAGATCGGAAAGCTTCAGATTGTGCTGGAAGCGCTGCGACAGGAAGTTGCGATAGCCTGCGTCGCTGAAGCGCCGGAAATGCGGATCGTCCCATTCGGCGGCGCCCTTGTGGAATTGCACCGTGCCGCTCTTGCTCAGCATCACGCGAATCACATGCGACAATCGATATTCATTGGGCACATGGCTGAACAGGATTCCAGAGTCGCCCAGCACGGAGGCGATGCGCTCCAACGCCACGGCCGGATTGATGAGATGCTCGAACACGTCCGAGCAGATGGCGACATCGACCGGCCCCAGA
>DASXHQ010000115.1:0-17572 GCA_036488415.1 Rhizomicrobium sp.
CTGCGCTGTTGCCTGGTCGATCTGCTGCTGCGCCACGGCCAGCGGCGCTGTGCGCTGGAGCATGTGATAGCGCGCCAGATCGCGATTGGCACTGTCGGCCTGCGCCTGAGCACCGCGCTCCGTCGCCATGGCCTGGTTATATTGCGTCTCGGCCTGTGCTTCCTGGGCCTGCGCTTGTTGCAACTTCGCCGTCGCGTCCGCGGAATCGATCTCGATCAGTGGCTGACCGCGCCGGACGACCTGATTGTCGTTCACGTAAACACGCGTGACCTGCCCCGCCACTTGCGGCGCTATGTGGACGATATGCGTATCGATGAAGGCATCGTCCGTGTTCTCATATTGGCGTTCGATCAGCCACCAGATCAGCGCGGCGACGAGGATAGCAATGACGACAACGATGGCAGTGACCTTGAACCAGGTTTTCTGGAAGATCGTCGGCTTGGATTCTTTGTCGTTGTCTTGATTGTCGTCCTCGCTCGCTTCGTCTTTTACAGACGAATCCTCACGGCGATCCTTTTGATCGCGATCGTCATCGCGCTCACCACGATCCTCATGCTTGTCGTTATTCCGTTCCGATCTTTCCGCCGCCATCTGCACACCAAACGGCGCGGACAGAACGCCCCGCCACTGGTCCTAACGCTCTGGTTGTGCCGCCAGTTCCGCTGCCAAATGGCAGGCTTACCGCGTGAAATAGTCCGCGCCCATCAGCAGGAACATGACAAAGACCCAGATCGGCCCTGCCGCAGCGGCAAGACGATTGAGCGCATTGTTCTCGAACAGGCGCATGAAGATCGCACCTACCAGCGCCGCCTTCAGCGCCGCGATGCATAGCGCGACTGGAAGTGCGGCGGCACCCAGCGGCACGTAAGAGAGCGCGCATGTCGTAGCGAGAAGGATGCAAAGCCCCGACCAGACGAGCAGCGGCCGGATCCATAGCTCCCGTTTGCGTGCGCGATCATCCATGCGAACGGCCCACGAGATAGAGCAGCGGATAAAGAACGATCCAGATCAGGTCCACGAGATGCCAGTAAAGCGCAGTCGCGTCTTCCGAGGCGCTCCCGGCGAGCCAGGCGAAATTTCTGCGGCTTGCAATGATGAGCCGGAGTAGCCCGATCAGGCCGCAGGTCACATGGATCGCGTGAACGCTGGTCATCACCCAGTAATAGGAGAAGAAAATTTGCGCGCCCGGTTGCGCGAGCGCAAAGCCCGCGCCCGGCACCAAATGTTTTTCGATGTCCTCACGATATTCGAAACCCTTCAGCGCGAGGAACGACAGGCCGAGCAGGAAGGTCACGATCAGCAGCCGCCACGCCATGCGGCCGAACTGCGCGCGCGCGGCGCGGCCAGCCACCGCGACGGTCAGGCTGCTCGTCATCAGGATCGCAGTGTTGATCGTGCCGTAGACGATGTCGGTCTCGCGGCCCGCCGCGAGGAAGCCTTGCGTATAAAGCCCGCGATAGACGCTGTAGCCCGCGAACAGTCCGCCAAACAGAAGGATCTCGCTGACGAGAAAGACCCACATCCCGAACGACACCGCCATGTGCTGGCGTTCGAGATTCTCGAAAGGCTTACGCAGGAAGGCGTCGCTCATGGCATATCTCGCGCTGTGGCGACGTCTTCGGGGCGATAATCGTAAGGCCGCTCGATCATCGGCGGCGTGATGAAGTTTTCATGCGGCGGTGGCGACGGCGCCTGCCATTCGAGCCCCTTCGCATGCCACGGATTAGCGCCGGCGCGTGCGCCATGCCGGAACGACCAGATGAGATAGAAGAGCGGCATGAAATAGGCGACGCCGAGCACCGCCGCGCCGGCGGTGGATAACACATGATAAACCTGAAACTCCGGCGGATAGACATGATAGCGCCGCGGCATGCCGAGATAGCCCATCACGAATTGTGGGAAGAATGTGAGATTGAACCCGATGAACATGGCGATGGCAGCGGCGCGCGCCCACAATTCGGGATAGAGCTTGCCGGTGATCTTCGGCCACCAGAAATGCATCCCGCCGAAGAACGCGGACACCGATCCGCCCACCATGATGTAGTGGAAATGCGCCACCACGAAATAGGTATCGGTGACATGGATGTCGATCGGCACGGTGGCGAGGAACAGGCCCGTCAGACCGCCAATGGTGAAGAGCCCGAGAAAACCGAAGGCATAGAGCATCGGCGCATCGAAACTGATGCTGCCGCGATAGAGCGTAGCCGTCCAGTTGAACACCTTGATGGCCGATGGTACCGCCACCATGAAGGAGAGGAACGAGAACACGACGTTCGCATAAGGCGACTGCCCGGAAACGAACATGTGATGGCCCCAGACGAAGAAGCCGATCACCGCGATCGCGACCAACGCATAGACCATGAAGGAATAACCGAACAGCTTGCGACGCGCGAAGCAGGCGATGATCTCCGACGCCACGCCCATCGCGGGGAGAATCATAATGTAGACGGCCGGATGGCTGTAGAACCAGAACAGATGCTGAAAGAGCAACGGATCGCCGCCACGGCTGGCGTCGAAGATCGGCAGATCGAGCCAGCGCTCCGCGATGATGAGCAGCAAGGTCATGGCGAGAACCGGCGTCGCCAGCACCATCACCATGCTGGTCGCATACATCGCCCACACGAAGAGCGGCAGCCGGAACCACGTCATGCCCGGCGCGCGCAGCATGTGGGTGGTGGCGATGAAGTTTACGCCGGTCAGCACGGACGAGAAACCGACCACGAATACGCCCATCGCGGCCGGGAGCACGGCAGTGTTGGAGAACATCGTCGAATAAGGTGTGTAAAAGGTCCAGCCGGTGTCCACGCCGCCCAAAATCAGCGTCAGCACCGTGAAGGCCGCGCCGCCGACATAGAGATACCAGGACAGAAGATTGATGCGCGGGAACGCCAGATCCTTCGCGCCGATCATCAGCGGCAAGAGGAAATTGCCGAAAGTCGCTGGGATCGAAGGGATGAGGAAGAACCACACCATCACGATGCCGTGGATCGTGAACATCTTGTTGTAAGTGTCGTCGGAGACGAGATCGCCCGCGGGTGTGAGCAGCTCCAGCCGCACCACCGAGATCGCCACGGCGCCGATGAAGAAGAAAAATGTGATGGAGAGCGAAAACAACACCGCGATGCGCTTGTGATCTGTGGTCAACAGCCAGGATCTTAGCGTCGATCCGTCATGCAGATAATCGAGCGGGGGCTGCGGCACGAAGGTGGTGTCAGTCACGATCCGTCCCCTCCTTGGGAAGCGATTTCAGATAGGCGACGATGGCCTCCACATCTTCGCCGTCCGCATATTGGCCGTAGCTAGGCATGATCGGCGCATAGCCGGCGACGATGTCCGCGCGTGGATCGGTTATGGATTTCTTCAGGTAAGCCTCATCCGCCTTCACTTGTCGCCCGTCCTGCAGCGCCACCGTGCTGCCGAAGAGCCCGCCCAGTTTGGGCGCATGAACCTGCGATTCCGGCGAATGGCAGGCGCCGCAGCCAAACTTGTCGAACAACGCCTCGCCTTCGTGCACCAGCGTGTCGCCATGCGGCTGCCTGCGGAGCCAGGCCGCGTAATCTGCCGGCGTCATCACCACCACCTCGCCCGTCATGTGGGAATGCTGCGTGCCGCAATATTCCGCGCAGAAGAGATGGAAGGTGCCGGTTTCTGTCGGCGTGAAAACCAGTTCCGTGCTACGCACCGGTAGCACGTCCTGCTTCAAGCGAAACGCGGGCACGTAGAAGCTGTGGATCACATCCTGCGACGTCATCACCAGCCGGATCTGCGTGCCTACGGGAATATGCAGCGCGTCGATCTCGCGCGCGCCGTCGGGATGCTGGACTTTCCACATCCATTGCTTGGCGACAACGTGGATTTCGATCTGGCCGGGTGCGTTGCGTGGCGGCAGGCCATGGCCGCCCACGAACCACCAGAAGATGAAGATGGCGAGGAACGTCGTGGCCACCGTCCAGCCGATCTCGATTTCGCGGCTTAAGAATTTTGGCAGGGGCGCATGGGCTGCGGGCGCGCCGCGGCGATAACGCACCGCAAACACGACGAGCAGGACGAACAGGATCAGAAAGATCGCCGCTGCGATGGCAAATACCGCGGCGAAGGCAATATCCACCGATTGCGCATTGCGCGAGGCTTCGGGGAGCGTGAGGCGGAAACCGCTCATGCCACCCTCGCCCGCCGGATGAGGAGGAACACCGCGCTGCCGAGCAGAAGTACCGTGACGATGCAGGCAACCCGCAGGAGCCAGGCAATGCGCAGGCTATAAATACCGGTCTCAGGATCGTAGCAGTAACAAAGCAGCCGCACGCGATCGTAAAGACTGAGCGACGGTTTCGATGCGTCCAGCACGGTTTTCATATCCGTCGCGGTAAGGGCGAAGGGCGAAAGCACTCCGCGCACGCCGGCGTCCGAGCCGATTACATAGACCGCCGCCGGATGCGCGAACTGATCGGCCGCGGCGTCGTATCGGTAGTGAAAGCCGAGCGCCGTCGTCGCGCGATCCACCATCGCCTTGTCGGGCAGTAGCAACACAGTTCGGGGCAACAGGCTCGCAGGAATCTCCTTGCGTGCCATCGCCAACGCGTCCTTCGCGGAGTCCTTCGGATCGATGCCGAAGACGACGATACGATAATCCGCCGGGTTCAGGTGCGCGTTCTGGATGCCTGCGGACAGCAATTCCAAATCCGTGCCGCAGAGCGTGTTGCAGGTGTAATCCACGAAATTGAAGAACACGGAATGCCCCGCGAGAAGCTCACGCATGGTCCAGCGCCTGCCTGTAACATCGCGCGCCGACAGATTTGGATCGAGGCGTGCACCCGGCGGCGGCGCGGCGGACACCGAAGCTAGATCGGCGCGCGACAATCCTGCTGCGGCGGGTGATGCAAGGAGCACCATCAGAATGAGCACAGCCATGCCTCTCATGGGCCTCCTCCGATGGGATCGAAAGCGTGATCGCCTTTCGCAGCGATAGCCTTCATCGCGGCATCGATCGGTAGGCGGTCATGCGCGCCGGCGAGATCCTTCTTCTGCTGCGCCTCAAGCGCGAGACGCTCCGCGCGTTCGTCGGGAATCACCGCAGGCGTCGGAAACGGGTGGCGCACAGCGTAAGTCTGGCCAATGCGATCACGGAAGATCGCCTGGAAGCCAAACGCCACGAGCACCAGCACCGCCATGATCCCACCGATGATAAGCACCACCCGGCGCGTGCCGACATTGGGAGACTCGCCCCGTCCGAGATCAGCGTCCATGCGCGCCTCCCAATACGAGAAGGCTTCCGCGCGCACTCCACAGCACAGGCGCGATAATCAGCCCGGCAAGAATGGCGGGAATGATCGTCATCACACCGAAAGCCGGAATGATCATCCAGACGATATGCAGCGCGATGCCCATGAGCGCCAGCGCGCCCACAATGCGCAGCAGCGGCGGCTCGCGCCGCACGGCGGGATTGAGGATGGCCAGAAACGGCAGCACCGCGCCGATCAGGAATGCGGCTAGCATCTCCAGTGCCCAGCCGTCGCCCGCGCGCACGGCATACCAATGCACCTTGGCCGGAATGTTGCCGTACCAGGTGATGATGAACGCCATATAGAAGAAGTAGACGGTGCCCAACAGCGCGGTCAGCATGATGCCCGCGAGATCGCGATTGGCCCGGCCCGGCGCTTGCGGGGCGATGATCGCGACGAACGCCGCGGCCGCGAAGATCTGCTCGACGCCGAAGCCGAGACCGAAGCCCGCCGACACCGAGCCCGGCGGTATGGTGAGAACCCAATCGGCGGGCAGGAACGAGATGACAACCAGATGCGCCACGATCCCGGCCATCGCGAATGTCGGCGTGCGCCACGCGCTCGTCCATGCCAGCACGCTCCACACCAGAAGCCCGATCAGCGTGCGCGCGTCGAAGAAGAGCGGATCCAGATAGAACTGCGTCACGTCATGCGGCAGCGCCAACTCGTTCCAGTGATAGATCAGTGGACGAAAGAACATCACGGGCAGAAACGCCACGAAAAGCAGCGGGATGGTCCGCGCCGCGGGCACCAGCACCGGCGCGAAATCTTCGCCCCAGCGCCCGCCGCTGATGCCATGCACCAGAAGCAGCACAAGGCTACCGATCGGGATCATCGAAATCAGAACGAAGGCACACAGCCATGCCCGCGCCGCCGTCGCGCCGTCGCTCAACGCAAACAGGATCAGCGCGACAGCCGCGACCGCTGCGATCAGGATGGGAAGCCACCATCTCATGGCTTTCCTCCCTTATCCGCAAGCTGCAGCGCGCGGATATAGGCGGCGATGGCCCAGCGATCCTTCGGATCGACGCGGTCGGAGAAGGAATACATCACGCCGCTGCCATTCCCGATGGCGTTCACCAGTTGCTTGCCCGTGTCGTTCACGACTTTGGGATCGTCAAACGGTTTGGGCTTTGGAAAGCCGCGGGCGACAACGATGCCGTCGCCCGCTCCGGTCAATCCGTGACAGGCCGAGCAATAGATGTCGTAGCGTTGCCGGCCACGCTGCAGCAGCGCGAGCGTGACTTGTGGCGGCTCGCTGATCTCCCGGTCGCGTTCGAGCAAACCCTGTGGAACGGTGCCCTTTACCAGCGGCAACGCTTCGCCTTCCGCCGGCCAACTCGAAATACCGGGCGCGGAGCCATAGGTCTTCAGCCGGTTCTGCTTGTCCATGCTCTCGTCGCAACCGGCAAGCGCGAAAAGAAGAAGGAGTGCGCAAAGCCGCTTCATTCGCGCACCTCGTGGATGGCACGCGGTTTCAAATGCGCGGATATCCATTCCGCGAGCTTCGCGTCGCGCGGGAAGACGAGCAGATAGCGATCCTGCACCGCGCGCCCGGTGACGTCGGCAAAGAACAACGGGTGATAGGGCTTGGGCAAGCCGCTCATCCACAGCCACGCGAGAAGCCCGACAATCGCGGCCGAGAGAATGTTCGTCTCATACGGCACAAGAAGGAAGGCTGGCCAGCTGTTCAGCGGGCGGTGGCCGGAGATGATCGGATAATCGATCACCGCGCTGTACCACTGCATGAAATAGCCCAGCGCCCCACCGATAGCGCCGGCGATGAACATCACCCAGCCGACCGTCGGCTTGCTGGGCCGGATGAGAAGCTCATCGATGCCTTCGATGGGGATATGCGAGAGAACGTCCTGTGCGGCGTGGCCCCCTTCGGAGGCCAGGCGCGCGGCGTCCATCGTTTCGTGCGCGGTGTCGAATTCGGCGAGGAGATATTCGCTCATGAGGCGTTCTCCTCGATCCACAGCTTGCGCAATTCGTGCGCCGGCAAAGCCGGTAAAATGCTCGCGAAGATCATGAACAAGAACATGAACGCACCCAGCGATCCAAACAGCAGCGCCCAATCCCAGAAAGTCGGCAGGAAGATGCGCCAGGCGCTCGGCAGATAGTCGCGTGAGAGTGTGGACCACACGATCAATATGCGCTCCAGCCACATGCCGACATTGATGAGGATGGAAATGATAACGATGGCGGCGATGCTGTTGCGCACCCGCGCGGACCAGAACGCCTGCGGTATGACCACATTGAAAAGAAGCTGTCCGTAATAGAGTGGCGCGTAAGGACCCGTGAACAGGAACACCACCAGATGCCGTTCCGACCGCTCGCCGCCATACCAGGCCCACAGCCATTCGGTCGCGTAAGACACGCCCATGATGATCGAGGCGGTGAGCAATACGCGCGCGATCACCTCGAAATGCTTCACGGCGATGAAGGGTTCGAAAGAACATCCCCAGCGTAGCGCGGCGGCCAG
The DNA here is from genome assembly GCA_036488415.1 of Rhizomicrobium sp. Classification (GTDB taxonomy): domain Bacteria; phylum Pseudomonadota; class Alphaproteobacteria; order Micropepsales; family Micropepsaceae; genus Rhizomicrobium. The sequence continues at coordinate 7,765 of DASXHQ010000115.1, forward strand.
CACCACCACCATCGCGAAACCGGAATAAAGCGCCCCGACCACAAAGTAAGGCGGATAGATTGTGTCCGCCCATCCTGGCTCCAGACTCGCCGCGAAATCGAGGCTAACGATGGAGTGCACCGACACCACCAGCGGCACGGCCAGCGCCGCCATGTAGCGGTAGTAGCGTTCGTGCAGCTCCCAATGCCGCGCCGAGCCGCGCCAGCCCAGCGCGAAGGCGCCATAGATGCGACGCGCCCACAAACTCTTGGCGCGCTCGCGCAGCATGGCAAGATCGGGAACGAGGCCGACGTACCAGAACAATGCCGAGAAGGTGATGTAGGTGCCGACCGCCCAGAAATCCCACACCAACGCGCTGCGCCATTGCGGCCACAGCCCCTGCAAGTTCGGATAGGGAACGATCCAGTAGAGATAGTAGGGCCGGCCAAGATGGAAGATGGGAAACAACTCCGCCATCGAGGCCGCGAACAATGTCATCGCTTCGGCGAAGCGGTTGAGCGAGCCGCGCCATTTCTGCCGGGTGAGCAACAACAACGCGGAAATCAGCGTGCCGGCATGACCGATGCCGAGCCACCACACATAATTTGCGATCGGAAAGCCCCACACGATTGTCGTGTTGTTGCCGAAGATGCCGATGCCATGACCGAACAGCCAGGTTACCGACACGATCATCAGCAGGGTGAGGCCGCCGGAGAACGAAAGCGCCACCCACCAGCGCCAGGTATGCGCGGGATCGAGGATCGGCGCGGAAATGCGCGCATTGATTTCTTCGAGGCTGTCGATGCCCACGATCCATCGTGTTTGCGCACCCTCCTCCGTACTCATCCGTTTTCGTCGCTGTTGAAAATGCGCCTGAGATAGGTGGTGCGCGGTCGCGTGTTCAGTTCTTGCAGCAATGTGTAATGTTGCGGCGCGTGGCGGAGTTTCGAGACATCGGAATCCGCGCGATTGAGGTCGCCGAAATGGATCGCGCGCGTGGGGCACGCGGCCTGACAGGCCGTGACCATCTCGCCTTCCGCGATCTTGCGGTCCTCCTTTTCCGCCGTCTTGCGCGCCCGGCTGATGCGCTGGAGGCAGTAATTGCACTTCTCCATCACGCCGCGCCCGCGCGCGGAAACGTCGGGATTGTGCTGCGCCTTTAGTGCCTCGCCTTCATCGGCATAGGCCTGATCGCCGGAATAATCGAACCAGTTGAAGCGGCGCACCTTGTAAGGACAGTTCGCTTCGCAAAAGCGCGTGCCGATGCAGCGGTTATAGACCTGCACGTTCAGGCCTTCGCGATCGTGCACCGACGCCTCGACCGGACACACCGGCTCGCAGGGCGCGAACTCGCAATGCATGCAGGGCACGGGCTGGAAGCCGCGCCGCTCGGTGTAGCCATGCGGGCGGATATAGGAGTCCACGCGCAGCCAATGCATGTCGCGGCCGCGGCTGATCTCCTCGGGCCCCACGACCGGCACATTGTTCTCGGACTGGCAGGCGACAACGCACGCGTTGCAGCCGATGCAGGCATCGGTATCCACTACCATCGCCCAAGCATATTCGCCCTTGGCCGGAACGCTGAGGAGACTGGGCGGCAGCTGCTTCGGCGGGTGCTCCGGATGCGCGAGTTCAGCCAATGTCGCGATCTGGAAAAGATCTTCCGTGCGGCCTTGCAGCCGCGTGTGTGCCTGCGTCGAACGGAACGGCACAGTATGCGCGCTCTTGCGTATCGTCGCACCGTCCAGAGCGCGCGCAAACGGATGAGAGCTGATGGCGCAGACGCGCGTGCCTATCCCGGTGCCGATCCGCCCCGCATTCAGGCGACCCTGTCCCCAGGTCATGCCGATCACACCATCGGCCTGCCCGGGCGTCAGGATCGCGGGCGCGGTGACGGTCTTGCCATCCACTTCGATATCGACCGTGTCTTCGTCGTTGATATTGAACCGCTGTGCATCGCCGGGTGCGATCTGGACTGCATTGCCCCAAACCTGCTTGGTAAAGGGCTTGGAGCATTCCTGCAGCCAGGCATTGTTGGCGTAGCGGCCGTCCCAGACCGACGGATCCGGTGACAGCGCGATGGTCATCGTGCGCGTGGCCGGCGTGCGCGGCAGATCAGGCACGCGAGCGACTGCCACGGACAGAGGCATTGCCGCGCTGTTGGCAACCACGCCGTCGTTCAGTGCCTTGCGCCATTCGGCGTCGAATTTCCCGGCGATACCGTTCTGCCAGGACATGCAGGTGAGGTCGTAAGCGTTGGTAACTGCCTCATTTGCGAGCCAGGCCAGATATTCGTCGCGCGTGCGTGTGGGATAGAGCTTCTGGATCAGCGGCTGGACGATGGAGGCAGTTCCGTCCAAGGCGCGCGCATCGCCCCAGATTTCCAGCGCATGACTCAACGGCAAATGCCAATGGCAGGCTCGCGCCGTTTCATCGCGATAAAGACCGATATGTGCGCTGAACGGAAGGGACGCGATACCATCGGCGATGCGCAAAGCATCCGGCGCATCGTAGACGGGATTGGCATCGGCCACGATCAACGCCTTGATGCGACGTGCATGCAAATCCTCCGCCAGCGCCGCAAGCTCGAAGGCGTGATCGTTTTCCACCGTGTCTTGCGATGGCAGATAATCCACCGGTGCGCCAAGCTGCGCGTTGATCCAATGGCACAGCGCGTGAACCTGCGCGGGCTGGGATTCGCCCGCCAGCACCAGCGCCTTGCCGCGCGCCGCCATGAGTTCGTTGCCCGCACGCTGCGCGAAGTCTTTCGCATAATCCGGAAGCTGCGGCGTACCAAGATTGGCGCCGTAAGCATTCGCCACCGCGCGCGCGATCTCGCGAATGATCTCCGGTCTCAGCGCAATGCGAAAATCCGCCGCCGCCCCGGTCAGTGTCCACACCGGCTCCGCCACGTGGATACGCTGCCGCTTCGCACCATTACCGCGGCGCGACGCATAAGCCCGCGCGATGCGCAGTTCGTCCGGGCCGTGGCCCAAGGAATCGGCATCCAGCGACAGGATCACGTCGGCGTTCGCCCAGCGTGGTAACGTCGTCACCACGCGACCGAATGCCAACCGCGACCCGGCGCGCGCAGCATCGTCGTTTACCGGCTCCGTGCGATACCAGCGCAGCTCCGGAACCCGCGATTTCAATGCCGCAATACGCGCAAGCGTCGTCGGCGAAACGATGCGACCTGACACCAGCGCAAAGCCCTCGCCCGATTTCGTTTGCGCCGCGCGTCCCCAATCGGCCGCGAACTCGTCCCATGTCGCAATCGCATCGCCGTGATGGATTGCGGTCGAACGGTCGGGATCGTAAAGCGACAGCACCTCCGCCTCGGCGAAGATGTCGGTCGCGCCTAGGCTAAAAGGATGCTTCGGATTGCCTTCGATCTTGATCGGCCGTCCATCGACGGAGATGCCCAGGAAGCCGCGGCCATAGCCGGCGAGCATAAGCGTCGTGGCGAAACGCATCGGTTCACCCGCGACCAGACCTTCCGGCATATTGGCGTAAGGAATGATCTCCTCGTCGGGGCGGCTACAGCGCGCCATGGTGGCCGCCATTACGCTCGCAAGCAGCTTCAGCGCGACACGGCGATCCAACTCTGACGGGGTTTTCAACGATGGCATGTCGAGCAATCCGTCAGGTGATCGGTATGGATGAGGTATTGCGCGATCAGCTTCTTGCCCCGCGCGAGTTGATCGGGCGGCGTGCTCCAATATATGTCGAAAACATCATCTTTCGGACGGATGTATTGTTCGGGATGACGGTGGCAATCGAGGCACCAGCCCATGGTGAGCGGCTGGGCCTGGCGCATCAGCGCCATCTTCTGCACCGGACCATGACACACCGAGCAGCCGATGCCCTTGGCGACATGGATGGAATGATCGAAGAACACATAGTCCGGCACGCGATTCACCCGCTGCCAATGCAACGGCTTGCCCGACGCCAGGCTCGCGCGCGCCGGCGCCAGCATTTGCGCATTGGTCCAGATCTGCGAATGGCAGGTCATGCAGATGTGGGTGGAAGGAATACCGGCGAAGGCGGTTTTCTCCACGCCGGTGTGGCACATGCGGCAATCCAGCCCTAGATCGCCGACGTGATGCGCGTGGCTGAACGGCACCGGCTGCGCACGCGTCAGGTTCTGATCGGTGGCGTAAGGCGAATTCCAGATGAAATAGGTCAGCGCGATCGCCGCGGTCGGCACGGCGAAGATCGCGACGATGACGATCACGGCAATGCTGTTCGCGCCTGGCCGGAATAATTGCGCCATTCCCCTCCGCCTCGGATAAAATGAAACGCGCCTTGTTTCCCAAAGTTCCCCTTAAGGTTGCGGAAGAGCGGCCGTCACCGAAAGCCAGATGACACGCTTGCTGCGCACGTCTCTAAGGCTGACCGCCACCTCCTGCCGCGCCATAGATGTGGCCCGTTGTGTAACTGGCATCGTTCGCGGCGAGTTGCACATAGATCGAAGCAAGCTCCGCGGGCTGACCGGGACGGCCCAACGGTGTCTGGCCGCCGAACTTTTCCAGCTTCTCCATCGTTGCACCGCCGGAGACCTGTAGCGGCGTCCAGATAGGCCCCGGTGCCACGCCATTCACGCGGATACCTTTGGATGCCAGCTGCTTGGCCAGCGACTTCACGTAGTTCATCGTCGCCGCCTTGGTTTGCGCATAGTCGTAAAGATCGGGCGAAGGATCGTAGGCTTGCTCCGACGCCGTCGCGATGATGACCGCGCCGGGCTGTAAATCCGGCAGCGCCGCCTTGATGATCCAGAACGGCGCATAGATGTTGGTCTTCATCGTCGCGTCGAAATCCTCGGTGGAGATATCGAGGATGGATTCTTTCGTTTGCTGTCGCGCGGCGTTGCTCACCAGAATATCGAGCCCGCCCAGTTCGCTGATCGCTTTGGTGACGAGAACCTTGCAGAAATCTTCGCGGCGCAGATCGCCCGCAATGGCGACGCCCCTACGCCCCGCTTCCTCGATCAGGCGGATGACCTGGCGCGCGTCCTTCTCTTCGTCCGGGTGATAATTGATCGCGACATCGGCGCCTTCGCGCGCATAAGCAATCGCTGCTGCGCGGCCCATGCCGGAATCCCCGCCGGTGATGAGCGCTTTGCGGCCTTGCAAACGCCCGGAACCCTTGTAGCTCGTCTCGCCATGATCCGGCGGCGGCTCCATCTCGCAGGCAAGGCCGGGCCAGGGCTGCGACTGTTTCTTGAACGGCGGCTTTGGATATTTGTCGGTAGGATTGGTGCTCGACACGGCCATCTCCGGAAGTGATCGCATTTGGGTAACGCTCGCCGATAGCGGTTGTTTCGGGAACGGCGCGGCTATCCGCGCTTTCTTAGTGGAGAGGGGCTGCGCAAGCGCGGTTCCATTCCATGAAAGGAACAATCTATGGCGAAAACGGTCGGCGACTTCCTTTTCGAGCGGCTCCGCACATGGGGCGTGCGCCGGGTATTCGGCTATCCAGGCGACGGCATCAACGGCATCGTCACCGCGCTTGGCCGGCTCGATCCGGAGGACATGGAGTTCGTTCAAGTCCGGCACGAGGAAGAAGCCGCTTTCATGGCGAGCGGTCATGCCAAGCTTACCGGCGAGGTCGGCGTATGCCTTGCCACATCCGGTCCCGGCGCGATCCATCTGCTGAACGGATTGTATGACGCCAAGCTCGACCGCAAACCGGTCGTCGCCATTGTGGGCCAGCAGGCGCGCCCATCGCTCGGCGGACACTTCCAGCAGGAAGTCGATCTGCTCTCGCTCTTCAAGGATGTCGCCAGCGATTACGTGCAGGTCTGCACCACGCCGGAGCAGGCGCGCCATCTGATCGACCGCGCCATGCGCATCGCCAAATCGCAGCGCACCGTGACCGCGATCATCTTCCCGAACGATATACAAGAGGAAGCCGCCGCCGAACCGGGACATGTCCACGGCACCATTCATACCGGCGCCGACTTCTCCCAGCCGCGCGTCATTCCCGCCGACTCCGATCTCGTCCGCGCGGCGGAAATTCTGAACGCCGGCAAGCGCGTTGCGATGCTGATCGGTTCCGGCGCCTGGAATGCGGAAAACGAAGTGATCGCCGTCGCCGAAAAGCTCCAAGGCGGCTTTGCGAAAGCGCTGTTGGGCAAAGCGGTGCTGCCTGACGACCTTCCCTATTCCACCGGCCAGATCGGCCTTCTTGGCACGACCGCATCGTGGAAGCTGATGAAGGATTGCGACACGTTGCTGATGATCGGCTCGACTTTCCCATATTCCGAATACCTGCCGAAGGAGGGCCAGGCCAAGGCGGTGCAGATCGACATCGATCCCACCATGCTCTCCTTGCGCTATCCAATGGATGTCTCGCTTGTCGGCGATGCGGCAGAAACGCTGCGCGCGCTGTTGCCGCTTCTGGAGCACAAGCAGGACACGAACTGGCGCGAGACGATCGAAAAGAACGTGAGGCAGATGTGGGAGGAGGAAGAAGCAAAAGCCAAACTTTCCGCCAATCCGCTCAATCCGGAATTGCTGTTTTGGGAATTCTCGCTGCAGATTCCGGACAGCTCCGTCGTCACCGCCGACACCGGCATGTCCACCACCTTCTTCGCCCGCGCGGTGAAGATGCGCCGCGGCATGAAGACCGCCATCAGCGGCACCCTGGCCACGATGGGTCCGGCCGTCTCCTTCGCCCTCGCCGCGAAATTCGCTTTCCCCGATCGTCCCGCCTTCGCTTTTGTCGGCGATGGCGCGATGCAGATGCTGGGCTCGAACGGGCTCGTCACCGCCGCCAAATATTATAAGCGCTGGACCGATCCACGCCTCATCGTCGTCGTGCTCAACAATCGCGACCTCAATATGGTGAGTTGGGAGCTGCGCTCGCTGGGCGGCGCGCCGAAAGTTGCCGCGACGCAAGACTTGCCTGACATCGACTACGCCGCGCAGGCGGAAATTCTGGGCCTGCGCGGGATGACAATGGCAAAACCCGACGATGTGGCCGGGGTGTGGGCGGAGGCTCTATCTTCGGATCGCCCGGTTGTCATCGACGCCAAGGTCGATCCCAATGTCGTGGCGCTGCCGCCGCATGCCACTTTCGAGCAGACCAAGAACTTCTTCATGGCGATGGCCAAAGGTGACAACGATCGGCGCGCGATTCTCACGCAACTATCGAAACAATGGGCGGCCTGACTGATCGAACTTAATCAACACAAAAAGAGGCTTGCGAAGGCCGATAGCTCGGCGAACGGTCGTGGATCCTAACCCCCAAGCCGGCTAGCTTTTCTTATGAGCGCAGCGAATTAGAAAAGTCCCGGTCTTGATGAGGGCATGACGTCACTTCTCCGGCCCGAACGATGGCGGCGCATCTTCCGCTTTCGCGCCCCAGGTTTTTTGCGGCGTTTTCGACAGCGTATAGTCCATCGTGCCTCCAGCAGTAACAAAGGATGCCGGCAGCCATGCTTTGCTGTTCGGCGTTCTGTTCACCGACAGGGACGCAATGTAAGGCGCATTTATGCTCGCGCCTTTAGCATGGATGGTGATGCGCCCGCTGGGCCGGTCAATCACCGCTTCCTCGAATAACGGGCTTCCCAGCACAAGTTCAGCGCGGCCCGGGTACAGTGGATACATCCCAAGCGCTGCCCACACATACCACGACGACATTTCGCCTAGATCGTCATTGCCGGAGATGCCGTTTGGCGCGTTGGTCCAGATCTGTTTCACCGCGGCGCGTACCACTTCCTGTGTCTTCCACGGCTGGCCCACGAAATCGTAGAGCCAGGGCGAGGCGATGGAGGGTTCATTGTCAAGTTCGGCATGTGGGGCGCCGGATTTCGTGACCGCGAGGTTGCCATCCGCTTTGTAGAAGAAACGGTCCATCCGCGCTGCGGCTTTGTCGTTGCCGCCCAACGCGGCGAACAGTCCGGCCGGATCGAACGGCACCATCCACAGATATTGTGCGCCGCTGCCTTCGACATAGTCATCGTCATTCTCGACGTTGAAATCGACCGCCTTCCAGCTTCCATCCGAATTGCGCGGCTGGATGTAGCCGGTGGCTGGGTTGAAGAGGTTGCGCCACCAACCCGCGCGATTCCGGAACAACTTGGCATTTTCGGTATCGCCATTGATGGCGGCAAGCTGCGAGACGCCGAAATCGGCTGCCGCCAGTTCCAGCGTGTCGGCGGCGCTGCCCCAACCGGGTGAACCGACCGGCATGTAATGCAGCTTCAACCATTGATCGAGGCCAGGGCGTTCGCCCACGCATTGCACGCTGCAGCCGCGGCGGCTGCGATCGAGATCGGTGGGTGTCGTCGCTGCTTTCAGCAACGAGGCGTAGGCGCCTTTCACATCGAAATCATGGCCGCCAAACGCATAGATCGCGGCGATCGCAGGCGGCGAGGGATCGCCATTCATCACGCTGGTGGCGCCGGCGAGATGCGTCCAGCGGTCCCACACGCCGTTATTCTGACTAGCCTGATTATAGAGAGATTGCGCGATATCCGAACCGATCTTCGGATCGAGCCATGTCACCAGTTGAAGCTGAGAACGGTAGACATCCCAGCCGGAGAAATTCGCATATTGAATGTGACCGGCGGCGACTTTGTGAACTTTCTTATCGAAGCCCACATAAGAGCCATCGACATCGCTGTATGTATTTTCACCCAACAGCACATGGTAGAATGCAGTGTAGAACACTGTGCGCTCATCCTTGGTGCCGCCTTTCACCGAAATCTGGCCGAGCTTGGCATTCCAGGCTTTGCGCGCCGCTTCGCGTACGCTTTCCAGCGTGACACCTTTCAGCGCTTCCGCTTCCAGATTGGCGCGCGCGTTGGCGAGGCTCACATAGGAAATGCCGACACGCATGTTGACCACGGGTGTTTTCGCCGGATCGAAGCTGATCCATGCGCCGGAACCCTTGCGGCCCGGCGGATGGCCACGATCGCCATAACTCGTGCCGCCACGCGCCTCGCGCGCGCCTTTGGTGACAGTCATGTCGTGCCATGTGCCGCCTGCCGTGAAGGGCTGATCGAAATCGGCGACGAAATAGAGCGTATAGTAGCTTTCGCGGCGGTCGGGCGAGAGATAGCCGCAGAAATTGCCGCTGGTGACGGAGCCGGTGACTTCGCGCTTTTCCGGCTCGACATTCACCGTGGCATTGCTGCTGCCGACTTCGGAGTCCGACGTGCGGAAGAGCAGATTGGCGTCCTTGTCCTTCGCCCAAGTGAAGCGCGCGATGCCGGTGCGTAGCGTCGCGCTCAATTCCGCGCTCACGCCATTATCGAGCGTCGCTTTGTAATAGCCCGGCGATGCCCGCTCCTTGTCGTGGCTGAAATAACTCGAATACATGCTGAAGCTGTCGTCGGCTGAAGGCGACATCTCCACCGGCCGCGTCACCGGCATGATCGGGATGTCGCCACTGGCACCCGTACAGCCCGTTCCAGAAAGATGCGTGAGGCTGAAGCCCTTGATGCCGTTGACGCGCCATTCGTAACCGCCTGGCGCGGCGATCGGATAGCTCCTGCCCGGCAGCGGCGTTTCTTCCGGGCTGAACGCTACCATGCCAAAGGGCAGCGTCGCGCCGGGATAAGTATTGCCGCCATTTGTGGTGCCGATGAAGACATTGACCTCGCCCGCGGGATCGGGCGTGGCCTGCGCTGCATAGATGCCCGTCAAAGCAAACGCGGCGGCGACAGCGAGCGTGGTGCGCATAGCAGACCTCAACCGGAAACCGGAGCGTCTTCGATCCGCGCGCGACGCGATGCGCCGGCGAGCGCAAAGATCGCGATGCAGACATAGGAGACAAGCGGCACGAAGAAAGCGAAAGCCAAACCGGCGCGGTCGGCAATGTA